>NZ_JBQFPK010000003.1:0-421841 GCF_056534465.1 Ruegeria sp. D3
AGGCCTTGGTATTGCCGGTGGGGTAAAGCTGAGCGAGAACCTCTACGCCGTTGCCAGCGTATCAGACGCAAACGCCGACCCGTCCGATCCAAACTTTGATGTGTTTAGCGACGGCAATCTCTTCAAGTCGCTCGAACTTGGGTACACGTCCGGCTTTGATCGCATCTACTTCGACAATATCCATCTGACCCTCTGGCATGCGGATGCGGCTGACGATGGCAGTCGAGCAGAAGATTACGGCGCAGCGTTTTCCGCCGCATGGTTTGTTGACAATAAATGGATGCCGTTCTTCCGTGCAGGGGCCTCGAAGGGAACCGCAGCGCTTTATGAACGGTCGATTTCTGCCGGTCTCGGTTACTATGGTCGCAACACCGATTTGGCCGGTCTGGGCCTAAACTGGGCCGAAGCAAGAGGCATAGATGGCGATCAGTTCACGCTTGAAGCTTTCTACCGCTTTTCAATCTCACCCGGACTGCAGATCACGCCATCGGTACAATTCATTTCCGACCCGCTTCTAAATCCCGATCAGGACCGGATTACCCTGTTCGGTCTAAGAACCCGGATCGTTTTCTAATGCGGGGTGAAGGCAGTCACTAAGGGGTGTGCCAAAGGGCAACTAAGAGAGATCAAGCGCGTGCCGGAATTTTCAACGCCGGTCGAATGAAGTTGGGAAGCAAAGGAACAATCTATGAAGATTGCATACGGAATTCTTGCAGCCTTAGCAGTTGTGTTTTTCATCCTTGGAGGCAGCGATGCCCATGCCAAAGACAACAAGGGTAAAAAGCCGAACAAGGGGGGCAAGAACGGTGATGTCAGCATTCAGATAGAAGACAAACCCGGCAAAGGCCCAAAAGCTGTACCACCTGGACAGATCAAGCGCTACACGCGCGGTGCCAAGCTCCCATCTGACCTGGAGTTCGAGGATATTGGGGACCTTTCCAAATGGAAGCTTGGGGAGCCGGGCAAAGGAAACCGCTACATTCTGGTCGATGACGAAGTCCTCGAAGTTACGAATGACCTGTCTACCGTGGTCGATGCCGTCGGCATCGTCGGTGATCTTCTAAATTAGGCGAAAGTACGATGTTTCAGGGCAAGAACTACCTCGTTTGCCCTGACGCTGGCCGGGGCGATCATTTGTGAACCCCGGCCCAAGTTCAAAACCCGGATCCGAGGCGCTACGATGATAAAGGCCCTTCTTGTTCTTTTTGCGCTTGCTACCTTTTCGTCAGCACGCGCCCTACTCGCTCAGGAAAACGGTGCAACTGAAGTCCCGCAAACAATACGCTTTGAGGGCTATGTATAGCCCAGTCGCGAAGCAGAACTGTCGCCTTTGGTGGACAATGTGGTCAACCGGACTTTGCAGAGTCTGCTTTCTGCGCATAGCCGCCGTCGGTTGATCGCGCAGCATCGGTCACTATGGGCTCAACGCGGTCATTCGCCGCGCCAGACACGAATGACTGATCTGCGGACGAAGCCGCCAATCGGTCTCTTAGTGCAAGAGGTCGCAATCGGCCCTTAGCGGACTCTTGGGTCACACACCGGGAACGGCAGTTTTCGGAAACACAGCAAGTCGGCAAGTTGAGCTACATACGCTGAACACGCAGGTTTCTGTTCATCAAGCCGCAGACTGTTGTAACCAGGCAGGTCAATTCACTGCCTGACCAGGCACCGCTTCGACAACCGGCACGGACGCCGGGCATCGGGAATGCGCGCCGAAAGTCATTGCGGGTCAAAGATTGATCCGCAGCCTCAGGCCGAACACGGTCGGGTCCTGATCGTTGAAGCCCGGGTTGATCAGGTGCTGGACATCCGCCGTCAGGGCGACATTGTCCGACAGGTCCAACCGGTAGAAGGCTTCCATCGTCGTCTGGGTGTCGAGTGTTTCATCCACCGGGGCAGCGACCGTTGCGCCGAACCCGAACAGGTCGTCATAGAGGCCCGGCCGCCATAAAAGACCGGCATTGGCCGCACGCCGGGCGATCGGCGCCTCCCCCTCCGACCAGCCGAAACGTCCGTAGATCATGAACTCCTCGTTTATCGTGTGGTTGGCTGACAGGATCGCCCCGTAACTTTCCGGCAGGCCCGCCTCTGCGCGTTCGTCGACGTGAAACACGCCGAGGTGAACGTTGGTTAGAAAACGCTTCGAGCGTTCGGGGGTCCATCCGATCTCGGCGTATTTGTAGAATTCGGGGCCACCGGGGAACCACTCGACATCGGTCAGCGAGCCGTTCGCGTCCGACAAGACACCGAGGGCATAGATCTGGTCGGTCAGGAAACCGCCCCCCGCGATTCCGAAGCCGGGATCGGGGAGCGGCAGGACCGGGCTGAACAGGATCGAGAAATTGGAAAACGTGGTGCGTGGGTTCACGTAGCCGAGGATGTCCGAGTAGTCTCCCGGATCGATCCGGCCGGCCACGAAGCCGGCCCGCCCGCCGGCGAGAGTCTGGGACCAGTAGGCGACGGAGAGGGTCGTGTCGGTGTCACTGAAAGTCGTTGCGGTGACGCCCGCATAGCCGATCTCTCCGGCAAGCCCTCCGGGCGCAATGTCTGTGCCAAGCAGGTGGCGATTCTCCAATGAGAAGACAAGTTGCCCGGGGTTTTCACCACCGCGGTTGAGCAGCGTCCACTGGCCAAGAATGCGGGCCTGGCCCAAAGCGGCTTCTTCGATATCGGTCAGGCTCTCGGTCGCAGACTGATAATAGGCCTGGTAATCAAAGGAAAGGTTCAGGCCGGTGCGTTCGGCAAAGCTTTGTCGCGATGCCTCCAAGGGGTCCAATGCGGCATCCAGCCCCGGCCAGCGAGAGTCCTGCAACCGTCGGATCCGGTCCTGCTCCAGTTGGGCCTGCGTGGAGGCCGGGCCACCCAGCGAGACTGCGGCGGCGGCCTCCAGGGCGGAGGGTGGCGGGCTTTCCTGCGCGATGGCTCCGGTTGAGACCCAGAAGCCAGCAACGATGACCGTACCGAGAAGCCTTGCCTGTCCCATGTCAGTTCTCTCTTGTTGCTTTTGGTTTTCTTCGGCCTGTTTATGCAAGTATCGCCAGAACCACATCCCGACCGGACTAGAGAACCAAGGCCGACAAGGTGGCGGTAATCATGGCGGGCACGCCGTCTTTCCATGTGTCCCAGATCAGGTGGCAGCCGATTGCGCCAAGCGACGTGCCCAGAAGGGCGGCGGCCCCGAGCGGCCCGAGCAGGCTGCCCTGAAACCAGATCGCCACCGCCCCAAACAGCTCGACGACCCCGACAAGCGCCATGATCTGACGATTCAGCCCGTATTTGACGAACATCGCCAGTTGCGTTTCGAAGATGAGTTTCTGCCAGCCAAGGATCTTGATCGAACTGGCGAACAAGAAGAACGCGGACAGCAGGCCAATTGCGATCATCAACATGAGTGTCGCCGGCCCCTGCGGGCATGGTTGAATATCATCTGGTGTTCCATTCCCTGTTCGTCCCCTGCTCGGGCGATCAATTGACCGCCCAACGCAACACTTTCGCAGCCTTGGAGAAGACCTACCCGCCCCAGTTGGCCTCGTAGACGCGCATGAGGTTTTCGCCCATCAACGCGCGGATCTCGGCCTCGCTCCAGCCATGCTCGTCTTCCAGAACCTGCGCGACAGCCCAGGCATCGGCGGGCGGCGCCATTTGCGTCGGCAGGCCATAGCCCTGCGCCGGCGGGTATTTCTCCGGGTTGCTGATGATCGGACCGAGGGCGACACCGTAGTTCTCCACGTAGTCAACACCGAAACATGTCGCCTGCTTGCCGACCATCTGGCCGATATAGTCGATATGCTTGGCTATCGCCTTGGGGGTGGCGTCCCCTTGCGGATTCAGGAAGCCGCCAAGGAAATTGACACACACCACGCCGCCGGTTGCCGCAACCGCGCGGATGGCCGCGTCCGTGACGTTTCGGAAATTGCCAAAGAGCGCATCAGAGTTGCTGTGAGAGATCATCATCGGCTTCGCGGTGATCTCGGCGGCGTCAAGGCAGGTCTGCCAGGAGGAATGCGAGCAATCGACGATCATGCCAACACGGTTCATCTCGGCGACGACCTTGTAGCCCAACTCGGTCACGCCGTTATCGGGAATAGCCGGATCGTTGGCGACCATGCCGGCGGAATAGGCGCCGGTCTGGTTGTAGCTGAAGTTCATCTGCCGGATGCCGAGATCCCAGTATCTTTGGACGTTTTCGAGGTTCTCATCCAGCATGTCCATGCTCTGGGAATTGAGCATGATCGCGACCTTTCCGGCAGCCTTGGCATCCCGCAGATCCTGAACGGTCGTGGCAATCACGAAGCGCTCAGCGTTCTCCTCGACCCATTTCTGCATCACGTCGATACGTTCCAGCACCGCGAGCGCGCCTTCCGAGCCGTTCGAAATTGTCGTGCTGAAGGCCGCGAACCCGGACCCCTCGTAATGATCCGCAAGGCTCTCCCAATCCTTCAGCAGGAAAGCAATACTCTCGAACCCCGGCGATCCGACCGCCAACGCGTCGATCATGAAGGCGTCGGCATAGCGCTCCCGATATGCCAGATCGCCCCTACGCGCCTCATCGCCGCGCGGGTCGGCCATCTCGACCAGTTTTTCGATGCGGGCGGCGATCTCCTCGTCGCTTGGCGCGGATTGAGCAATTGCCGGGCCACCCAGAACCACCACTGCAAGAGCAAGCCCTGTTGTTCGTTTCATTGTGTCGTCCTCTCCGTCGTCTTTCGGTTACTTGAGATCGTCCTGCGCCTTGATCTCCTGCACCCGCTCGAGGGCTTCGGCCATGTCGGCGCTGCTCATCAACTCGATCATCTGGTATTCGGTCAGCAGCCCGTCGCCGAGGCGGCTGACATAAAAGGCCTGGATGAAGGTCGGGTCGTCCGGAAGGGCCACGGTGATGTAGTTCTTCCCGTTCCCCAGCCCCCAGTAGTAGCTCAGAAGCTCTCCACCGAGCGCCTCGATCCCACCTTTCACCGAGGCCGCGCGGTCTCCGGGATTGGCGATCTGCATCTCCCAGGCGGCGCTGTTGGAAGTGCCGATGAACAGAAAGGTGCGCATGTTTGCAGCGTCTTCGGCGGTGGCCATCGAGCCGCAGAGGGCCATGAGAGTACCAAAGGCGAGATGTTTCACAGTCTGTCCTTTCCCGGATACTTGTGTCGGATGAAAACGCGGGGCGGACGAGGGAGACCGCCCCGTGCTCACCTCAGTCCAGCGTGTTCTTGTAGATCACGCCGTCCTTCATGATGACCTTCAGGTTGGGATCAGGATCGGCCAGAAGCAGGATGTCTTCGAGCGGGTTGCCATCGACCAGCAGGAGATCCGCGTAAGCGCCTTCCTCGACCACGCCGAGCGGGCCATCCTGGTACGGGTTGTTCAGGCCCGTAAGCCGGTTCATGCGGGCGCCGTTCGATGTGGCCATCCGCAGAATGTCAAAGGGTTTGAACTTGGCCTCGTGCAGGTATTTGAACTCGTCGTTCATTTTCTTGTCCTGCTCAAGTGTCTGGTCCCAGTTGTTGATGAGATCGGTGCCTAGCGTGTAGAGGTCGATCATGCCCGGTGTCGTCTGGATCACCTCGATCATGTTGGCGGCGGCGTCACGGACGCTCTTCCATTTGGCGAACGAGGCTGGCGTATAAAACGCCTCTGCCTGCTCGGTTGAAACCGAGTAGACCGGTGCTACCGCAGTTGCGAACATGACTTGTTTGTCGACCATCTCTTCGGCCACTTCGGCAGTCAGAAACGGGATGTGCTCGACGGTTTTTGCCCCGTTGTCGATACAGTTGCGGATCGCCTGTTCGGTGAACACGTGGCAGGTCACGTAGGTGCCCCATTGCTCGGCCGTTTTCACCGCCATCTGGATTTCGTCGTCTTGATATTGCAGTGAATGCAGAGGGTCGAATTCCGAGGTCACACCACCGCTGACCATGATCTTGATCTGGGTTGCGCCGCGGCGCAGGTTCTCGCGCACGGCCATGCGGATCTGCTCCGGGCCATCCGCGATGAAGCTCATATCCGTGTCGACCCAATGCAATGGACCTTGCCCCGACAGGGTAGGATGCCGGTCGTTCAGCTTACGGAAATCGGCATGGCCCGATGTCTGCGTGATGAAAGCCTCGGAAGAATAGATCCTCGGGCCGGGGAACATGCCGGTATCGATGATCCGCGCGATGGACTTTGCCGGTCCGCCCAGATCGCGAACCGTCGTGAATCCGTTCATCAGGATGCGTTCGGACCGGATCGTTGCGACGCCGCCAAGATGGAAGGGCGTGATGTTCTGGCGCAACCCGTCGCTGAGCGGGTTGAAAACCGTAAGGTGCACATGCTGGTCGTGCATCCCCGGCATGAGCGTGCGCCCGCCGCCGTCAATCATGGTTGCGTTGGGCGCTTCGATCCCGTCCGTCGAAATCTCCTTGATCAGGTTGCCTTCGACCAGAACGCTGGCGTTTTCGATCCGCGCCTCGTTCACGCCGTCAAAAACATGGACATTGGTGAACAGGGTCTGCGGCAGCGCTTCGTCCTGCGCAAAGGACATGCCTGCGGCGAGCGTCACCACTCCCGCCAGCAATGTGGACTTGAAAATATGCTTCATGAGTTTGCCCCTCCGGAAGGTTGACGGCGGGGCCAGCGCCCCGCCGAAACGTTCAGTCCAGCGTGTTCTTGTAGAACTTGCCGTCCTTCATGATCACGCGAATGCTCGGCACCTCCTGCCCGCGCGGTTCGGCATCAAACCATGTATCGACAGCGCCGATGGCCGTGATGTCTTCGAGCGGGTTTCCGTCAACGATGAGGATATCGGCATAGGCGCCTTCTTCGATTACGCCGAGCTTGCCTTCGGGATAGGGGTTTCCGCGTCCCGTCAGCGCGGCCAGCTCGCCGCCATTCGAGGTCATCATCTGCAAGGCCCAGAGGTTGCCGAACTCACGCGCCATGAAAGCCTTGGTGAAGTCCATCGACTGCCGGTACGGCACACCGGTCAGCAGCACGTAGTCGGAATCGAACACCATCTTCGGCTTGTACTTCCGCACCAGATCAAACAACTGCTCGCTGTTTTTCCGCAACCACAGGAACTTCGCCGTCGGCGGGAAGGTCGGGTCCTGATGCATCGGATGCTCCAGCGCCTCGGGCGCCAGCGCGGTCAAGTTGGGCGAGAAGAATGCCCCCTTTTCCACCAGCTTCTGCATGGTCGGCTCCGTGATGGTCAGGCCGTGATCCACCACCTTGACCCCGAGATCGAGCGCGCGCGACAGGTCGCTGTCCATGAAGACATGCATGGCGACATAGGAGTCCATGTCCCCGGCCACCTCGACGGCTGCGGCGATCTCCGCGTCAGTAAAGGCGGACTGGTAGATCGGGTCCTTGATAGAGGTCACACCGCCGCTGACCATGATCTTGAGGTAGTTGGCCCCAAGCGCAAAGTTACGCCGCGCGCCGTGGAGTACTTCGGCAGGGCCGTCGACAAGCCGCGTGATCTCCAGACGTTCAAGATTGCTTTCGTTCTTGCGCTGCCCGGCGATCCCCCAGTCGCCGTGACCACCGGTCTGGCTGAGGCAGGCACCGGATGAGTAGATCCGTGGTCCGGGAAGCGAACCCTCGTCGATTACCGCACGAAGTCCACCATGTGCACCGCACATGTCGCGCACCGTTGTGAAGCCCATCGCCAGCATTTCCTGCGCAAAGGCCGCAGAACGTGCGCCGATCTCTTCCCAAGTCGTGTCCTGAAGGCCCGGGATCGTGCCATCCTTGTACATATTCACATGCACATGGCTGTCGATCAGGCCCGGCATCAAGGTGCGTCCGCCGCCGTCGATCACATTGACCTTGACCTCTTTGGTCTCGATTCCGCGTTCGGTCTGGACAGTGAAAGAATAGCCGTCGATACCGCCAACAGGGTCGGGCAGGCGCTTGCTTCCGCCTGTCTGTACCTGGACCTCCCATGTCCCGGATTCGGGAATGCCCTCTGCAATCTTGTGAATCTTGTTCTTGACGACGAGCACGTCGACATCTTTCAAGCCGTCATTCACCCCGTCGAAGACCATCACGTTTTTGAACAGCGTGACCTCTGATGGAATGTTGGGGATATCCTGCGCAATAGCGGTGGTCGTCAACGCAACTGCCATGGACATGGCCGGCAGCAACGCCTTCAGGTTGAGTGTTGTCATTCGGTGTCCTCCCAAGGGTCGGTCTTCCTGCGGACCGGTCCTCCCACTATGCACATGTGCCCCGAGATTCTTTTGACCCGCTGATCCCGTGGTGCGTTTTTCTGACCCGATCCGGTCAATTTCAGCCAATTTCTGCTTGGCCTTCAGGCGCGCGCGCCCGTAGCGTGGTGGAGAGCGAAAGGGTGATGTGGATGCCGCAAGGAGAACAAAAGGACGGATTGTCCCTCGTGCGTGCTACGGTTCTCGGTCCGGTCGTGGCGATGATGCGGCGGCTCGATGTGGACCCCGCCTTCGCGCTTGGGCTGCATGGTCTGTGCGAGGAACAGGTCCTGAACCCGGCCGCCTTCATCCCGCATGACACGGTCTATGCAGCGCTGACCACTATCGCCGATGTGACACGGCCAGATATCTGCGCATTGGCTGGGCAACAGACAGACCTGTTGAACTTCCTGCCGCGTGGCGCGCTCCTCGGCCAGTCGGTGACCCTTGGCGATTTCTTCACCCGGTTCACCCAGATCGTCTCGAAGGAAAGCAACGCGGTGTCCTTCCGGCTCGTGATCGAGGAGGAACACGCCTACTTCACCACCAGCCGCAACTTCGAACCCGAGGCGTCGCCGAGCCATTCGGACGCCTTTCTCGTTGGGATCTGGATCTCCCTGCTGCACCGCGTTCTCGACTTCAGATGGGATCCAACCCAGGTTGTTCTGCGCCTGTGTGACCCGACCCTATTGCCGGAGCAGTTTCATGGCGTGCGGGGCATCAAGTGCAACAACAGGGGATTCTCGATCCGCTTTCCGGTGGCCTGGTTGTCGCTTCCAATCAACCCCGAGGTCCTCGCGAACCACGACAATGATATCGAAGAACCGGTTCAGGTCGATGTGCCCCTGGACTACCTCGAAGGCTTCGAAATTCTCGTGCGGTCAAGGCTGTCCGATCCGGCGCTGACGGTGAGCGAGGCCGCCCGGATGTGCAGCATCACCACCAAGGTGCTCAACAAGCGCTTGTCCTCCTACGGGACAACGGCTTCCAAGGTGATCAACAGACTCCGGATGGAACGGGCCTCGGAGTTGCTCACCGGGTCTGATCACTCGATCAAAGAGATTGCCCAATTGGTCGGCTTATCCGAAACATCGGCCCTGACCCGTGCTTTCACGCGGAACTTCGGCATGTCCCCGAAAGATTGGCGCAAGAAGGAGGCACAAGAGGCCCAAATTGCCGGTGCGCCTGCAGATTAGCCTGACCCCGCTGCGACTTTTCAGCTACCGAAATCTCTTGGGACCTCGGTCGCCCAAGGTAATGCCGAAGAGATGCATGAACCGGCGAGCCCTTCGCCGGGAGCAATCGATGGGAAAGGAGACCTCCGTGCTATCCGCAGCGAACTTCCGTTTGCCGCCCTTAGCGACAAATGCTGCACTTAATTTCTAAGTCGCCTTCGGGCTCAGAGCAGTCGTTCGCGGCGCAGTGCATCAGTGACCGCTGTGTAGACCAAGCCGACGTTCAACGTTAGTTAGCGAGATGGCCAGTATGCCTTGAGATGTTTCGTCATGACACGAGACCCAGCTGCTGAGCGATAGAAGCAGCATCGTAGTAATCCCGACCTTCTACTACTTTGCCATCCTTGACCCGCATAACACTGCAATAGCGCGTCTCTTGCCACCTACCAGTTGGTTCGAACGATCCAAGCGAAGACTCAAGAAGGCCGGTATGGGTTCCGCGATTAATAAACTCAACCACTGCTCTGTCACCATCTACTACTACGTTTGTGACCTTCACCTCTCCATCGGGGAACGCGCGTCGCCAGCGTTCATAGTCCATTCTGTAGCCCTCAGGTCCGATCTGGCTCTCGCTTCGTGGGATATCCTCGAACTGGCAGTCGCTCGCAATAACAGCAACGCCGCGTTCGGGATCACGCATGTCCCAAGATTCGTGGAATTGCCTTACGATCTTTTCAGTCGGATGCATTGCCAAGCTCCTTTGCGCGTATGAACAAGAAGAGTATCAATCGGAGGGGGCCTGTCCACTACTAGGTCTAACGCGAATCCAAAGCAGCCGCTTGCGGTTCCCTCTGGCGCGGCCAAGTAGGTTGAATGCCTATTTTGCGGACTTTTCTGCAGCTTGCCGATCTTGAACCAAGGTTTGTTTTTCTAATCGCGAAGGCGGATGCCCGTTAGTCAGGGTACAACAGTTTGATCAAAAGCCGCTCGGGCGCGCCATGAACTCTTAGCCTGAGCGCTCCAGCCGGCCCGCAAAAGCCGCGTAATCCAGTGTTGGAAAAAACAAGTTGGTCGGTAACAAAAGGCTGGTCGTATTCATGAATAAGCTTCATTTCCGGGTTGAACAGCGAGAACCGAATGGCGTTCTCCGGCACTCAAGAGATGTCGAGCTGATCAACCAGTGACGTAGAGCTGTCTTTCGGTAGTTGTGTCGGGTCAGAGTAAGGTGTGTTTATGCAGACAAACCCGACGTCATCCCGGAAAGCGGCCGCCAACGGGATGGGTATTTCTTTCTCACGGAAGTTTTGAAGCTCTGCCCAGTTCCAGGGAAGGCTTTGTCTTTGAATCGTGAGCCAAACTCCAATGATGACGAGCGCGATGACAAGCGCAAGCATGATGGTTTTGAAGGCGGCTGACCTTAGCATGATCGTAGTCTAGCGGTAGGTGGATACAGCCAACACCAAAAAACAATGCTGGAAGGGTAAGCCGTCTTTTCTGTCCTTGACCCGCTTGCGCCCGCCGGCCGCTTGTGACGCATCCGTCGGATTTGCGCGCGATGCGACGTATAATTGATGAAGGCTAACCGCCGAATTTGGGATAAATGAAACCGTTCACCGGGTAAAAACTGCCATATCTCCCCGGATGGCTTTCAACCCGGACCAACGTCCAATCATTGTTTTTGGATACATCCTTGACGCCCATTTTCAATGATACCTTGTTGCGGTGCCAGTTGGCATGGTTTACGACGACTTCCCTGTCGGTGATAACATCGGATACGACAGCCACGTGACCAAGGGGCATCCCTCGGGTTGCTCTAAAGGACATGACCGCTCCGACAACCGGTTCACTGCCTCGCTCAAAATTATTGCGCGCTTTGCCCCACCAGTCCTTGGCGTTTCCGCGAATTTCGATGCCACTGAGGTTGCGTGCGTAGGGTACGCACCACACCCTTTGTCCTCGAGCTTGTTTTTGTGAGACCTCGAGCAACGCCATGGACTGACGTTCTGGGTCGAGATCCGCGTCCTTTGAACTCTGAGCACAGGCAGATACAAGAACAAAAAACCCCATCGCAAACGCAGTACGCGCAGCGCCGGGTAGGCGCTGCCATTTGGCATTCGTTTTGCTGTCGCTGTTTTGCAAGAAACTACATTGCCGGTATGAGTGGTTTTAGAGTTTTAAGGCGATCTTTCGGCCTGTGAAAAGAGCCCAGTTTATTCCCCGGCAGGAATTTGCCAGGTGGTGTTCACGATCTGCGGGCCGAGCGCGAGGCTTTGCGAAGTCAGCTTTCCGTGCGTAGTCGCCGTCGGTTGACCGCGCTGCATCGGTAACTAGCGGCCCGAAGAAGACGTTCTGTGCGTAGTTCCTCAGTGACCGCTGCGCCAACGTTCCTGTCAGTAGCGTTTTTTGTTTGAACAGCGGATCTCAGTACTTAGCATTGGCGCAAAAGTACCTTGGCTGTAGCACGGACATTCGGTACGCAATGTTAATGCCTATTTTTGTGAACCTAGGCAGTCGCGTCGAAGTCTGCGTGATAATGCTCTAGATTGTATCCTATCAGCGGCCAGTCACGTTTTTTCGATAAAGAACGATTAATTCAGAATTCTTTCCGAAACGTCCTCAAGAATAGCGTGCAGATCAAACTCTTCGCCTTTTTCCGCAAGTCTCCTATCGTGCAGAATGAAAGACAGCCCGTGCACGAAGCTCCACAACAAAAAACCACGACGACGGACTTCTTCTGTGATTCCCGGTTCCCCAAGGCATTTTGCAACCTCAATTAGCAGAATCGAAAAGTTTTGCTGACCGCCTTCTTCCAGTCGGGGATCCGCGATGCGGTCTGTAAAGCCGCCAAATTTTAATCTGAATATCCCGGGCTCACTTAAGGCGAAAGCAATATACTCCATACCGATTGCAGTAATGCGCTCGGGAGATCCTTCAGGAATGCCGTCAAGCGCTGCTAGCATTTTGCTTCGGTGACGGTCCATCCCTTCCAGAACTGTCGCGACCAGCATTTCTGTCTTATCTTTGAAGTGTTTGTACGGCGCCGCAGTCGATACGCCCGCCCGTCTGCAGGCCTCGGAAACGGAGAACCTGTCTGGTCCTTTTTCTTCAACCAACTGCCGCGTTGCCTCGATCAGCGCAGCGCGGAGATCGCCGTGATGGTAGGCTTTCTTGCTTACTGAATGGCTGGTTGTTGCGTGATATTTTTCTGTGCTGCTCATGATCCAACATGTGCCAGATCACGTATTCCTTGTCAAAGTGAGAACTTCTAACATATGTTAGAGATGCTAACTTGATGAGGTCCCCAAATGTCGAGTCCTGCGGATTTATCAACTGAAACGACCAAGCCGAACCTATTTTCGCGTATGCTGCGCGGTATTGTGCGTCTCTTGGTAACTATCTGCTTTATTGCCGTCGCTGCTGCTGCAGTTTACCTAGGCGCTTCAGAGCTTAATCGTAGGGCAGATGCTGTTCCTTCACCGGAAGCGGCCGCAGTGACCCCCGTTTCAGCAACGCTCATCACGTCGGAGAGCGCCTACACGGTCGACCGTGTATTCATCGGACAAGTCGAACCTCAGCGTTCAGCGGATATCTCTTTCGAATTGAATGGTACGCTGGACCACATCCTGGTGGATGAGGGTGACGAGGTCGCTAAGGGCCAGCTTCTCGCAACGCTGGACGTAGCTTTGTTGGAGGTCGAACGCGAAAGACTGTCAGCATCACGCGATGCCATTGCAGCCCAACTTGCATTCGCAAAGAAAACCGTCGAGCGAAACGCTAAACTCATCGAGCAAGGCTTTACCAGTCAGGCCCGCCTCGATGAGGCAGTTTCCCAGCAAGATGAATTGCTTTCCAGAATTGGGGAATTGGATGCGGGATTGCGTGACGTCACCGTTCGGATCGCGAAATCCAGCATCGAGGCACCTTTTGCGGGTCAAATAACCGCTCGGCACGTGGACGGCGGAGAGACTTTGCGTTCGGGCCAGTTGGTTTTCGGAATAGTCGAGGTCGTGTCGCCGCAGGTTCGGATCGGTATCCCGCTCGACGTTGACCCTGCGTTGCTATCCGACGTTGAAATTGAAATAGAAGATCAAAGCTATAGGGCCGACCTTGCAACTTTGCGACCCGATATTGATCCGGTAACCCGAACCCGAACTGCGCTTTTCGATCTTAGGAACAGACCGGACGTTGCCTTCGGACAAACTGCCCGGGTGCATGTACTTGATCCCGTCCAGAACGCAGGAACCTGGGTGCCCACGACTTCACTAAAAGAGGGGACGCGCGGGCAATGGACGTTGCTGGTTGCCGACGCGCAGAAGACTGTGCGACTGGCAACGGTCGAAGTGCTTCATGCCGAAGATGACCGTGTATTTGTGCGAGGCGTTTTTCCTGAAGGCACCGTCCTGATTGATCAAGGGCCGCAGCGCGTTACCGTCGGTCAGCGCGTCGACTTCACCATTGGCGAGTGACGGAGCGACATGATGGAAACCCTTACCTTTCGCCATCTCCGGCTCGTCGCCCTCATAATTATGGTGCTTGTATCTGCAGGCCTGTCTTCGTTCCTATCACTGGGGCGGCAGGAAGACCCAACGATTACCAACCTCTTCGCTACTGTTACGACGCAGTTCCCGGGTGCAGACCCTGAACGGGTCGAAGCGTTGGTTACTGCAGAAATCGAAGAAGAGCTTCGGAAAATTGCCGAGGTGGATGAAATCAGTTCTGTATCCCGCTCGGGCGTTTCGGTTGTTTCGGTGGAATTGCTCGAGACGCTGGACGAGGCCACGATTGAGCAGGTTTGGGCCGAGGCTCGGGATGCGGTTGAAGACGCTCGACAAAAGTTTCCGAGTGGAGTGGGGCAGCCGGAATTCGATGCCGAGGGTATTTCTGCCTATTCTGCTGTTATTGCGGTCGCGGCCGAAGAGCCTGACTTTCCGATAACTTTGCTTTCGCGTCATGCCGAAGCGTTGGGTGACAGATTGCGCGCGATACCTGCTACGCGGGCAGTGGACTATTTCGGTCAGCCGGAAGAAGAGGTGCTCGTAAGTGTCGATATGGACAAGGCCGCTGCGCTTGGGCTTGGCGCCGCAGAAATTTCGCAGAGAATCGCCGAAGCAGATGGAAAGGTTCAGTCTGGGCGGTTGCAGTCCGATGTCGACCTGACCATAGGCATCAGCGGTGAAATTGAAACTCTGGACCGTATTAGGAGCATCGTCCTGCGTGAAAACGCGGAAGGTGCCGTTGTGCAGCTCGGAGATATTGCCAGCGTGGACCGTGGCGCGCGCGAACCGCAGTCTTCAATCGCGTTTGCCAACGGCAATCCGTCCGTTTTAGTCGGGGTAATGGCGCAGGATGGCGTACAGATCGACCGCTGGACTGGTTTTCTTCGGGATGAGCTTGAGGCCGGGGCCGCATCGGTACCTTTGGGCGTGAAGGAAATACTGCTGTTTGATCAAAGCCAATACACGACGGATCGTTTGTCAGAGGTTGGGATCAACATGGCTATTGGCGTGGCTCTGGTCGTGGCTGTTTTGTTCTTTACCTTGGGTGTGCGGGCAGCAGCGATTGTCGCTTTGGTGTTGCCGGTTGTCTCATTGGCAACTTTGGCAACAATGAACATGATTGGATTGCCAATTCATCAGATGTCCGTAACGGGTCTGATTGTTGCACTCGGTTTGCTGGTCGACGCAGCGATCGTAATGACCGATGAAATTCGGCGCCGTCTGCAGGATGGGTTGGAACGGCTTGCGGCCGTGCGAGATGCTGTTCGCCGGTTGGCTACGCCGTTGCTGGCGTCGACTGTGACAACGGCGCTTGCCTTCACGCCGATGATCTTGCTTCCGGGGCCCGCTGGCGACTTTGTCGGTGCTATCGCTATAGCCGTCGTGCTTATGCTTGTCTGGTCCTTGGTTGTGGCGTTGACAGTCACTCCAGCCGTTGCCGGCTGGTTACTATCCGATCGCCCTGACGCAGGAATGCTGAGCCGTGGTATCAGTATCCCCCCGCTTACCCGCTTGTTTGAGGCGTCAATTCGATTGTCCGTTGCTAATCCGGTGCGATCCATCGCGTTGGCATTGGTCTTGCCCGTGCTTGGCTTTGCGGCCTTTCCAACCCTGACTGCGCAGTTCTTTCCGGGCGTCGACCGAAACCAGTTCTATATCGAGGTCGACATGCCAGGTGGAACTTCAATCGCCACCACCGAAGCAACCGCGCGACGGATTGACGAAATCCTACTGGCCGATGACGGCGTCAAGAGTGTTTACTGGACTGTGGGTGAGTCTGGCCCGGCATTCTACTACAACATCGTTGGTAACCGTTCTCGCGAGCCTGGGTTTGCACAAGCCATGATCACGACCGACACGGCCGACGACGCTGCCCGCCTTGTTGGAGCGTTGCAGAACCGTCTAGATGTCGACTTTCCTGACGCTCAGATCATCGTTCGCAATCTTGTACAGGGCCCCCCAGTCGCCGCACCGGTTGAAGTCAAAATTCAGGGACAGGACATCACGGTTTTGCGCGATCTGGGCGACGAAGTGCGTTCGGTCATGGCAAATCTCGATTTGGTGACCCAGGCGCGTGCGAGTGTGAACGGAGGCAATCCCCAAATTCGGTTCGAGATTGATGAAGTCAAAGCCCGTCTGCTGGGGCTGGATGTAGCGGATATAGCTGGCCAGATGGACTCGGCGCTTGTGGGCATTACCGGCGGATCACTGATCGAAGGGACAGAACAACTGCCAGTACGCGTTCGCTTAGGCGACGAGGTACGATCAGATCTTAGCGCAATTGTCAGTATGCCGATCCTTTTGCCGAACGCTGCTGAAATATCTGCGATCGGAGTTTTTCCCGGCGTGCCGTTGTCAGAACTAGCCCGGCCAGTGATCGAACCGGCCGAAAGCGTCATAACCCGAACGGATGGCACGCGCGAGAACACTATACAGGCGTTTATAGTGCCCGGTGTTTTGCCTGAAGAAGCATTGCAGGACGTATTAGCAGCGCTTGACGCGTCGGAGTTTGATCTGCCGCAAGGCTACAAGATGACTTTAGGCGGTGACAGTGATGCTCGATCCAATACCGTGGGTAATCTGCTCGCGTCCGTGGGTTTGATCGTAACACTTTCCATCGCGACCATCGTGCTAACCTTTAACTCGTTCCGCCTGACACTTGTGACCTTGGTCGTTTGCGTTCTATCCGCAGGCCTTTCAATGTTGTCGCTGGCAGTTATGCAATTCCCATTTGGAATAAACGCGATAATTGGGGTCATTGGTTCAATCGGGGTTTCGATCAACGCTGCAATCATTATCTTGACTGGGTTGCAACAAGACCGGCAGGCCAGCCAGGGCGATCAGGCGGCCATGGCTCGCGTCGTTATTGGTTCCAGCCGTCACATTGTCTCGACTACGGTCACAACATTTGGCGGCTTCCTGCCTCTGATATTGGGCGGAGGTGCATTTTGGCCACCATTCGCCGTGGCAATCGCCGGAGGCGTTCTGTTGTCAACCGTTGTATCGTTTTACTTCACTCCACCCGTTTTCGCTTTGGTGTATCGAGGAACATTCAACAAAATAAATTCGGCCAATCACGACCATTCTGAGCCCTGCAGTGATATTGTAGCACTTGTGGCGGAGTGAGGATTGAGTTGCCTTCTATAGGCGGGTTGTAATGCTTCGATGTGGTCGTTGTTCAACGCAAGCTTTCTAATCTGCTTCGTCTCGTAAGTGGACTATGCGCAATCTGCTTTTTCTAGAATCTACTGCACTTGGCTATCGCGGCGATAGCCGTTTTGAGCTCATCGCCGGCATACGTTGAGCTCTGCATGAGTGGCTTCTATGAGACAGCAAGCAGATCATCTGCTTTGCTTGAATCTCGGTTTAAGCTCCGCCTGACATTAGGATCGGTGTGGTATATTTGGTGGTAGTTCCAAAAAAATCCATTTAATATTGTTTATATTTAATAATGCTTTAACGGATTAATTGTACTGCCTTCGCCTCCGCCATCAACACAGAATTTGTGTGCTCTTCCGCCTATGTTGATGGTTTCTTGTGGATCGAGTTGATCACAACATGACATTCCAACCCGCCCAGCACCTTTGATCTGCCCAGATCCAGCTTGGCTCCGTATGCATTGAGCAAATCGACCGCAATCGCCAACCCCAGTCCCGTTCCAGCGACAGAGGTGTCTAGTCGCCCGCCTGATCGAAGAGCTTCGCGCCGGTCATCCTCGGGGATACCCGGTCCGTCGTCCTCGATATGAATTTCAATACTGTTCCTTTTGGCCATCGCCGAAACACGCACAGTTTGACGACACCATTTGACAGCGTTGTCCATCAAATTACCCAGGACTTCCTCGATATCCTGGGGATCCATCCGTACCCAAAGGTTTTTTTGTCGGATGACTTCGAGCTCTTTGCCGTCACGTTCAGCCATGCGAGAAAACAGGCGCGACAGCCGGTCCACCGAATTGGACAGATCTGCGCGCGAATGGCTAAGTTCGGCTGTGTTCATAGCCCTCATTCGTGCCAATGATCGACTGAGTTGAGCGTCTATCCTGTCCAGTGCTTCCTGCGCGGTGTCGATCGTGGCGCCATGTTCAGCTAGGCTGCTCAATTCATTACGAAGGATCGCTGTCGGCGTCTTGAGCGCATGCGCGAGGTCGGCAGTTTGTCGACGCGACCCTGATACAATATCCCGATTACGCCTTGAAAGTTTGTTGAGGTCGTCGACCAATGGCGACACCTCATCAGGATAGTCGTCAGGCTTGAGCCCCTCATCCGTGTCCCAGCGATGTGCAACATCCGTACGAAGTTTGCGAAGTGGACCCATGATCGCAGACATCAAAAGCAAAGATCCGGCGACCCCAATCAGGCCCACCAGAGTAAACACCGGCAGCAGGCTGCGCTGCGCGGCCCGGCGCTCGGCAATGAGCTCGTCGCGACTCTCGGCTACACTGACGCCCCATACGGTTCCGTCCTCGTACGAGATTTCCTGATAGATACTGCGCAGAGCCTCACCTTCAGGGCCGGTTGTGTTCCAGAAGGTTGCAGACGCCGTGGCAACGACAGGTTCCGCGATGGTTTCATCGAACAGAGAAGCCGAGGTGAAAACCTCATCCCTTCCGTTGGTCACCTGCCAATACCGCCCTGAATAAGGTGTGCCATAGGCCGGATCGAACATCAGATCCTGCAATGCATCCGGGTTGTCTGTCGTGACACTTAGCCCGACAACGAGCTGCGTGTGGCGGTCACGCAGATTGGAGTCAAATTGATCCGAGACCCTTGAGTTGATATAGGATAGAACCGCCAAAGTGCCCACCGCAACCGAGATGGCACCCGTGGCAACGCCGCCCAGCAGGGCTCGTTCCCTTAGTGACAGCATCAGGCGCTGTCGATCATATAGCCGCGCCCGCGTACGGTTTTGATCAGTTCGGGACCCAGCTTTTTTCGAAGACGTGTGATGAAGACAGCGATCGTGTTCGAATCCCGATCACCATCATATTCGTAAATATGCTCGGAAAGTTCGGTGCGCGAGATCAGACGGCCGCGGTTATGCGCCAGATAGGTCAGCACAGCGATTTCCTGTGCAGTCAGATCAACCGGAACATCTTTCGCGGTTACTCGTCCGTTTTTGGTATCCAGTGACACACCCCCCATCTCGATCAGGGGATTAAGCTGTCCGCTTTGTCGCCGTAGGATCGCACGCACTCTGGCTGCCAGCTCGGGCATATGGAAGGGTTTGGTCATGTAGTCGTCGGCGCCAGCATCCAGACCGTCGACCCGTTCGCTCCAGCCATCCCGTGCAGTAAGGATCAGCACTGGGGTCTTGACGCCGTTTGCGCGCCATTCCCGCAAAACCGAGATACCGTCCCGTTCCGGCAGACCGACGTCCAAAACGATCACGTCGTACGGTTCAGTTGATCCAAGATGAAGCGCCTCAAGCCCATTGTGGGCGACGTCCACAACCCGGCCTTCGGCGTTCAGAAGTTTTTTGATCTGAGCGCAAAGATGCGGCTCATCCTCTGCAAGCAATACTCTCATAGGTGAAAACTACAATGCTTCGGCGAAATGTTCATCGGTTATCTTCCGCGTCCGCCATTTCCGTTACCGTTGCCGCCGGAGTTACCACCACCGCTGTTGCCGCCGCCGGAGTTACCACCACCGGAGTTACCACCACCGCTGTTGCCGCCGCCGGAGTTACCACCGCCGGAGCTGCCACCACCGCTGTTGCCACCGCCGGAGTTACCACCGCCGCTGTTGCCACCACCGGAATTGCCATTACCATTACCACCGGAGTTGCCATTACCATTGCCACCGGAGTTGCCATTACCATTGCCACTGGAGTTGCCATTACCATTGCCACCGGAGTTGCCTTTGCCGTTTCCACCGGCATTGTTGTTTCCGCTGTTGGCCCGGTTTCCAGCTTGGCTTTTGGAATTGGCCGATTTGCCGTTATTCGCCTGAGCCGCTTCGCGTATTTGCCGACCAACACTAGATCGATTCGATACGACAACGCCGGTCTGGGCATCAACAATAACACTTATAATGCTGCCATTGGGTTTTTTGACCAGAATCCGGTAGTAGACCCTGTCCGTCTGAAACGCGCGTGCGTCCACAGGAGTGCCGCCAAACACTTTTTCAACGCCACGAATAACTCTTTTCAACCGAATTGCACTGCCAGTCTTTGTCGCCTGGCGTAACTCGGACTGCTTAAGTTCGCGCGCGTCAGCAAACCCCTCACCAGTCATGAGAAGGGTGGCAAAAAGCGTTACTGCTACAAGCTTTAACATCACGGTCACTGTCTTTGCGTAGATCACCCTAAAGATTAATTAATTCTATGTGAACTAGTGATGAACAAACAGTTTTTCGTGTGTTCAGTGTGCATCATGTCAAATGCAATCAAAGGGGTGATTCTGCCTCTGGCGACTAAGTGGGGGCTGTCGTTCGGAATATTTCGATCCGCGAGGGCCAAAGTAAATGAACATGAAGATCAAGACGACAAACCTCCTGAAAGCTTCTGCTGTTGCCGTGGCCTTAGTTGGCTCTGCTGCTGTTGTTATGACGGTCGCGGTGCCTGAACCCGCCTTTGCCAAAGGGGGGCAAGGCAATGGCGGGGGCAACGGTGGCGGTAAAGGCAATGGCGGCGGTAACGGTGGAGAAAAAGGTAACAGCGGCAAAGGGAATGGCGGCCAAGGCGCAGGCAAAAATGATGGCGCAAAGGGCAAAGGGGGACTCAACCGTAGCGGTAAGAAAACCGCGGGGTCGGGAAGTAAGTCGCTTGGGGGAAAAGGCTTCTCTTTGAAGGATTTTTTCCAAGGCAATAAGTCGTCCAAGAAATCGTCCAAGTCCAGCCGTTCCGTATCCTCTGGCTCTCAGCAGAAAGATGCCGTGACCGAAGTGACAACATCTGTTCGGCCACAGGGCCGGAGCAAAAAGGTCAAAGCGTCCGAGCTTCTTCAGGCCCATCCTTCTGAACTTGGTGCCTTGAATGCGGCCAATGCCAGCCCGACAGCGTTGTTGAATGCCTCTCCGAATTCCCGTGTCGGCCGGATCGCAATCTATCGTGATACCGTGCTGGCAGGTTTTGCCCTCGAAGAGGATCTGGAAGAAGCGATCGAAACGCTTGCGGGCCTGGAACAGCCCGATCGTACAACCGATGAGATCGAAGATGCGCTTGATGAAGCGCAGCAAAATGTCGACGAGAAACAAGAGGTTGTCGACGGTCTGGAACAAGACCTGGCGGATGCCGGTGGTGAGGATGAAGCAATCGAAGAGGCGTTGGGCATTGCAGAAGCAGAGCTTGCGGAAGCCGTAAAGGAGGAGCAGGAAATTGCGGATGAGCTGCAGGATGCTGTCGACTACAACGATGCGGTTGCAGAAGTTGAAGATCTAACTGAGCAAGTTGAACAGCAGCCAGACCTGGAGCGTGAGGCGCTTGAAGATGCGGCGAACAAACCTGTAACCGACGAAGTGGAGGCGACGGTGCGAGCCATGCTCGGGCTCGAATAAGACATGATCTCATTGCCCTGAATCTCACGGAGGCAACGAGAGCCGGGCCAGCCTTTATCATCCACCTACAAAACATTGGCTGGCCCGGTAATCGACTAATGGATGTGAACTGAAGACGAAAAGGATCGCGCACCCGTACTCACTCTAGGCGCGAATTAAAGCCCGCTCTTATTATGAGCGGGCTTTTCCCTTTTTTTGGGGCGAGCAGCGCCAGAATGTTGGTCCGAAATCACTTGGGCGCGGCGGGTTTATTTTCTTCCTGAAACCGCATTTCTCTGACGATGCCCGCAAGCGTAATGTTGATCGGAGGAAAACGTTCACGACCTCGCATTCCCACCGCAGGGCTGCTGCTGCACCTGACCGACTTAAATGTGTATCGCTCAACCGAAGACCACGGTGTTGCAATCAATATGGCAGACTTTGTCATGTTATTCCCTTTGCAGAATCTCGGGGCGACTAAGGTGTTCAGATTCAATTAATACGAATTGTGCCAAATCTTGATTGAATGAAGTGCGAATACATTATTCAACTTCCGTTAAAGTTGTTGCGAAAATGAGAACAACGCCACTTTAGTTCGCCGAATCGACGTAGCCGTTCCCAGCGTGGGCAAATAGGCTTTGGTTTTCGGGAGTTTTCCAATTGTTCCAGTCCGCCCCAAATACCGCAATTTTCAAGCTATTTTTTCAAAGTATTAATTGAAAATGAACCGATCAGGGGGATTCTCAACGCAGTATGAATTTATTTAACTAATTGTTATTGAACGACTAATTAGAGCCTTTTTCTGTAGGAAATCTTCGTTAATTTTCAGTTCATTTCACATTCATTTATTGTAATCTAAACACCCGATTTGTGGCAAATTGGGGACAAATTCTCAGGCAATGGTGAAAAAAATTTACGTTGCCCCGGAGATTCAAATGCCCAGAATTCGGACTAGAAGACAACTGAACTCAATTTTAAGTGGTCCTTCTAAAAAGGGACGTTTCGCCACTGGCGAAGATGGCGCTTTGACGATTTTTGCGCTTTTCGTCTTTCTCATGTTGCTGGCCGCTACGGGAATCGCAGTTGATGTCGCCAACTATGAGCGCGACCGCGTTAAGCTACAGTGGGTTCTTGACAATGCGGTGCTTGCTGCCGCCAACCTCGAGCAGACACTGCCACCAGAGGAAGTGGTTAATGCGCATCTGGCGGCGCAGGGGCTGTCGGAGTACCAAAGCTCAGTAGCTGTTCAAGAGGCGTTTCAGGACCGGACGGTCGCCGCAGCGATCGGGGCAGAATACGATACAAAATTCATGCGCCTGAGTGGTATCGACTCTATTCCTTTGGGTATCGGAGCCGCGGCCAATGAAGCTGCGCCCCATACCGAGATCTCATTGGTGCTGGATATTTCGGGCAGTATGGGCAGCAACAACCGTGTCGATTTGATGCAAGCTGCCGCCAAGGCGTTCATCACCAAAAGTCTTAGCCGAAATGAAGACCCCACAACGGGTACCAAGGCGGACAAGCAGACTTCGATCAATGTCATTCCTTTCGCGGGTCAAACAAACCCGGGGTCGACGATGTTCGAATACCTGGGTGGTGAACGGTTTGGCACGACCACAGAAGAGGGGTATTTCCCGACCTGGAAGCAGGATATTTCCAACGTTGTCTTCTGGTTTGACACCAGCGGCGACGGTTCACCGGATTACTCGGTAAAGATTGACAGCTTTCCGGACAACGACGTGGATGGTTTCGACAAAGACGACGTCGACACCTACTATTACTACGTCAAGGATTTCGCCATCGAGAACTCTGTCCTGACCGAAGACGCAGAACTGGTTGGTGCTTCGATCAAGGGTGGTAAGCAAGCAACCGAATACTACAGCGTCACGGGTGACATGGAAGCCAGCGAAACTAAATTCAACAATGTCGATGCTGAATTGCAGTTCAATGATTTCCACTCATACTACCAGACCATCCCGAACAATGAATCGTCCTGTCTGGAACTTTCATATTCCGATTTCATGACGTCGCAATTGCCATCCGGTTCGACCGAGCAGGTGCCGTACTTCGTGAATTGGGACTATGACGAGACCACGCAGAACTGGGGTTGGTGCCCGGATGACGAGATGAGCATCAAATACGCTCAGAACGACGAGGTCACTCTGCACAGCTTTATTGACAACCTGCGTCTGTTCGACGGCACTGGCACCAATTACAGCCTGAAATATGCGCTGGCTCTGCTTGACCCGTCTTCGCGCGATGCCTTTGCCTATCTCAGCACAATGGGTGAGGTTCCGGCTGAATTCGCGAACCGTCCCCTAAACTGGGATCATGAGGACACGTCGAAATACATCGTCATCATGACCGATGGCCGGACCAGCCCGCAGGTTCGCCCAGCTGACGAAATGGAAGAAGAAAACGGTCTGACCGAGCTGGTCTCGCGCCCGTCCGAAGACACGACCATTACATCGTCACAGGTTACCAACTTGCAGCTGTTCAAACAGCAGTGTGAGCTGGCCAAGGCGAACAACGTGATCATCTATGCGGTTGCGTTTGAAACTTCAGATCAGGCGGCGGCCGAGGTTAAGGCATGCGCCTCGTCGCCTTCGCACTACTACGAGGTTACCGGCGAAGAGATCATCGACTCGTTCGTGTCGATTGCCGGTTCCATCCAGAAGCTGCGGCTGATCCAGTAACCATGCAAAAGGAGCACACGTGATGTGCTCCTTTTCGTTTTCCCTCTACCGCTCGGTTCCGAAAGGGCCGGGCGATTTTTTTTGCTTTAACCCAGCAGTGTGGCGGTTTGGGCTTTGTCGAAGTCCCAAATCACTGCGCGCTCAAAGTTGGCGCAAGGCAAACCAAAATTCGGCACATCCAGTACGCGCGAACGGTGCTGAATTTCGAAGTGTCAGGCGTTGGATGGGGTCGTTCAGGAATAGCCCAAAACTTTACGGGCAACGCGGAAGCATTCCAGAGCCTGTGGAACGCCGCAATAGATACCGATGACATGGATGATGGCGCGGATCTCTTCTGGTGAAACACCGTTGTTGATCGCGCCTTTGCAGTGAATTTCCCACTCATGCATTTTGCCCAGGGCGCCGATCATCGACAGGTTCATCATCGACCGTGTTTTGGCGTCGATGACATCATCACCCCACCCAAAGCCCCAGCACCATGCTGTCATTGCTTCTTGGAATGGGCGGGTGAAGTCGTCAGCCGCCGCGAGGTTCTTTTCGACATATTCTGCGCCAAGAGTGTTTTTGCGTTGTTCCAGGCCTTTCAGAAACAGGTCTTCGTTGAACAGGTCTGACATTTTCACCTCTGAAGTTTTGTTTGTAGGCTAAGCGTCGGGCTAAGAAAATTCGACGTATTTTCCTAGCCATTAGGCAGGTCAGCCATCAATGGCGTCGCGCATCCATTGTTGCAACCGTGCGATTGAATGTTCGGACATAACCCCACAGCCGGGGTCCAGCACCAGCGGTCCGGGGCGATAGCCGCGGGATTTCAGGCCGCGGTGGACGGATTCGACCAGACGGATATCCTCTTCGACCGTTGTCTCGCGGTCTTGCACGGCCAGTTGGCGGATGACGGCGCTTTCCGATCCGCCCTCGGTATACCATCCGCGCCAGACGGTGCAGTGATCGGCGTCATTCGCGCGCCAGTGATAGGTGTTCAGTACGTTACCCGGATAGCACTGGAACGAGAACATCGGCCACAGGAACCACGACTGGTAGTCGCCCGCGTGAGGCACGGACATGTCGATGGGGTAGGTCATCTTGTCGAGGCTCTGACACTCGGTCGTATGACGCAGGACATGGCCGCCGCTGGCGTCGGGCTGAATGTCATAGGTCTCGGGCTTGACGACGCCTTCGGCAAAAGTCGGGTGGTTGGTCGGGCAGTGATAGCATTCCGAGTAATTCTCGATACTGACCTTCCAGTTGCAGTTTTCCGGGATTTCCACCCATTCCAGCGGTTCCAGGTCGTCGATATGCGGCACAAACGCACCGATTTCCTCGCGCACGCCGGGATACCAATCGTCCATGGGGGCTGCATCATCGTCGAGGTTGACGAAGATGAAACCGTTGAACACTTCGGTCCGGACCGAGGTCAGGCAGATCGCGCTGCGGTCGAAACCGGGAACCGATTTGATATTCGGGCCGGCGCGCAATTGGCCCGTCAGTTCATAGGTCCAAGAGTGATAGGGGCAGACGACCACGCGGGTATTACCCGCGCCACTGACCATCTCGTGCGCGCGGTGTTGGCACACATTGTAGAATGTGCGGATTTCCCCGTCGCGACCCCGAATGCAGAAGAGGTTTTGCCCCGCGATCTCGAACGCAAAGTAATCACCCGGTTCGCGCACCTGCGCCACGTGGCCCGCGAATTGCCAGGATCGGGCCAGCAGCCCCTGCATCTCGTGCGCGAAAATCGCGGGGTCGGTATAGTATCGCGCGTCCAGTGAATGGGTCAGGGGTGCGTTCATTCGGGCTCCTCCGCGTAGAGGCCAAGTTGGTGTCTGCGTTGATGAAACCGCTCCACCCGCTCGACGATTTCGTCGCTGGAGACGGCCACCACAAAGGACAGCAGCGTTTCCAGCAAAGCGATAGTCGAGACGGAGGAGGGAAAGAATTGCGGCGTATCGGCGGCCACGACAAAGCCGTGCTGCGCGTTCAGAATGACCGGGCTGGCCGGGCTGTCCGAGATACCCACGACGGTCAGGCCCTGTTGCCGGGCCAGTTTGATCGCGTCGATCACCTCGGTCCGGTAGGGGTGGCATGTGATGGCGATCAGCACGTCCTGTTCATCGGCCCAGGCCAGATCGTCTACCGGAGTTGATCCGGGACGGGGGATGGCGTGGAATTGCTTCATCCCCGTTGACGCAAGATAGGTGAAGTTGCGCGCGTTCGAGTTGTTGACGCCCACGCCCAGCGTGAAAATCTGGCGGCAATTCCAGATATCTTCAGCCGCCGATTGCAGGCGCTCGGCATCGATCCCGGCGAAGGTGTCTTCGATATTTCGGATCGCGGCGCCAATCATGTCAGCATAGAGCCCGCCCAATTCGCCAGACTTGCCGATGTCCTGCAACCAGCGCGCGCGATCCGGAAACGACGCGGTGCCGCGCCGAATCGCATCGCGGAACGGGGCGCGGAAATCCTCGTACCCTTCGAACCCCACCTGCCGCGCCATCCGGACGAACGTGTTGGGCTTTACTTTTGCGGCCTCGGCGATCTCGCGCACGGTCGAAACCCCAACATCCGTGGGGTTTTCCAGCACATAGCGTGCAGCCTTTTGCGCCTCGGGCGTCAGCGCCTCCCATTCCTCCGTAAGGCGGTCGAGAACGATTGATGATACATTTGTGTCATTCATGATTGACGATGGTACAAATGTGGAATTAGCCTGTCGAGCAGAAAAGCGACTCGGGAAGAGGAAATGTCATGTCCGAGAAGAAATTGCCCACCCACGCTCGCGTGGTCATTGTCGGAGGCGGCGTCATGGGGGTCGGTCTGGCCTATCATCTGGCGCATGAAGGTTGGGGCGAAGATACCGTCCTGCTGGAAAAGGCCGAGCTGACCAGCGGCAGCACGTGGCACGCGGCGGGCCAGATCACGCATTCGACCTCAAGCTTTGGGCTGGGCAAATGCGTGGACTACAATATCGGTCTCTATTCCGGTCAGCTGGAGGCCGAAACGGGTCAACCGGTGACATGGCATGGCTGCGGGTCCTTCCGCCTGGCCTATACCGAGGATGAGATGGACTGGCTGCGCCATACCCTATCGGTGGGGCGGTCGCTGGGGTTCAACATCGAATTGGTCGGTCCTGAGAAGGTGGCCGAACTGCACCCGTTCTACAATCTTGAAGGCGTGTTGGGCGCGCTGCATACACCCGACGACGGCCATGTGGACCCGACCAACGTGACCATGGCGATGGCGACGGGCGCGCGCCAAAAAGGCGTCCGCATCTTCCGCAACTGCCGCGCTACCAACATCACTCAGGCCGAGAATGGCGAGTGGGTGGTTGAGACCGAGATGGGCACCATCACGTGTGAGCATGTTGTGAACGCGGGCGGCACCTATGCGCGGCAGATGGGTGAATGGTCAGGGCTGCAATTGCCGATGACCTCGATGACCCACCATTACTTCGTGACCGAACCGGTGCCTGAGTTCCAGAATCTGGACAACGAACTGCCAGTGATCCGCGATGACCGCAAAGTCTCGGGCTATATCCGCATGGAGCAGCAGCGCGGGCTGATCGGCATTTACGAGAAAGAGAACCCGAACTCGGTCTGGCATGATCATTGCCCGTGGGAATACGAGAACTGGCTATTCGACGCGGATTACGACCGGGTGATGCCGTGGCTTGAGGAAAGCCTGAACCGTATGCCGATCTTTGCCGAACTGGGCATTCAGCGTGACGTGCACGGCGCGATCTCGCACCCGCCGGACGGTAACCCGTTGATCGGGCCTGCGCCGGGTGTGCAGAACTACTGGTGCTGCTGCGGTACGCAGATCGGCATTGGCTGGGGGCCGGGTCTGACGCGTGAGTTGGCGCGCTGGATGGTGCATGGGGCCGCCGATATCTCAATGCGCGAGTTCGATCCGCGCCGGTTCGGCAGCTATGCCACGAAGGACTGGCAGGTGATCAAGGCCGAGGAAGATTACTGCCTGCGCCACGAAATCCCCTTTCCGCATTTCAACCGTCTCGAGGGGCGTCCGATCAAGCCATCGCCCCTGTATGAGTTGCTGAAATCCAAGGGCGCGGTGCATGAGGAAGTCTATGGGTTCGAGCGCCCCCGCTGGTTCGCCCGCGATGGGGTTGAACAGCGCGACCATTATTCCTTCCGCCGCACGCCCGCCGACGACATGGTCGCGGCCGAGGTCAAAGCGGTGCGCGAACGCGTCGGCATCATGGATGTCACCGCCTTTACTAAGGTCGAGGTTTCGGGGCCGGATGCCTACGCCCTGCTGGATCGGCTGACGGCCAACCGGATGCCGCAAAAAGTGGGCTCGATCACGCTGACCCATATGCTGAACCGCCGGGGCCGGATCGAGTTGGAGACAACCATCGTTCGTATGGCCGAAGACCGCTTCTATCTGGTCTGTGCGGCGTTCTTCGAGCAACGCCTGCGGGATCACCTGACGCAACAGCGGGCGGATGAGGATGTTCAGATTACCGCCCTCTCGTCCGATTGGTCAGCCTTGTCGCTGAACGGCCCCCTATCGCGGGACGTACTGGCGCGCTGCACCGATGCCGATTTGACCAATGCCGGGTTCCGCTGGTTGTCCGCGCAGGAAATCACAATCGCAGGCCACAAGGTCTGGGCGTTCCGCATGTCCTATGCCGGGGAACTGGGCTGGGAGTTGCACATGCCCAACACCGCTTGCCTCGACGTTTACAACGCACTTTGGGGTGCGGGTGAACCGCATGGCATCGCCGACTACGGCAGCTTTGCCATGAACGTGATGCGGATGGAGAAAGGCTTCAAAGGCGCGGGTGAACTGACAAATGAGGTCACTCTGGCCGAGGCGGACGTGCTGCGCTTTGCGCGCACCGACAAGGAGTATCTGGGCAAGGAAATGACCCTGAACACCGACCTTCCGTGGATTTGCGCTTATCTGGAAATCGAACCGGATGGCGAGATTGACGGCCATGGTGGCGAGGCCGTGATGCTGAATGGTCGCGTGGTCGGCTCGACCGCGTCGGTAGTCTACGGCCATACCGTCGGCAAGATCCTCGCCTTTGCCTATATCAAGCCCGAGGCCGCCACGCCCGGCACAGCCTTGCAAGTCGTGATCCACGGCCAACCCCGCGCGGCCCGAGTATTGGGTGAACCGGCCTATGATCCGCAAAGCCTGCTGCCACGACCCGACGCTGTACTGGAGGCCGCGCAATGACTCTGCCTGATACAATGAAAGCCATGGTCACGATGGGTCATGGCGGGCTGGAGCAGATGGTCCTGCACCCGGACTGGCCTCGCCCCGAACCTGCGGCTCAGGAAGTGTTGATCAAGGTCGCCGCCTGCGGTCTAAACAACACGGACGTCAACACGCGGTCGGGTTGGTATTCCAAGACAGTCACCGACGCGACCACCGGCGGCGCGTTTCATGAGGTGGGTGAGGAAGACCCCACCTGGGGCGGAAACCCGATCACCTTTCCACGCATTCAAGGGGCGGATATCTGTGGCCATATCGTTGCCGTGGGCGCGGGCGTCGACCCCGCCCGCATCGGTCAGCGTGTGATCACCGATGGCTGGCTGCGCGACCCGGATGATCCCGGCAACAAGGACAAAACCGGCTACTACGGCTCGGAACGGGACGGAGGGTTTGCGGAATACGCCACCACTCTGGCCGTGAATGCCGTGCCGATTACCTCTGATCTGTCGGATGCGGAACTGGCGACGTTTTCCTGCTCCTACTCAACCGCCGAAGGGATGCTGACCCGAGCCAACGTCACTGAAAAAGACACGGTTCTGGTGCCCGGAGCCTCGGGCGGTGTCGGCGGCGCCTTGGTGCAACTGGCCAAACGGCGTGACGCGCGCGTTATCGCAATGGCGTCCGAGGCGAAACATGCCGACGTCGCCGAGCTTGGTCCTGACATGATCCTGCCGCGCGCACCAGAAAACCTGCGTGCCGCGCTGGGCGGTGAAAAAATCACGGTGGTCGCAGATGTGGTCGGCGGTCCCTACTGGCCGACCCTGATCGACATCCTCGAGCGCGGCGGACGCTATACCTGTTCTGGGGCTATCGCGGGCCCGATGGTTGAGTTCGACTTGCGCACCTTCTATTTGCGCGACCTGACCTTCACCGGCTCTACCGTGATTGATCCGCAAGTCATGCAGAACCTCGTCAAATACATCGAAGCGGGTGAGATCAAACCGGCTCTTGCCGCGACTTATCCTCTGGAGGAGCTGCGCGAGGCGCAAGCAGCTTTCATCGCCAAGCAGCACACGGGCAATATCGTGGTGATCCCATGACTTTGGATGATGTGCTGAACGCCGCGCGACAGCTGCACCAAACGCATCCTGATCTGGCTGCGTTCGGCGATTGGCCAGATGATCTGTGCGCCGTTGACGTGTCGCCAAACGCGATCCCGGCGGTTCCTCTCGTGCAGGCGATCCCGTCCGATGCGGGGCCGACCCAAGCCCTTACGAAGGCGATCTGCGCAACCGCGCATCTCGCCGATTGGAAGCTGACTTACACCGAAGACGAAGTCGGTGCCGACTTCCTGAACCGTTTTGGCTATTATGAACTGTTCGGTCCCACGGGCCATTTCCACTCAACAAAGCTGCGGGGCTACGTGGCTTTTTGGGGTGAGGGATTGGCCTATGATTGGCACAGCCATCAGGCCGAAGAACTGTACCTCATCGCCGCCGGCCGTGCGAGGTTTCGGGTCGAAGGCAATGACGCCGAACTGACCCCCAACCAAACCCGGCTGCACACCAGTTGGCAAAGTCACGCAATGACAACCACCGACAGCCCCATCCTGACCTACGTGTTGTGGCGCGGCGAAGGGTTGGATGCCTTGCCCCGAATGGACGCCGCATGAAAATCACCCGCATCCGCATCTATCAGACCGGGCTGCCCTATGTCGGTGGGGCTTACGTTTGGGGTGCGGGCAATGCGATTGAGACGGCCATCGCCTCGGTTGTGGTGATCGACACCGATGCTGGGTTGCAGGGCTGTGGTGAGTTCACACCCTGCGGCGAAAACTACATGGTCGCGCATTCTCAGGGCGTTCCTGCCTTGGCCGCTCTCGTCGCCCCTAAGCTACTGGGTGAGGACCCGCGGCAGGTTGGGCGGATCGAACAACTGATGGACCATCTTGTACAGGGTCACGGATACGCAAAGGCTCCGTTTGATGCGGCCTGTTGGGATATTCTGGGGCAAGCCTGCTCGCAGCCCATCTGGATGTTGCTGGGTGGCAAGCTGACGGATGGTGCCCCAATGTATCGGGTGGCACCTCAGAAGGCAGTGGATGAGACCGTGGCCGAGATGAACACCTATCGCGATCAGGGTTACCGTCAGTTCCAGATCAAGGTAGGCGCAGATTGGGCCACGGATATCGACCGCATCAGGGCCACGGTCCCTTTGCTGCAACCGGGTGAGACCGCCATGGCCGACGCCAATCAGGGCTGGCGCGTGGATAACGCGATCCGGGTGGCTCGGGCGACGCGCGACCTGGACTTTATCCTCGAACAACCCTGCAGAACGTATGAGGAATGCCAACAGGTCCGCCGCGTGGCCGAACAGCCGATGAAGCTGGACGAATGCCTGACCGGAATGCACATGGCGCAGCGGATCGTCGCGGATCAGGGGGCCGAGATCTGCTGCCTCAAGCTTTCCAATCTCGGCGGGCTCAGCAAGGCACGACGGGTGCGTGACTATCTGATTGAAAACCGTATTCCCGTGGTGTCCGAGGATACATGGGGCGGCGAAATCACCACTGCCATCGTCGCCCATTTTGCCGCCTCGACGCCCGAGGAATACCTGCAAAACACCACAGACCTGATGAACTACAACACCCGCTCGACCGGATGCGGCGGGGCTGTGTCGCGAAACGGTAAGCTCTACGCGCCAGATGCGCCAGGGTTGGGTGTTACCCCGGATTTCAAAAGCCTCGGTGCGCCCGTGGCAGAGTACGCGCTATGAAGATCAAAACCATCACCGTCTACCAAATCGACCTGCCGCTCGAGCATCCCTATTGGCTGTCTGGCGGGCGTTTGAAATTCGAAACGTTGGACGCTACGCTGGTGAAGCTTGAAACCGATACTGGCTTGATCGGCTGGGGTGAGGGCACGCCCTGGGGCCATACCTATGTGCCAGCCCATGGCCCTGGAATCCGTGCGGGAATCGAGACCATGGCCCCGTTTATTCTGGGCCTGGATCCGCGCCGCGTGCTTGATGTGGAACGCGCCATGGATACGGCGCTGCCCGGCCACCTCTATGCCAAAAGTCCGATCGACATGGCCTGTTGGGACATCGCCGGGCAAGCAGCGCGCTTGCCAATTGCTGATCTGATGGGCAGCGGTTCCCGCACCCCACGCCCGATTGCCTCGTCCGTCGGTGCCAAAACCGCTGAAGAAACGCGCGAGGTGATGACCCGCTACCGCGACCGTGGTTACATCGCCCATTCGGTCAAAATCGGCGGAGACGTCGAACGCGACATAGCCCGCGTTCAAGATGTTGAAAGCTTCCGCCGCCCCGGCGAGATTGTTCTTTATGACGTGAACCGGGGCTGGACTCGCCAACAGGCGCTGCGCGTGATTAAGGCCTGCGAGCCTTTGCAGGTGATCTTCGAACAACCCTGCGAATCCCTCGACGACATCGCCGCCATCTCGGGTCGCCACGCCTCACCCGTCTCAGTGGACGAAAGCCTCGTCACCCTGCAAGACGCCACCCGCATCGCGCGCGACGGTCTTGCCGAGGTCTTTGGCATCAAGCTAAACCGCGTCGGCGGCCTGACCAAGGCAGCCCGAATGCGCGATATTGCGCTGGCCCACGGGATCGACATGTTTGTCATGGCCACCGGAGGCACCGTTCTTGCCGATACCGAGGCCTTGCATCTGGCCGCCACCATCCCCGATCAGAACTGCCATGCCGTCTGGGCCTGCCAGGATATGATCACCATCGACATCGCCAACGGTCGCGGTCCCCGCAACAATAACGGACACCTCCACCTGCCCGAAACCCCGGGCCTTGGCGTCCACCCCGACGAAGACACCCTCGGCCTCCCAATCGCAACCTACGAGGCCCCGCGATGATCCGCCCCTTCATCTGGCTAGAAATATCTCGGGGTGTGAATTGGCCGAAGGCCAAGAGAGGGGCTGGCCCCTCTGACTGCACAACATCAACACCCCAAGGGCGGCCTGAATGAAAATCACCGCCATCACTCTCTGGTCCGTCGACCTCACCAGCCATGAAACCTACCGCATGGCCGAGGGCAAAACCTGCGCCACTGTCAAAACCCATGTCCTGTGCTTTGAAACTGATACTGGGCTGAAAGGCTGGGGCGAGGTTTGCCCGATACCGAACTATCTGCCCGCCTATGCCGATGGCGTCCCGGCGGCGATCACCGAAATGGCCCCGGAAATCCTGGGTATGTCGCCCTTCGGGGCCGATGCCCCCATGCGGAAACTCGACGGGTTTCTACAAGGCCATCGCTACGCAAAATCCGCCGTCGATCTTGCCCTGTGGGATTTATTCGGCCAAGCCACGGGCCAGCCGGTCTATGCGTTGCTGGGCGGGCGCACGCGCAAGGACATGCCGCTCTATCACTCGATCACCTGCATAGACCCCGATGAGATGGCCCGCATCGCGCAGACCGCCTATCAGACCGGCATACGTCAGTTTCAGGTCAAGCTGGGGGTCGAAGCCGACTGGCAGGCCGATGCCGAACGCCTGACCAAAGTGCGCGAAGCTGTGGGGCCGGGGCCAATCGTCTACGGAGACTGGAACTGCGGCGCATCGCGCCTGCAGGCCACACGCACGGGCCGCGCCGTCACACATCTGGATGTGATGCTGGAACAACCCTGCAAAACTCTGGAGGATTGTGCCGCCGTGCGGCAAGCCACCGGCCTGCCGATGAAGATCGACGAAAACGCCCATGATTTGGCCTCGTTGCTGCGTGCACATGAATTGGGCTGCATGGATGCGGTGGCGTTGAAATTGTCCAAGTTCGGCGGTCTGTCGGCCATGCGCCGCGCGCGCGATCTGACAGTGTATCTGGGGGCCGAAATCTGCGCCGAATGCACATGGGGATCCGATATCGTCACCGCCGCCGCGTTGCATTTCGCGGCTTCGACTCCGCATGGCTCGTTGATGAACACCTGCGATCTGTCCTCATACGTGGGCCCGCGCCTCTGCCCGGATGCACCCAGCCGCAAAGACGGTCGCATCGCCCCGCCCGAAGGCCCGGGTCTGGGCGTGACGCCCGACCTGGAAACCCTTGGTTCCCCGATATTGGAGATTGCCTGAGATGCTCAAGATCAACACTCAATCCGAATGGATCGCCCGCGCCAACGCCGCATTGCCCGCCGGGGGATTTGGCAATTTCGACCCCGGCATCATCATTGCCCGTGGCGAAGGCAGTCGCGTCTGGGATGAGGACGGGACCGAATATATAGACTATCTGATCGGCTCTGGACCGATGCTGCTGGGCCACGGCCACCCCGAGGTGATGGAGGCGGTGCTGGAACAACTGCCCAAGGGCATGACTTTTTTCGCCAACAACGCCAAAGGCATTGAACTGGCCGAGGCAATCATCGACGCCGTGCCGTGCTGCGAACAGGTGCGCTTTGTCGCCTCGGGTGGCGAGGCCGACATGTACGCCATCCGCTTGGCCCGCGCCTATACCGGGCGCGACAAGATCCTGAAGTTCGAGGGCGGCTATCACGGTATGAGCGCCGAGGCGCAGATGAGCCTCGCCCCCAGCCGCCATGTGAACTTCCCACAGGCGGTGCCCGACAGCGCCGGCATCCCTGCGGGCGTGGCCGAGCAGATGCTGATCGCCCCGTTCAATGACCTTGAGGCCGTCGCAGCGCTGTTGGACGAACATGACGATATCGCCGCGATTATGGTCGAGCCGCTGCAACGGATCATTCCGCCAATGCCCGGATATCTGCAAGGTCTGCGCGCATTGTGCGACAAACACAATGTCCTGCTGATCTTTGACGAGATCGTGACCGGTTTCCGCCTCGCTTATGGCGGCGCGCAAGAGAAATACGGCGTGACGCCCGATATCTGCACGCTGGGCAAGATTACCGGTGGTGGCTTCCCTCTGGCCGCGCTGGGCGCAAGCACCGAGATCATGAAGCATTTCGACAAGGCACAGGTCGGCGAAGACGGCTGGCTGATGCAACTGGGCACATTGTCGGGCAATCCGGTTGCCTCTGCCGCAGGTTTGAAAACGATGGAAATACTACGCCGTGAAGGTACCTATGAGCGTCTGAGGACCATAGGGGCCGCGTTGCAACAGATGCAGGTTGATGCGCTGACAGCGGCCGGTATCCCGCATCAGGTTTGTGGCGATGAAACTCTGTTTGATATCTATTTCACCAATGCCCCGTGTCGCGATTATCGCAGCTCTCGGCACGATGAACCCCGACGCAACGTGGATTACAACAACAGCTTACGGGCGAGTGGCATCTTTAAATCGCCCGGAAAGCTCTACCCTTCCCTTGCGGTAACTGACACGGATATTGAAATGACAAGGGAAGCGGTCAATACGGCGGTCGAGTTGATTGCCAATAGATGACCGCACGCTGCGCAAAAAAGGGACGGGCCGCTGTCAAATCAATGACAACGGCCCTAACTGATCGGATCTCAGGATCGGGTCTCACCCCCTCGAACACCACTTAAAACGGTACAGACTTACAAAACTTTCGACTTATTTGAGACCGAGCCGACTTCACAACCGGTATGCAAGCATTATGCCTGACTCATCAGGCGACGGCAGTGAAGTAGTTCACATTGCGTGGATTTTTTTTAGTTTCGCCAATCAAAGAATCCGGCACCCGCCTGTGCAAGCAGGGTTTTAGCAACAGTGCGGCCCATTTCGACGCCGTCTTCAATCGATCCTTCAACATCTTCGGTGATCGCCTCAGACCCATCCGGGCGCAAAACCTCGCCCCTCAGGTGAAGTTGACCTGCATTGATCTCAGCTAGGCCCGCGATTGGCGTTTCGCAGGAGCCGTCCAGCGCAGCCAGCAATGCGCGTTCGGCGGCCAAACGCTGCCCCGTTTCAATGTGGTGAATCGCTTCCAGCATACCCGCAGCACGGGAATCGTCGCTGCGGCGTTCGATGCCAATGGTGCCCTGTGCGATGGCGGGCAGCATGTCCTCTGGTGCAATGGCGGTGGCGGGGACGTCTTCCATGTTCAGGCGGCGGATGCCGGCCATGGCCAGAAAGGTACAATCGGCCACGCCGTCCGCCAGTTTCTTCAGCCGCGTCTGCACGTTGCCTCGGAATTCCACTACGTTCAGGTCAGGCCGACGATTCAACAGCTGCGCACGGCGGCGCAGGGATGAGGTGCCGACGGTGGCACCCCGCGGCAGGTCGTGGATTGATTTCAGGCTGGGCGAGATGAACGCGTCGCGCACATCTTCACGCGGCAGGAAGGTGTCCAGCACCAGACCTGCGGGCTGCTCTACCGGCATATCCTTGGTGGAATGCACCGCGATGTCGATATCGCCGCGCAGCATCGCCTCTTCGATCTCCTTGGTGAACAGACCCTTGTTGCCGATTTCTTTCAGAGGGCGGTCTGCGTCGATCATGGCGCGGTTGTCGCCGGTGGTCTTGATGACCACGATCTCGAACGCCTCTTCGGGCAGATCGAACGCCGCTGACAGCCGCTGCCGGGTTTCATAGGCTTGCGCCAGCGCCAGAGGCGATCCTCGGGTGCCGATCTTTAGAGGTTGGGCGGGGGAGGGCAGGGTCAATGTCATGGCCTCAGCTTTAATCGCGTCACATTGCCCTGACAATGGGGGCAGAGCTTGACAAATTGCCACTGAGGGCCGACCCGTGGCGCAAACCAGATGATTGGGGGCAAAGATGGTCGAGACAAAGAAGATACTGCGCGCTTTGGCAGGTGAAGTGCAGGATGTGCCGCCGATCTGGATGATGCGTCAGGCTGGGCGGTATCTGCCCGAATATCGCGCGACGCGGGCGCAGGCGGGGGATTTCCTGTCGCTGTGCTATAACCCCGAGCTGGCGGCTGAAGTCACATTGCAGCCGATCCGTCGCTATGGGTTCGACGCGGCGATCCTGTTTGCCGATATCTTGTTGGTGCCGCAGGCGCTGGGTGCGGATTTGTGGTTTGTCACCGGTGAAGGCCCGCGCCTGTCGACCATAACCCAACAGGCCGAGTTTGACGCGCTGAAGCCCGTGGATGCGATTCACGAGACTTTATCGCCGGTCTATGAAACCGTGCGAATCCTATCGCGGGAATTGCCGTCCGAGACGACTCTGATCGGTTTCGCGGGCGCGCCCTGGACGGTGGCCACCTATATGATCGCCGGGCGCGGCACGCCGGATCAGGGCCCGGCCCATGCGCTGCGCGAGGGCAATGTGGCGTTGTTCGAGGCCCTGCTGGATCGGATTACGCTGGCGACGATCGAATATCTGTCGGCCCAGATCGAGGCCGGAGCCGAGGTGGTCAAGATCTTTGACAGCTGGGCCGGGTCCCTGAAGGGCGAGGCATTCCAGAAATATGCGGTCGAGCCGTGCCGTGTGATCACTCAGGCCATCAAAGAACGTCATCCCGGAATTCCGGTCATCGGTTTCCCGCGCGAGGCCGGAGAGGGCTATGTCGGGTTTGCCAAGGCGACTGGTGTGGATTGTGTGGCGTTGGACAATTCGGTCGCGCCGGATTGGGCGGCGGCCCATGTGCAGGTGGATGGTTGTGTGCAGGGCAATTTGGCCTCGTCCCATATGGTGACGGGTGGTCAGGCTTTGGTGGATGAGACGCGGAAGATCGTTGAGGCATTTTCCAAGGGGCCGCACATTTTCAATCTGGGTCATGGGATCACGCCGAATGCGGATCCTGAGAATGTGCAGCTGATGATTGATACGGTGCGCGCGCGGTAAGCTGGGTGGAAGGGGGCCAGCCCCCTTCTTGGCCTGCGGCCAATTCATCCCCCGAGATATTTTTGGCCAGATGAAGGGCGGATCAGTCTTTGGTGTCGAGGTCGACGAGAATCTCGGCCCGGTGTTCATCGCGATTTGGGCTGGGTTTTGGTTGCCAGTCATGGGTAGAGAATCGTGGGGCGGCGTGGGCTTGCAGGGTGCCGTTCTGAGTTGTCCAAGTTTGGCGGCTTTGGTTCATTGGGTGGTCAAGTGCCTGTTCGGGGCTGAGAACTGGCGCGACGCAGGCGTCTGAGCCGTGGAAAAGGTCTGCCCAGTGATCGCGCGGGTGTTGGACGAATATCTGGCTGAGCCGTTCTGTTAGCGTCGGCCAGAGGGTGCGGTTGTTTTGTTGTTGGAAATCGGGGTCGGCGGACAGGCCGAGTAAGCGTAGGAATGTGGCGTAGAATTTGGGTTCCAGGCATTGCACCGTGATGAAGCCGCCGTCGGCGCAGCTGTATGTGCGGCTCCAATGGGGGCCGTCGAGAAGGCTTTGACCTCTGATTTCATCAAGATTTTCGGTTTGCCGCAGGCTCATAAGCAGGTTCATCATATGGGCCGAGCCGTCGTAGATGGCGGCATCGACGACGGTGCCTTCCCCTGTCTTTTGAGCATGTAGCAGGCCGGCCAGCAGGCCCGCCACCAGATACATGGCGCCACCGCCGATGTCGCCCACCAGGGTCGCGGGAGTTTGTGGCGGCTGACCTGCTTGCGACGCGTACCAGAGCGCGCCGGACAGCGCGATGTAGTTCAGGTCATGCCCCGCGGTGTTGGCCAGCGGGCTGTTCTGGCCCCAACCAGTCATGCGGCCATAGACCAGTTTGGGGTTCAGGGCGTGGCAAGGAGCTGGGCCGAGGCCCAGCTTTTCCATGACACCTGGGCGGAATCCTTCGATAAGTGCATCTCCAGAAGCGATCAGGCGTTGGGTGATGTCCAGATCGTCTGAGTCTTTCAGATCCAACGCAATCGACCGTTTGCCGCGATCTAGCACCGATTGCTGGGGCATTCCGGGTGTTCCTGCCACTCCCTTGCGGTGGATGGTGATCACATCTGCGCCCATATCTGCCAGCAACATGGCGGCGAAGGGGGCGGGGCCCAGCCCTTCGAATTCGATGATCCGAAAACCGTTCAGCATTTTGCCGCTCCTATAAGTATCGCCGCAGGGTTTCGGGAATGCCGGCGAATTGCAAGCCCGAGCAGGGTTCGGCAAAATCCGCGTAACGGCCGGTGCGGAATGGGTCTGTTCTGCGCTCGCCCACCGGGGTAGGGTCGCCGTCAGGACAGGGAAACAGCATGACCACCATTCTTTCGATCAGGGATTTGCGAAAATCCTATGCTGACGGGTTTGAAGCGCTTAAGGGCGTGACTTTGGACATTCGGCAGGGTGAGATTCTGGCCTTGCTGGGTCCGAATGGCGCGGGCAAAACAACTCTGATTTCAACCATCTGCGGAATTACCACGCCGAGCTCGGGTACAGTTACGGTCGGAGGGCATGACATCCAGTCCGACTTTCGCGCTGCGCGCCGGATGATCGGCCTTGTCCCGCAGGAGATCGCGCTGGAGCCATTCGAAAAAGTCTGGAACACGGTACGTTTGTCGCGTGGGCTGTTTGGCTTGGGTCGAGATGACGCGCGGATCGAAGAGATCCTGCGCAAGCTGTCCCTTTGGGACAAGCGCCGCAACGCCATCAAAGAGCTGTCGGGCGGGATGAAGCGCAGGGTGCTGATCGCAAAAGCGTTGGCGCATGAGCCGCGCGTGCTGTTTCTGGATGAACCCACCGCCGGTGTTGATGTCGAATTGCGCAAGGATATGTGGGAGATCGTGGCCGAACTGAAACAGGCGGGCGTCACGATCATTCTGACCACTCATTACATCGAAGAGGCCGAAGCAATTGCCGACCGAGTTGGTGTCATCGACAAAGGCGAATTGCTGCTGGTTCAGGACAAGAACACTCTGATGGCGCAAATGGGCAAGAAGCAGATCGAAGTCATGTTGACCGATCCCATCGCGTCGATCCCCGACAGTCTTGCAGCGCATAACCTGACGCTGAATGGCAATGGCGATGCCCTGATCTATACCTACGATACCCATGCCGACCGCACCGGCATCACCACGTTGCTGAACGATGTGGCGCAAGCCGGGCTCATTCTGCGAGACGTGCAGACCCGTCAGTCGAGCCTGGAAGAAATATTTGTCAATCTGGTGTCGGGAGAGCCCGCATGAACTGGTCCGCAATCGCTGCTATTTACCGGTTCGAAATGGCCCGCTTCTTCCGGACGCTGGCACAGAGCTTTTTGTCTCCGGTTCTGTCGACCTCTTTGTATTTCGTCGTCTTCGGTACTGCGATCGGCAGTCGTATCCAAGAAGTTGAGGGCGTATCCTATGGCGCGTTCATCGTGCCGGGTTTGATCATGCTGTCGGTGGTGACGTTGTCGATATCGAACGCGTCTTTCGGGATTTATTTCCCCAAATTCCTTGGCACGATCTATGAGCTGCTCTCGGCCCCTGTGAACTTTATCGAGATCGTGATCGGCTATGTGGGGGCGGCGGCGACCAAGGCGCTGTTCGTAGGGGTGGTGATCTTGATCACGGCGACGTTTTTTGTGGATTTACGGATCGAACATCCGCTGGCAATGGTGGCGTTTCTGGTGCTGACTTGCCTCAGTTTCTCATTGCTTGGATTCATAATTGGCATCTGGGCAGGCAACTTCGAGCAGATGTCGCTGGTGCCGCAACTGGTGGTAACGCCGTTGATCTTTTTGGGGGGCACATTCTATTCGATCTCGATGTTGCCGCCGGTTTGGCAAACGATCACATTGTTCAATCCGGTAGTCTATCTGATTTCAGGTTTCAGATGGTCGTTTTATGGGCTGGCGGACGTGCCAATAGGCTTCAGCCTGCTGGCAATCGTGGTCTTTACAGGCATTTGCCTTGGCATCATCTGGTGGATTTTCAAAACCGGCTGGCGCATTCGCAGCTAGGGTACGTTTGGCGTTGCATTTTTGCCCATCAACTCCGGGAAATGTGATCCGGCTGCATCTAACGTTCAAACGGTCCCTTGTTTAGCACAATGGCGCACTCTACATCGGCTCCCATGAAACTCAGCCTGCCCTTTGTTAAAAAGCAGCCATGCGTGGCCATTGTGCGTCTGTCCGGAGCCATCGGAATGGCCGGCCGAGGGTCGATGTCCGACACGTCGCTGGCCCCGGTTCTTGAGAAAGCCTTTCGCAAAGGTAAACCCGCCGCCGTCGCGCTCGAGGTCAACTCGCCTGGTGGCTCACCGGTGCAAAGTTCTTTGATCGGTGCGCGTATTCGGCGGTTATCTGAGGAATTAAACGTTCCTGTCATAGCATTTGTCGAAGACGTCGCCGCCTCGGGCGGGTATTGGCTGGCAGCTGCAGCTGATGAGATTTATGCCGACGACAGTTCGGTTCTGGGGTCCATCGGAGTGATCTCATCCGGCTTTGGTGCGCATGTACTTTTGAAACGTCAGGGGATCGAGCGGCGCGTGCATACGGCCGGAGAGTCGAAATCCATGCTCGACCCGTTCTCGCCCGAAAAGAAAGAGGACGTCGCCCGGCTAGAGCGCCTTTTGGGTGATATTCACGAAAATTTCATCGCCCATGTTAAAACCCGGCGTGATGGAAAACTGGACGACAGTCAGGACCTGTTCACCGGCGAGATTTGGCTGGCGCGTCGCGCGCAGGAATTGGGATTGATCGACGGGATTGCTCATCTGAAACCCAAGATGCAAGAGCGGTTCGGCGACAAGGTAAAATTCCGGCGCTATGGGTTGCGGAAACCTTTGTGGTCCCGGTTCGGTGCTTCTTTGGCACAGGATGCGATTGCAGGGCTTGAGGAACGCGCGGCCTATGCGCGTTTTGGGTTGTGACGTGATTATCAAGATTGTCACCCTCTTCCTGATCGCCATGGGCGTGTTGGCCATGTTTGGTAAGCTGCGTTTTCCCGGACAGAAAAGGTTGCAATCGGCACGGTGTCCGCGCTGCGGGCGGTTCAGGATCGGTAAAGGCCCCTGCGCCTGCAAAAAAGGAGGCCGTACATGACGGCATGGCTGTTATCCGGCCTCGGATTGCTGATCCTGTTGCTGGCAGGGGATGCGCTAGTACGTGGTGCGGTAAACCTGAGCCTGCGTCTGGGCGTACCTGCGTTGATCGTCAGTCTGACGATTGTGGCCTTTGGCACTTCGGCGCCTGAATTGTTGATCGCTATCAGTGCGATCAAGGAAAACGCGCCGGGTATTGCGCTCGGGAACGTGGTCGGGTCTAACACGGCCAACATCCTGCTGGTACTGGGCCTTCCAGCGTTGCTTGCCACTTTGCACACAAGCGAATGCGATAGCCGCAAGAACTATGTCTTCATGATCATGGCCACAGTGTTGTTTATTGGGTTGGCTTTCTTGGGCGAATTCAGTCTGGTCAGCGGAGGTATCCTGCTGGCTGCACTGGCTCTGGTCCTGTGGAATGCCTTCCGCGAGGCCCATGCCCATCGGAGAGCCTGTGGTGAGGCTTGCAACGATGACGAAGAACTGGATGGTCTCGAAGAGGCCGATCCGGATATGCCGTACTGGAAGGTCGCGATCTATCTGCTGCTGGGTCTGATCGGATTGCCGATGGGCGCGCATCTGCTGGTCGAAAACGCAACCGTGATCGCGCGCACCTATGGGATCAGTGAAACGATTATCGGTCTGACTTTGGTGGCGGTCGGTACGTCTCTGCCGGAATTGGCCACGACTGTTATGGCGGCGTTGCGGCGTCAGGCGGACGTTGCGCTAGGTAACGTGATCGGGTCAAACATGTTCAACCTGTTGGCCATTGTCGGTATCGCGACATTGGTCGGGCGAATTCCGGTTGATCCCGAGTTCCTGCAATTCGATCTGTGGGTCATGCTGGGCGCATCATTGCTGCTGATCCCGTTCGTGTTTTTCAAGAAAGATATCACGCGAGTGTGGGGCTTGCTGTTGACCCTGCTCTATGCGGTCTACATCGTCACATTGCTGGCGTAATGTGACGGAGAGTCCCCGATGACCCGAGCCCTTGTAACCGGAGCAGGTATTCGCCTTGGCCGGGCCATGGCCCTGTATCTGGCGCAGCGTGGATATGATGTAGCTGTCCACTTTGCTTCGTCCGAACAACCGGCGTCGGATGTCGTGGCCGAGATACGATCAATGGGTCGCAATGCTGTTGCCCTACAAGCCGACCTGCTGGACGAGGCGCAGGTGAACGTCCTGTTGCCCCGCGCGGCCGAGGCATTGGGTGGGTCGATCACCTGTCTGGTCAACAACGCCTCGATCTTTGAATACGACAATATCCAAACGGCCACGCGGCAAAGCTGGGACCGGCACCTCGAAAGTAACCTGCGCGCGCCTTTTGTGCTGACCCAGGCGATGGCTGAACAAGGGTTGCAGCCCGACACCGATGCGGCAGGCGAACCGGTCGCAACCGGTCTTATCGTCAATATGGTCGACATGCGGGTACGCAAGCTGACCCCCGAGTTCATGTCCTACACCATCGCCAAGATGGGCCTGTGGGCGCTGACCCGCACTGCTGCGCAAGCGTTGACTCCGGCGATCCGCGTCAACGCAATCGGTCCCGGTCCCACGATGCAGGGGCACCGCCAAAGCGTCGATCACTTCAATGCGCAACGGCGGAGCACGGTATTGGAGCGCGGCTCGAACCCTTCGGACATCACTGCCGCGCTGGGATATTTTCTGGATGCACAGGCGGTCACCGGGCAGCTTTTATGTGTGGATGGCGGGCAGCATCTTGGCTGGCAAACTCCGGATGTTTTGGGCGTTGAATAGGTAATTCTCAGATAAGTTTTGCACCGCTCTCATTTCCGTTACCAACACGTTACAAAAATGTATTGTTTTTCATGCACTTGTCTTGATTTAGAAAAAATAACATTGAAAAACAGACGGTTAGGTTATTGCCTAATTTTTGTGCAAATCAAGGAATCCTTAATGAATTAAGGGAAAATCGCGATACCCGGAAACTTATCTTCATACTTATCCACAGAAACCGTGGATTTGTTTTCTCTTGATCTGAGGCGCTCAAGATTGCAGCCATGGTCAGGGAATCATATTTCAGACACATGACCGTCCAGAACGAATCGAACTCCGAAACCCAAAGCGTTGGATACGAATGTATACAGCGATATGTGAAAACGCTGGACAGCTCTCCGGGCGTTTACCGGATGTTGGATGCCGACAGTCGGGTTCTTTATGTCGGCAAGGCGCGAAACCTGAAGGCGCGGGTGTCGAACTATACGCGGCCTGGACATTCGGGGCGGATCGAGAAGATGATCGCCGCGACGGCTTCGATGATGTTTCTGACCACGCGGACCGAGACCGAGGCGCTGCTGCTGGAGCAGAACCTGATCAAGCAGCTTAAACCGAAATACAACGTGCTGCTGCGCGACGATAAGAGTTTTCCGAACATTTTGGTTTCAAAGGATCATGGGTTTCCGCAGATCAAGAAACATCGTGGGGCGAAAAAGGAAAAGGGCGCCTATTTTGGCCCCTTCGCCAGTGCGGGTGCCGTTAACCGGACGCTGAACCAGCTGCAAAAGGCGTTCCTGCTGCGCAACTGCTCGGATTCTATGTTCGACAGCCGCACGCGGCCCTGTCTGCTGTATCAGATTAAGCGCTGTTCTGGGCCGTGTGTTGGGTTGATCTCGGAAAGCGACTACGGCGAAAGCGTCAAGGATGCAGAACGTTTCCTGTCGGGCCGGTCGACCAAGGTGCAAGAAGAACTGGCCGAACAGATGATGGCCGCGTCCGAGGCGATGGAGTTCGAACGCGCCGCCAGCCTGCGCGACCGAATCCGGGCGCTGACGCAGGTGCAGACAAGCCAAGGCATCAACCCGCGCGGCGTGGCCGAGGCGGATGTGATCGGCCTCTATATGGATAGTGGGCAAGCCTGTGTGCAGGTGTTCTTTATCCGGGCCAACCAGAACTGGGGCAACAAGGACTTTTACCCTCGGGTCGGGGCGGATGTGTCGCCGGCCGAGGTGATGGAGGCTTTCCTTGGTCAGTTCTACGACAACAAGGAGCCGCCGCGTCAGTTGATCCTGTCGGACGGGGTCGAGAACGCTGATCTGATGCAGGACGCGCTGTCGGAAAAGGCCGGTCGCAAGGTCGAAATCCTTGTGCCGCAGCGCGGTGAGAAACAAGAACTGGTCGCCGGGGCCCTGCGCAACGCGCGTGAGTCGCTGGCCCGTCGCATGTCGGAAAGCGCCACGCAGGCCAAGCTGTTGCGCGGCGTGGCCGAGGCGTTTGATCTGGACACGCCACCCGAGCGGATTGAGGTCTACGACAACAGCCATATCCAAGGCACCAACGCGGTGGGCGGCATGATCGTGGCCGGTCCTGAGGGGTTCATGAAAAACGCTTATCGCAAGTTCAACATCCGGGGCGATGACCTGACACCGGGCGACGACTTTGGCATGATGAAAGAGGTCCTGACCCGCCGTTTCACTCGTCTGTTGAAAGAAGACCCAGACCGGGACAAGGGCCATTGGCCCGACCTGCTTTTGATCGACGGCGGCGCAGGGCAGGTGAGTGCGGTGCATGAGATCATGGTCGAACATGGCGTCGAAGACATCCCGATGGTCGGTGTCGCCAAGGGCGTAGATCGCGACCACGGCAAAGAGGAATTCCACCGTATCGGCCAACGCGCCTTTGCGCTGAAACGCAACGATCCGGTGCTGTATTTCATTCAACGCCTGCGGGATGAAGCGCACAGGTTTGCCATCGGCACCCATCGCGCGAAACGGGCCAAGGCGGTGGGGGCGACGCCTCTGGATGAAATCCCCGGCGTGGGGGCGGCACGCAAACGTGCCTTGTTGACCCATTTCGGCAGCGCCAAGGCGGTTAGTCGGGCCAATCTTGCGGACTTGAAGGCGGTGGACGGGATCTCAGCCGGGTTGGCGCAGAAGGTCTATGATTTCTTTCACGACAAGGGCTAGGCCCGCCGCCCGCGCCACAGGATGTACAGCCCTGACGCCACGATCAGCGCGGACCCGATCCACATGGTCTGGTCCAGTCGCTCACCAAACATGACCACGCCCAGGCCGATGCCGAACAGCAGTCGGGAATAGCGGAAAGGCGTGACGGATGAGACCTCACCCGTGCGCATCGCCTTCATCAGCGAGGCATAGGCCATAACGCCCATCACGATTGCGCCGGTCATATGCAGGCTGACTTGCGGGCTCAGGGGCTGCATCGGTGTGCCCTCCCAGAACCGGTAGGCCAGACCGGCGATGATGATGCAAAGGAAACCGTAGAACCCCAGCACCTCGGTCCCCAGTGACGCGGGCGCGGCGCGGCTGGCCAGATCGCGCCCGGCAAAGCCCAGCATCCCCAGCACCGCAAGGATGGAAAGGGCCGAGAAGCTGTCCCCGGTTGGTTGGATGATGATCACGACGCCGACAAGGCCGATCAGAATGGCGCTCCACCGGCGCCAGCCGACGGTTTCGCCAAAAACCAGTGCGGCCCCGGCGACGACGACCAAGGGCGTCGCCTGCAGGATCACCGTAGCCGAGGACAGCGGAGTGAGCGCGATGGCCAGTACATAGAACAACCGCCCTAGGATTTCGAATACCGCACGCACCTTCATCGGGCGCGACGTTACATCGGTTTGAAACAGCCGTGTGCCGCGCAGCAGGGCCACCGCCGCATAGATAACCGCGCCGCCTGCGCCGAACAGAACCAGCACCTGCCAGATCGGAATCGCCGCCGAGGCCGCTTTGATCAGCGCATCCTCAAGCGCGAACAGGGCCATTGCGGTGATCATCCATGCGCTGCCGATCAGGTTCGATCGGGGGTCGGTTTGAATGTGACGGGTCATGTATCGCTCTGTCTTGGCCAGTCGCCAATCTGACCGCAAAGCCCGCGCGCGCCAAGCCGTGTGATTGGGGTTGCGACCCTTTGACCCCGAAGGCCACAACTGCCTGTGATCGGGTCAGATTTTCAATGGCCCATCTTTTATGTCCTGAACCGGCGATGTAGAGTTTTCTTCATGAAGTGGAACTTGCCCAATATCCTGACCGTACTGCGCCTTCTGGCCGCCCCCGGTCTGGCCGTGATGTTTTTGTATTTCACCCGGCCCTATGCCGACTGGTTTGCCCTGATCCTGTTCATGTCAGCGGCGATCACCGACTGGTTCGACGGGTATCTGGCCCGTGCTTGGAAACAGGAAACCAAGATCGGAGCGATGCTGGACCCGATTGCTGACAAGGCGATGGTGGTGATCGCGCTGATGATACTTGTGGGCTATTCGACCGAGCATTGGACGCCTTGGCTGGTGCTGCCCGCCACCGTGATTCTATTCCGCGAGGTCTTTGTTTCGGGGTTGCGGGAATATCTGGGCGATGTGGCGGGAACTTTGAAAGTGACCAAGCTGGCCAAATGGAAGACCACAGCGCAGATGTTTGCCATTGCGGTTTTGTTTTCACAGGGAATTTTTGAACACTACTTTGTCATGGCCACGTTTGGCATGGACCCTGCGACCATTGATCAGGTTCTCATTGGACAGCTTGAGGACGTAAACCACATCCGTTGGCATCTGGAAGGTATGTTCTGGTCGGGCCGGATCGGTTTGTGGCTGTTGTGGATCGCGGCGACGCTGACGTTGATCACCGGCTATGACTACCTACGTAAAGCCATGCCCCATCTGAAGGAGAGCTAAGCGATGGATGTGCTGTATTTCGCATGGGTGCGCGAACGCATCGGTCTGCCCAAGGAAAAGGTCGAAACACAGGCCGCAACGGTATCCGAGCTGGTCGCGGAACTGACCGCGCGCGAAGATCGCTATGCCGCCGCTTTTGCCGACCTGTCTGCGCTGCGCGTGGCGCTGGATCAGGAACTGTCGGACTTTGACGCCCCTTTGTCGGGCGTGCGCGAAGTTGCGTTCTTTCCGCCGATGACAGGTGGCTAAGATGCGGATCGTCGTACAAGAAGCCCCTTTCGACATGGGCGCCGAGGCCAACGCCTTTGCTGCCGGAGATGAGGCCGCAAATGGGGCCATCGTAACCTTCACTGGTGTTGTGCGCGATCTGGCCACAGGCGATCTGGACGTGATGGAGATCGAGCATTATCCCGGTATGACTGAACGTGCCCTGACCAAGATCGCTGAAGAAGCACAGTCGCGCTGGTCGCTGGGCGATGTGCTGGTGATTCACCGCCACGGAAGGCTGGCTCCGGGGGATCAGATCATGATGGTGGCCACAGCCTCGCCTCATCGCAAGGACGCGTTCGAGGCGGCAGAATACCTGATGGACTACCTGAAATCCCGCGCGCCGTTCTGGAAGAAAGAGATCACCAATTCCGGTGCTGACTGGGTCGCTGCCAAGGACGAGGACGAGGACGCGCTGACGCGCTGGTGATTTAATCCGCGTTGTTGATCCGCCCGCGCAGCTCTTCGGCCTCTTGCCTCGCTGCGCGCAGCCCATCCATGGCCGCGGACAGCTCGGCCTCGGTTTGCGTCAGCTGGTTGGTCAGTTCAGCCTCGCGCTGCTGCAGATAGGTGATGGCCTGATCGCGGGTTTCCTCGGCCTCATGCAACTCCTGGCTCATGCGGTCCAGATCGGCTACGTCGCTTTGGCGCACGCGGGACAGGCGATGGGCCAGCCAGTTGGCGAACCACCCCATACAAAACGCTGCAAACAAAATGACGGCGGTGGCGATGATGAATTCTAGTCTGTTCAACTTACTGGTCCCCTGCGCCGGTTTCTTCGGAGTCTGTTTGTGCGTCTTCTGACGGCTGTGTGTCCTGTTCCAGCGCTTCCAGACCCGTCTCGGAATTGGCGACGGGTTCAGGGCGGATCAGGCGGAATTCAATCCGACGGTTTTCTTCGCGACCTTCCTCGGTGCCATTGTCGGCGATAGGTTGCGTTTCGCCGTATCCCACTGCCGTGTAACTTGCGGTGGGAACGCGCCGTCCGCGCAGCTCGTTTAGGATGGACTGTGCCCGTGACTGGCTGAGTTGCTGATTCATCTCTTCCCGGCCTTGACTGTCGGTGTGGCCCTGGATCTCCATCCGGATTGGGCCGCATTCGCGCAGAATGTCGGCGATCTGGTTCACAGTATCACGCGAATCCGCCGCCACCGTGGCCGAGCCAGGTTCGAAGGCGATCTTGCTGGACGTCTGAACTTCGGCAATGCGGTCTTCGCATTGCTCGGGGTCTGGCAGTGCGTCTTCGGGTTCCGGAGGTTTCTGGTAGGTGATCGAAAGTGTGTATTCCTGCGCTTCGCCTAGCTTGTCGGACAAAAGGCCAGCGATGCGCGCTCTGGTGTCGGGTTCATGGCTGACGCCGATCAGCATGACATCGTCCGGCGTCACAGTCAGAGCACCATTGTGCAGTAATGACAGCGCCTCAAGCCCGGCCAGGACACGCACGGCCCAGTCGGTGGGTAGGTCAGGCACAACGCGAGTTGCGGTATAAACCTGTTCCGAGCCAAACGCCGCGCGGGCATAGCTGTCGACCATGTCCCTAAGGGTTTCATCACCCAAGCGTCCGCGCATTTGGACCAGCCCTTCGGGGCTGCGTGTGGCGGAAAACTCGGGTGGGCCGGTGGGTTCGTCGGTTTCAGGCTCGGGCAGGACGGCGTGAAGGGCGAAGACCTCGGGCAGCGCATTCTCAAGCTCGCCTACCACGCGGTCGAACGTGGCGGCGTTCGTACCCATCTCGGCGACCAGCGTGATGTCGGCGTCAGACATGGTCACAGATCCCAAACCGATCTGAGCCAACGCCTTGATGCTGAGCGTTGCGGCCTCGGACCAGCGGGGTGATGGAACGCCCAACCCGATCGTGCAGGTGTAGGGTCCGGTCAGCCCTGCCGCTTCGGCCGTGGCAATGATGGCGTTTCGGGAATCCTGATCAGGCGCCGAACACGCGTCGAAATGACCGCCTTCGGCATCGACAATGTAGCGCAGCGTAAACGGCGTGATCACCGGCCGCGGGGCCGTGATCGACAATCCGATCCTAAGGCTGGGTGGCGCAGCGCGCGTCAACTCCTGCTCAAGCCGTTCCTTTTCCTGCTGGCTGTCGGCGATAGCGGTAATCTTCACCAACCCCGGACTGGCCGAAATCTTGGCGCGTGGAAGCCGAACAAGGGCTTCGATCGCGTAGGTTAGTGCCTCATCCCAGCCTTTGGGCTTGGGATAGTCGGCGGTCTCAAGAAGGTCCGATACATTGTCCCCGTCCAACCGATGCAAACGCTCCATCAATGCCTCGCGGTCCTGGCTGAGCGGGACCAGACCTATCACCGAAATACCGCTGTCATTGCGCAGAATTTCGGCTGAAAACTTAGGTGGTGCCAATTGGGTCGTGGGTGCGACTTCCATCTCGTCAATAACGCGCGAGGTGTCGACTTCGGTGCCGGCAGCGGTCAGGGCGCTGAAACGCGCGGCTTCGTCAGCAGCGGTGCCAGTCAGTATGACGCGCAAGCCGTCAGATTCGACCTCGGCCCAGTCATGGCCTTTCAGATCAAGCGCGCGGCGCACCGCGAATTCCGATGCCTCTTCGACCTTGGTGACCGAGTAACTGGCGGCCAGCAGAGACAGCCCGGCAGAAACCAGGAAGATAAAGGCAACAGCTAGGAGATAAGGCAGGCGCATGTGCAGACAGAAGACTCCTCGGGTGATTGAGCCGGACTCTTACAGAGGCCCGGCCCGAGGTGCAATCAGACCAGCAAGGCCACGCAAAGGAAGATCAGCGGAATAAGGCCGGTGTCGCGATTTGCGCGGAACAGTTGCAGCAGTTTGGCGTTGTCCTCGGTGTCCAGTCCGCGCAATTGCCACGCCATGTGCCACCCCATCGCCCAAGGCCCGGCCAGCGCAACAAAAAGCGCCATGATCGAGGCCTGAGTCGTTGCCGCGTCGATGATCGCCAGCCCCATCAACGACACTGTCGCAACGAGGAAGTATTTCAGCCATCTGGCTGTATCCGAACCAAACAGGCGTGCAGTGGATTTGATGCCGATCAACTCGTCATCTTCGGCGTCCTGATGGGCATAGATCGTGTCGTAGAACAGCGTCCAGGCGATTCCGGCCAGATAGAGCGTGATCGCGGGCACCCCGACCGTTCCGGTATGCGCTGCCCATGCCAGCAGAATGCCCCAGTTGAACGCCAGTCCCAAAAACACCTGGGGCCACCATGTAAAGCGTTTTGCGAACGGATATATTGTCACCGGCAACAGCGAGAGGACACCCATCGCGATCGCAGCTTGATTGAAGGTCAGCAGAATACCCAGCGCCAACAGGCATTGCAGCCCCATCCAGACAACCGCTTGTCGTACCGTGACCTGACCTGATGGGATCGGACGCGACCGAGTACGCTCGACCTGAGCGTCGAACTCGCGATCAGTGATGTCGTTCCACGTGCAGCCCGCGCCGCGCATCAGAAAAGCGCCGATTGCGCAGCCAACGGCGATCCAAAGGTCTTCCCATCGCGGGGTGCCATCGCTGAGGATGGCCAGCGCAAGACCCCACCAGCAGGGAATCAGCAAAAGCCATGTGCCGATGGGCCGGTCTGCGCGGCTTAGGCGCAGATAGGGGCGGGTGAAGGCGGGCGCATGGGTGTCGACCCAGTTGCCGCTTACGGCATCAGCGACCTGACCGTCTGGTGTTGGGGCATTGCCTTGCATATTAAGGTCTCATGAGTGCAAAGATCAGACTGTATGTAGAGCACCCTTTGGGTCCGGGGCAATCGGTTCCTTTGACGCGTAATCAGGCCCACTACCTGTTTGGCGTCATGCGGCTGGCCGTGGGCGGGCAGGTGGCTCTGTTTAACGGCCAAGATGGCGAGTGGCTTGCCAACGTAGCCGAGGCGGGCAAGCGTGGCGGCGTGCTGTCCTGCGCCCGCCAGACCAAACCACTGCAAATGCCGCCCGATCTGTGGTTCCTGTTTGCGCCGATCAAAAAGGCGCGCACCGATTTCATGGTCGAAAAAGCAGCCGAGATGGGGGCTGCGCGTATCCTGCCCGTGCAGACTGAATTCACCAATTCCGAGCGTATACGCCAAGACCGCCTTCAGGCGCATGCCGTTGAGGCGGCTGAGCAATGCGGCGGAACTTACGTGCCCGAGGTTTCCGATATGCAGCGGCTTGATCGCGTGCTGGATGCGTGGCCAGAAGACCGACAACTGATGTTCTGCGACGAGGCAGAGGTTGGGTCGACCCTGCGATTGGCAGCCAATGAAACGGGCCAGCCCTGGGCCATTCTCATCGGGCCCGAGGGTGGGTTTTCGGATCGCGAACGGACCCACTTGTCTGGTCTTCCCTACGCACACGTGGTCAGCCTTGGGCCACGTATTCTGCGCGCGGATACAGCAGCGGTGGCGGCACTGACCATGTGGCAGCAGGCACTGGGGGATTGGTCATGAACTGGCAACAGGCCCAACAAGAGGACGTGCCGCGCATCACCCGGTTTTTGTCCGACCACATTCAGACCTCGATGTTTCCTCTGGCCAATCTGCGGGATTTTGGTTTGAGGGGCACGGACCCTCGTGCTTTGAACGTCTGGACTTTGGGTGACGGCCCGCGCGCGGTCTTCGCGATCACGAATGAGGGCATGGTCCTGACCCAGTGCCCGGGCTGTTCCGATGACGAGCTTATGGCCGCGATTGACCTGATCCGGGGGCGCCCCTTGTTCGGCATCGCCGCCGAGGCGGCTCAGGCGCGGCGTATCATGCAGATGGCGGGATGGGCCGGCAGACCCGCGACGCTCAACAGTGATGAACCGGGCTTTACGCTGGACCTGACACAGCTTGTCGTGCCGGACACGACGGGCGCTATGCTGGAACCCTTAAGTGGGTTTTACGGGGACATTGCCGAAGGCTGGCGGACCGACTATTTGATCGAGGCGATGGATTTCGATCCCGCCCGCGCACGCAAACAGGCGCGTAAGGACTTTGTCGCTTATACCCAGCGCAACTCACATCGAATATTGCTGATCGACGGGCAGCCCGTGGCCATGACCGGGTTCAACGCACGCTTGCCTGACGTTGTCCAGATCGGAGGGGTCTATACCCCGCCCGAACTGCGTGGGCGGGGGTATGCCCGCTTGGCGGTTGGGTTGCATCTGCTTGAGGCAAACGCCAGTGGTGTGTCCCGTGCCGTTCTGTTTGCAGCTTCTGATTCCGCAGCGCGGGCCTATATGGCTATTGGATTTAAACCGGCAGGGCAGTTTTCACTGGTCCTGTTCAAAGACCCAAAGGACCCGGCATGAGCTTTATCCGACCCGAAGCCAAACTGACCCTGTGGCGCTGGCGCGAAGTGTTGGTTGCCGTGGCCGTCCTGCTGGTTGGCCTTAGCTGGATCAGCGGCCCCGGCGGATTGCTGGGCTGGATGGGCTGGGTTCTGGTTGCCGTGGCCGTGGCGCTGGCCGTCATAGGTTTTCAGCGCGCGCGATTCCGTACTGGGGCAGGCGGCCCCGGCGTTGTCACCATCGACGAAGGTCAGATCACCTATCTGGGCCCGCTGGACGGCGGCATGGTCGCCGCACGCGAGATCGAACGGCTGGCACTGGACCCGACCTCGAACCCGGCGCATTGGGTGCTGTCTCAGCCGGGCCAGCCAACGCTTCACATTCCCGTGAATGCCGAAGGTGCAGAGGCGCTGTTTGATGTGTTCTCGAACCTGCCAGGGCTGAAAACCGAGCAAATGCTGGCCGAACTGAACGGCGGTGCGGTGCATCCTGTAGTGATCTGGGAAAAGCGCCCGATGCGCCCGGCGCATCTGCGGCTGCATTGACACTGGCGGCATTTCCCCCCACGACTGACCCAAAGACAGACACATCAGGATCGGAGAGCGGTTCATGTCCATCCCCCAGTCCGGCGGCGGGCCGATCGAACGCCACGAACAGCTAGCGGAATATCTGGAATCGGGCTGCAAGCCCAAAGCCGATTGGCGCATCGGGACCGAGCATGAAAAGTTCGGCTATTGCAAGGACACGCTGAAACCGCTGCCGTTCGAGGGCAAGCGTTCCATTGTTGCGGTGCTTGAGGGTCTGCGCGACCGCCATGGCTGGGCCGAGGTGCGCGAGGGCGACAACCTGATCGGTCTGGAAAAGGACGGCGCGAATGTCAGCCTGGAACCCGGCGGTGCGCTGGAACTATCGGGCGCTCCGCTGGAGACGATCCACGAGACCTGCGATGAGGTGAACACCCACCTGCGCGAGGTGAAGGATATCGCCGATGAGATCGGCGTGGGCTTCATCGGTCTGGGTGCGGCTCCGATCTGGACCCATGACGAGATGCCGTTGATGCCCAAGGGTCGCTATCGGCTGATGAACGACTATATGGAAAAGGTCGGCACCATGGGCCGCGCCATGATGCGGCGTACCTGTACTGTTCAGGTCAATATCGACTTTGGGTCCGAGGCCGACATGGTCCAGAAACTACGTGTCGCGCTGGCCTTGCAGCCGGTGGCGACGGCGCTGTTTGCCAATTCGCCATTCTTCGAGGGCAAGCCCAACGGCCAGAAAAGCTGGCGCAGCCATATCTGGCGGCATCTGGACGATGCGCGGACGGGCATGCTGCCTTTCGTGTTCGAAGAGGGCTTTGGGTTCGAACGCTATGTCCAATACGCGCTCGACGTGCCGATGTATTTCGTCTATCGCGACGGGCAGTATATCAACGCGCTCGGCATGTCCTTCCGCGACTTCCTGCTGGGCAAACTGCCCGCGCTGCCCGGTGAAACCCCGACGCTGTCTGATTGGGCCGACCACCTGACCACCGCCTTCCCAGAGGCTCGCATCAAGAAATATATGGAGATGCGCGGCGCCGATGGCGGCCCGTGGCGCCGCCTGTGCGCGCTGCCTGCCTTTTGGGTGGGTCTTACCTATGATCAGGGCGCGCTCGATGCGGCGTGGGATCTGGTCAAAGGCTGGGACGCGGACACCCGCGAAGAACTGCGCGTTCAGGCTGCCGTTCAGGGTCTTCAGGCGCAGGTTGGCGGCATCAACATGCACGATTTGGCGCGCGAGGTCGTGGCTATCTCTGAGACTGGTCTGAAATCCCGCGCCTTCCCCGGCGCAGGTGGTCTGGTGCCGGACGAGACGCATTTCCTGAACGCGCTAAAAGAAAGCATCGACACAGGGAAAGTCCCCGCCGATGAGTTGCTGGATCACTACAATGGCGACTGGAATGGCGATCTGACCCGGATTTATCCCGAATACAGCTATTGATCAGAACCGTCCCGCTTGCATTCGCAGGGCTGGCCCGATAGCAGGTTGGCGACCAAATTCAGAGGGCGTCATGGACGATCTTAAGGCAAAATATCTAAGCCAAATCGCCGAAGCGGGTGACGAGAACGCGCTTGAGGCGATCCGAGTCGCTGCCGTGGGCAAAAAAGGCGAGGTCGCGCTGAAGATGCGCGAGCTGGGCAAAATGACCCCCGAGGAACGCCAGGTTGCAGGCCCCGCCCTGAACGCTCTGAAGGATGAAATCAACTCGGCGCTGGCCGCCAAAAAATCCGCGCTGGCCGATGCCGCGTTGGATGAACGTCTGCGCACCGAATGGCTGGACGTTACCTTGCCGACCCGTTCGCGCCGTCAGGGCTCGATCCACCCGATCAGCCAGGCGACCGAGGAACTGACCGCGATCTTTGCCGAACTGGGCTTTGCCGTGGCTGAAGGGCCTCGGATCGAGGACGACTGGTATAATTTTGACGCCTTGAACATCCCCGGCCACCACCCCGCGCGGGCCGAGATGGACACGTTCTACATGCACCGCGCCGAAGGCGACGACCGCCCGCCGCATGTGCTGCGCACCCATACGTCACCGGTGCAGATCCGCTCGATGGAGAAACAGGGCGCGCCGATCCGCGTCATCTGCCCGGGCGGTGTGTACCGTGCCGACTATGACCAGACCCACACGCCGATGTTCCATCAGGTCGAGGGGCTGGCCATCGACAAGGACATCTCGATGGCGAACCTGAAATGGGTTCTGGAAGAGTTCGTGAAAGCCTTCTTCGAGGTCGACGACGTCGAGCTGCGCTTCCGCGCCTCGCACTTCCCCTTCACCGAGCCGTCCGCCGAGGTCGATATCCGCTGTTCTTGGGATAACGGCCAGCTGAAGATCGGCGAGGGCGACGACTGGATGGAGATTCTGGGCTCGGGCATGGTCCACCCCAAGGTGATCGCCGCCGGTGGCATCGACCCCGAGGTTTATCAGGGCTTTGCCTTTGGGATTGGGATCGACCGTCTGGCGATGCTGAAATATGGCATTCCGGATTTGCGGGCGTTCTTTGATTCTGACCTGCGCTGGCTGCGGCACTACGGGTTCGCGGCTCTGGATATGCCGAACCTGCATGGTGGTTTGTCTCGGTGAAGCGTGATGCGGACGTTATTCGTAAGCTTCTCTTTGAGATGTAAGAGTCGGGCGAATGGCAGTTTACCTATGACTAAGACGATGACGAGGAAAACGAATACTACCACCTCCAACTGATGAAGGATGTTGGCCTGACCACCAACGTTGGTAAGTATGGATTTCGTCTAACTTCGATGGGTCACGATTACATAGATGCTATCCGAAACGACACGATTTGGGACAAAACCAAGTCCGGTGCTTCCAAAGTTGGAGGTATGACGCTTGGGATGATGAAAGATTTGGCTCTCGCGTACGTAAAGCAGGAAGCTGCTGAAAAACTGGGGATCAGTCTTTAGTCTCACATAGCTGAATACTGTGCATGCGCGGAGCAAAGGCCTAAGGCCGCCGCGCTATCGCCAGACCGCCCGGACGGGCTGGCGATTTGTCTCCGCCAGCGCAACGCTCGAACAGCGCGCGGAATTGGTTGGCATAAAGTGCCCAACACAAACCTTGGATCGCCACCCCGAGGTCTGGCGACAGCGCGGCTTGCGCGCTGTCCGACGGCAGTGCCCCTGCGCGTGTTACAGTTTCCCACACGGTTGTGACGTGACAGTTGGCGTCAGGCGGCTAGGCTCCGGCCTATGATTTACCGACTGCTTTTCCTGCTGATGACCGCAACTCCTGCACTCGCCATGGGTCCGTGGAAAACCGATTGCCATGGCGACACCGCCTGCGAGCTCGGCGACCGCTCGTATCATGTGCTTGAGCCTGAGGGGTGGGACGGCGAAACGCCTCTGCCCGTGTTGCTGCATTTCCACGGCTGGGCGCGGCAGGGTACTCTGGTGGTGAACCATCAGCGCATCGCCGGGGCCACAAAACTGCGCGGCGTGTTGCTGGTGGCCCCCAACGGCTTGGGCAAAAGCTGGGACTTCTGGACATCGGACACGCGTGACGTTCCCTTTGCCGATGCGGTGCTGGAGGATGTGGCCAATCGCTATCCGGTTGATCCTGAACGTATCTACGTCTCGGGGTATTCCTTTGGCGGCGCGATGGCGTGGCGCTATGTGTGCCAGTCGGGCAATGACATTGCCGCGCTGCTTGCTGTTGCAGGCAGCATCCGCCAGACCGAAGACTGCCCCGAAGCCCCGCGTGAGGCGCGCCATGTACACGGCCTCAGCGATACGGTGATGGATTTCCCTTATGGCTCCAATGGGGACACGACCTACCCGGTGGCGCTGTGGCGGGCGGCGTATGAGTGCCACGATGCCACCCCGCGCGGGGATTGGAGCGTGGTGCCGATCCTGACCCTCAGCCGGGTGGAGTGGACCGATTGCGCGCGCGGGCAGGTGACGCTGGACACGCATCCGGGCGGGCATTTTATCCCCCATGGCTGGATCGGGCGGCAATTGGACGAGCTTTTGGGCCGCACCCCCACCTATCCGTGACGCGCAGCGCTTGCACCTTGGCGCATTCTTTGTCATTGCCTGTGCCGACTGGATGTTTGCCAAAAAAGGCCCCGAGCAATGAAATTCACTCTGTCCTGGCTGAAAGACCACCTCGACACGGACGCGTCGGTTGATGAGATCGCCGAGGCGCTGACCGACCTCGGGCTAGAGGTCGAAGAGATCGTGAACCCGGCGGACCGGCTGGCAGGCTTTACGCTGGGCCATGTGAAACACGCGGAAAAGCATCCCGACGCCGACAAACTGCGGGTCTGCACAGTGGAAACCGACGAGGGCGATCTGCAGATCATTTGCGGCGCGCCCAACGCGCGCGAAGGCATCACTGTCGTGGTTTGCAAACCGGGCATGTATATCCCCGGTCTGGATATCACCATCAGCGTCGGCAAGATCCGGGGCGTCGAAAGCTTTGGCATGATGGCCTCCGAGCGCGAGCTTGAGCTGTCGGACGAGCATGATGGCATTATAGAACTGCCCTCGGGCGAGGTCGGTGATCGCTTCGTCGACTGGTTGGCCGAGAATGACCCGTCCAAGGTCGATCCGATGATCGAGATTGCGATCACGCCGAACCGCCCCGATGCGTTGGGTGTGGCGGGCATCGCACGTGATCTGGCCGCGCGCGGTGTGGGTACGCTGAAAGAGCATATCCACGCGCCAGTGCCGGGGGATTTCGAATGCCCGATCAAGGTGACGATTGACGACGACACCCTGGACGGCGCGCCGCATTTCACCGGTCGAGTGATCCGGGGCGTCAAGAACGGCCCCAGCCCGCAATGGCTGCAGGATCAGTTGAAGGCCATCGGTCTGCGTCCCATTTCGGCGTTGGTGGATATCACCAACTACATGACCTTTGACCAGAACCGCCCGCTGCACGTGTTTGATGCGGATAAGGTGCATGGCAACCTGCGGGTTCACCGCGCCAAGGGTGGTGAAACGCTGGTGGCGCTGGATGAGAAGGAATACACCCTGCAGCGCGGCATGATGGTGATCTCGGACGACAAGGGCGCGGAATCTATCGCGGGTATCATGGGCGGCGAGGAAACCGGCTGCACTGATGAGACGGTCAATGTCTTCCTTGAAAGCGCCTTCTGGGATCACGTGCAGATCGCCCTGACGGGCCGCGCTCTGAAGATTAACTCGGACGCGCGTTACCGCTTTGAACGCGGCGTTGACCCGCAATTCACCCGCGAAGGGCTGGAGCAGGCGACGCAGATGATTCTGGATATCTGCGGCGGCGAGGTATCCTCGGTTGTCGAAGCCGGTAAGGCCCCGAACCACGCGCGCGCCTACAAGCTGGATGCGGCGCGGGTGCAGTCGCTGGTCGGGATGGACATACCCGAAAGCGAACAGCGCCAGACCCTGACCCGTCTGGGTTTCCGCCTCGAAGGCGAGATGGCCCATGTGCCCAGCTGGCGCCCCGATGTCATGGGCGAGGCCGATCTGGTGGAAGAGGTCGCGCGGATTGCCTCGCTGACCAAGCTGCAGGGCAAACCGCTGCCGCGAGTGACCGATGGCATCCCCAAGGCGGTGATGACGCCGACGCAGCGCCGTCAGTCGATGGCCCGCCGGACTTGTGCGGCGCTGGGCTACAATGAATGTGTGTCCTATACCTTCATTGATAAGGCCTCGGCGGCCCTGTTCGGGGGCGGCGATGCCGCGACGCAACTGGAAAACCCGATTTCCTCGGAAATGAGCCATATGCGCCCCGATCTGCTGCCCGGCCTGCTACAGGCGGCCGCCCGCAATCAGGCGCGCGGCTTTGCCGATGTTACCCTGTTCGAGGTTGGCCCTGTTTTCCACGGCGGTGAGCCCGGCAACCAGAAAACCCAGATCACTGGTCTGCTGGTGGGCCGCGATGGTCCCAAGGATGTGCATGGGGCCGCGCGCGCGGTGGATGTGTTTGACGTCAAAGCCGATGCCGAGGCCGTACTGGCCGCGATCGGAGCGCCCGCGAAGGTGCAGGTTCTGCGCGATGGTGATGCGTGGTGGCATCCGGGCCGTCATGGCAAAATCTGTCTGGGTCCGAAAAAGGTGCTGGGCGTGTTTGGTGAACTGCACCCGCGCATCCTGCAAGCGCTGGATATCAAGGGTCCGGCGATGGCCTTTACCATCTGGCCGGACGAAGTGCCTCTGCCGCGCAAATCCGGGGCCACCCGCGCGGCGCTTGAACTGCGCGATCTGCAGGCGGTGGAACGTGACTTTGCCTTTGTGGTTGATGCGGATGTCGAAGCTCTGACCTTGGTGAACGCGGCAGCAGGCGCGGATAAGGCGCTGATCGACGATGTACGCGTGTTCGATGAATTCATCGGTGGCAGCCTGGGTGAGGGCAAGAAATCGCTGGCCATCACCGTACGTCTGCAACCGACGGACAAGACCCTCAAGGAAGAGGATATCGAGGCGGTTGGTCAGAAGATCATCGCCAAAGTGTCCAAGGCCACGGGCGGCGTTCTGCGCGGCTGATTGGCGCGACAAGCTAACAAGACAAAGGGGCCGGACGCGCCCCTTTTTCATTTCAGGAGGAACAAGACATGCTGAACGTTTACCTCTCGGGCGAGATTCACACCGATTGGCGCGACCAGATCATCGAAGGCGCGCAGGGGCTGGAAATCACCTTTAACAGCCCTGTGACCGACCACGCGGCCAGTGACGATTGCGGTGTGGCCATTCTGGGGGCCGAGCCGAACAAATACTGGCACGACCACAAGGGCGCGATGGTCAATGCCATCCGCACCCGTAAGGGGATCGCGGATGCGGATGTGGTCGTGGTCCGCTTTGGCGAGAAATACAAGCAATGGAATGCGGCCTTCGACGCAGGGTACGCTGCCGCTCTGGGCAAATCCCTGATCGTGCTGCACGGCCCCGACCATCAGCACGCACTGAAAGAGGTCGACGCCGCAGCTCTGGCCGTGGCCGAGCACCCCGCGCAGGTGGTCGAGGTTCTGCGCTATGTTCTGACCGGGCAACTGCCCGGATAGCGGTCGATGGGGCGGGGCAATGCCTCGCCGCCGATCTGCCTTAGCTAACCGCAGGGATAACCAATCCGCGCTGGACCGCTGGGCGGTCCAGAAAGCGGTCCACGTATGGCTGAAGGTTGGCGAAATCAGACCATCCAAGCAGCTCTTTCACACCGTAATAGTCCAAGCCTCGCAGCCAAGGTACAATGGCGATATCGGCAATTGAATAACTGCCCGCGATCCATTCCTGCCCTTCAAGCTGGGTGTTTAGCACATTAAGCAAGCGCTTGGCTTCGTTGATGTAGCGTTCGCGGGGGCGAGGGTCTTCGATCTCGCTACCGGCGAATTTGTGGAAATAGCCAAGCTGACCGAACATCGGGCCAAGGCCACCCATCTGGAACATCAGCCACTGTGTCACGCGGGCTTTGTCCGCTGCGGTCGCGCCCATCAACTGATCGCTTTTCTCTGCCAGATATAGCAGGATTGCCCCGCTCTCGAACAGGGATACAGCTTCGCCATCCGGGCCGTTGGGGTCAATAATCGCAGGAATTTTGTTGTTTGGATTCAGCGACAGGAACTCGGGGCTTTTGACATCTGAATCCGCCAGCGTGACCAGATGCGCTTCATAGGGAAGGCCGATCTCTTCTAGCATGATCGAAACTTTGACACCGTTTGGCGTTGGATAGGAATAAAGCTGCAACCTGTCGGGTGTCTGGGCAGGCCAGCGGCCGGTAATTGGATGAGTTGAGGTGTCAAGCATGGTGCGCTCCTGAATGCGGTTCCGAGTTGAGGTAAGCACTGGCTAAATGTGTTACCAGTAGAGCACCTGTGCATTCCCGGTCAGTTCTTGTGCATTTCGCAACAGAGGGGAAAACCGGTTCATTCCGCACCTAGACCAGAGGGGTATTCTCGCTCACAATCTTGTGCATCCCGCGTGCGTGTCGCGGGTTTTGCATAGCTAGCAGAAGGAGAAGCGCGTGGACGAGGTCGTAACTCAGGTAGGGGCGTTTGCTCCGCTTATCATGAATGCAGTCAAGGCACTGATTGTTCTGATTTTGGGCTGGATCGTGGCCGGAGCGATAGGTGGTATGGTGCGCCGGCGCATCAACGCGACCCCGCAGATTGACCCGACCCTGGGCAACTTTATGGCCAGCCTAGTGAAATGGGCTATCCTGGCGATGGTTCTGGTTGCCGTTCTAGGGATTTTCGGGATTGAGGCCACAAGTATTGTTGCCATTTTGGGTGCGGCATCACTGGCCATCGGTCTGGCGCTGCAAGGGACGCTCAGCGATCTGGCGGCGGGCGTGATGCTGGTGGTGTTCCGGCCTTATAAGCTGGGTCAGTATGTGGATATCGGCGGTACTGCAGGGACAGTGCAAGACCTGAACCTGTTCACGACCGAATTGGTAACACCGGATAATGTGCAGATCATCGTGCCAAACGGTCAGGCATGGGGAACGGTTATCACCAACTACTCGGCACATGACACGCGACGCGTGGACCTGGTTTTCGGGATTGATTACGGCGACAGCGCAGATCAGGCGATGCAGATCATTCTGGATGTGGCCAAGGCCGATGAGCGTATTCACAACGATCCCGAGCCTTGGGTGCGCGTGACCAATCTGGGCGACAGCTCGGTTGATCTGACGGCGCGGCTGTGGTGCGCCACTGCAGATTATTGGGACGTGAGGTTTGAAATCACGAAAGCCGTTAAAGAAGCGTTCGATGCCAAGGGTGTATCGATTCCCTATCCGCATTCGGTCGAGATCCAAAAACAGGCATAACGCTCACGCCCGTCATACGGGCATTGAAATGCCCTTTTCCGGTTGAGCCCAGCGCCGCGCTGATCGCGCGGCGCTTTTTCGTTTGTTGCAACGTTGGTCAGAGGTTCGACCGCGCCGCGCGATCAGCGCGGCGCTGCGCCCAACGCTGTAAACGCACTCGTCAGAGGGCGCTTTCAGGGGCGGGAGTATCTTAGGCCTTGATGACGACGTTGGGTGACACCACGTCGATCCCAAGAGCTTTGCCGACGGCGTAGTAGGTCAGCTGACCCGCATGTACGTTCAGCCCGGCCATCAGATGAGGGTCGTCCTGACAGGCCTGTTTCCAGCCTTTGTCGGCCAACGCCAGCATGAAGGGCATGGTGGCGTTGCCAAGCGCGATGGTCGATGTGCGGGCGACAGCTCCGGGCATGTTGGCCACGCAATAGTGCATGATGCCATCCACATCATAGATCGGTTCGGCATGGGTCGTCGCTTTCGATGTCTCAAAACACCCACCCTGATCAATCGCAACGTCGACAAGGACTGCTCCGGGTTTCATGGTAGAAAGTTGCGCGCGGGTCACCAGCTTTGGCGCAGCCGCACCGGGGATCAGCACCGCGCCGATCACCATATCGGCGGATTGGATCAGCTCGGCCGTTGCGCCAGCTGTCGAGTATTGGTTCTTGAACGTCCCGCCAAACACGTCATCCAGATAGCGCAGGCGCGGCAGCGACCGGTCAAGAACCGTCACGTCTGCCCCCATCCCCGCGGCGATCTTGGCGGCATGTGTTCCCACGACACCACCGCCAATGACAACAACTTTCGCTGGACCAACTCCGGGAACGCCGCCCATCAGAACACCGCGCCCGCCATTGGCCTTCTGCAGGGTCCACGACCCGACCTGCGGGGCGAGGCGACCTGCAACCTCGGACATGGGTGCAAGCAAAGGCAGCCCCCCATTGGCGTCCGTTACAGTCTCGTACGCGATAGCCGTACAACCCGAAGCAAGCAGGTCATGGGTCTGGTCTGGGTCCGGGGCAAGGTGCAGATAGGTAAACAGCAGCTGTCCCTCGCGCAGCATCTTGCGTTCGCCTGCCTGCGGTTCTTTGACTTTGACGATCATGTCGGCAGTGGCGAAAACTTCGGCTGCGGTGTCGACAATGCGCGCTCCGGCTGCGACGTAGTCGGCATTGTCAAAACCCGAGCCCTGACCGGCTCCGGTTTCAATGATCACCTCGTGGCCGCGCGCGACCGCTTCTTGCGCAGCGTTCGGGGTCATTCCGACGCGGAACTCCTGCGGTTTGATTTCTTTGGGGCAACCGATCTTCATTTGGTCTCTCCGTTTGTAAACTGCTTAAATAATGGGCAACTTTGCGCGCAATTTCTGTGAAACTCTGCCCGTGTGAACGCTTTAATTCCGAAAAATTTTCGGTATTTTGGCCTAAACTTGCAAAAGGATTGCGCAGATGGCCATTGATACGACGGATCGAAAGATTCTGGCGGCATTGCAGCGTAACGGTCGGATGTCGAATGCAGAACTGTCCGAACAGGCCAATTTGTCGCCTTCGGCCTGCCACAGACGGGTGCAACGGCTGGAATCCGAGGGCTTTATTCGCAACTACGTTGCCCTGTTGGATGCACGCAAGATGAACGTGCCGACGACCGTCTTTGTCGAGATCACTCTGCAAGGACAGGCTGAAGAGGTTCTGGATGCCTTCGAAAAGGCCGTTGCCCGTATTCCGGATGTTTTGGAGTGTCACCTTATGGCGGGAACGGCGGACTACATCTTGAAAGTCGTCGCCGAAAACACCGAGGACTTTGCCCGCATCCATAGGCAATACTTGTCGCGGCTACCCGGTGTGGCGCAGATGCAAAGTTCGTTTGCGCTCCGAACTGTGTTCAAAACCACGGCCTTACCGGTTTGATCAGGCCGGTCCGGGATAGGTGAACAGCACCAGATGCGCGGCGTTGAAGCCGAAATGCATGAGGACAGGAACCCACAGACGTCCGGTTGCATAATAACCCAGCCCGCAAGCCGCGCCCAGAATGGTTGCGAAACCTGCCAATGCCGGTCCTCCGCCGACGTGAACCAAACCAAACAGAAGGCTTGCAGCAGCTATCCCCAGACCCGCGCCAAAACGGGAAGAGATCAACGATTGCAAATAGCCGCGAAAAAACACCTCTTCCGTCAGGCAGGTCAGGAAGAGATTGGACAGCGCGAAGATCACCCACCAATGGGGCAGGCTGATCTCGGGGCGGATGGCATTGACGGCAGAACCCAATGCCAACAGCGCAGGCAGCAAGGCGAAACCAACTGCCAACGGGATTTTGCGCAGTGCCACAGCCCCACCAATCATGCTGGGCCACGCCAAAGCCACGGTGAACAGCACCATGGGCTTGTCCAGGTTCAAGTACATCGTGAAATCGCGACTTAAAGGGCCAGATTGAACCTGATCAAGGACCAGAAGGTTGTGAAATCCCGGGACCAGATGCGCCCCGAGCGCGATGCACCACATGACGAGTGCAATATGGCCAAGCGCGGCCCACACCCCGGACAGGTTGCGCAGCATCAACGCTCCTGCAAAACCGACAGTGACCACCCCTGCGGCGATCGGCGTAACCAGCCCCAATGTCAGCAAGACCGCTCCGAAAACCCCCAATAGTCTCATACCCAAAACCTGTTTGCCTGACACGGTGCTGACCATGGCAATGATCAGCAAGAGCCACGGCCAGATCGTGGGTAGCAATTCGAAAAATTGGGTCAAAGTCGCGCCTTTGCAGTTCGGTTTGCGCCTTGATGCCGTGGTTGGGCGCGTTCTGGCAAGACAGTTCAACAGTGAACGGGCTGCGGATTTGCGTCACAGTGATCTTGTCGCCGTAAGCTGTTAGGCTTAGGAAAAGACCTTCATCAATTCATCCGATGACATCAGGCGGTTACATGCGCCCGATACGGTCCGAACCCGGGAATTTGTAAGGAGCAGACCTTGGCTGACGAATATAACGACGCCTCGAAAGACTGGCTTGAGGCCGAGCTGGAAGACACGCTGGACGAAGATTTCGAGATCGAGTTCAGCGAGCCCATGTTGTCGATGGAAATCCGCAAGATCTACAAGGATCAGCACCCCGAAATGCTGGACCGCAAGGTCTATTTCCGGAACCTGCTGCGTCTTCAGGCCGAGTTGATCAAAGTGCAGGATTGGGTGCAGCACACGGGTGCCAAGGTTTGTATCCTGTTCGAAGGCCGCGACAGCGCCGGTAAGGGGGGCGTGATCAAGCGGATCACGCAGCGCCTGAACCCGCGGGTTGCGCGTGTTGTTGCTCTGCCCGCGCCAAGCCGTCGGGAACAAAGCCAGTGGTATTTCCAGCGATACGTTCCGCACCTGCCTGCAGCGGGCGAAATCGTGCTGTTCGACCGGTCATGGTACAATCGCGCGGGTGTCGAACGGGTCATGGGCTTTGCGACCGAAGATCAGGTTGAACAGTTCTTTCAGGACGTTCCCGAATTTGAACGGATGCTGGTGCGTTCGGGCATTATTTTGCTGAAATACTGGTTCTCGATCACCGATGAAGAGCAGCAGTTGCGGTTCCTCATGCGCATCCACGATCCGATGAAGCAGTGGAAGCTGTCGCCGATGGATCTGGAATCTCGTATCCGGTGGGAGGCCTACACCAAGGCCAAAGAAGACATGCTGTTCCGCACCAACATTCCGGAAGCGCCATGGTATATCGTCGAAGGCAATGACAAAAAGCGCGAGCGTCTGAACTGTATCGAACACCTGTTGACCAAGATCCCCTACACGGATGTACCGCAGGAAAAGGTCAACCTGCCGGATCGCAAGTACAACCCGGAATACGAACGCCGTGTTCTGCCAGACGAATTGCACGTGCCAAAAATATACTGATCGGTCCGAAAGGATGCGAAGCAGCGATCTGCTTCGCATCAGGTTGGGGCGTCAGGCCGCGTCCATCATGCAATCGACGCTGAAGAAGGTGAGCGAAAAGAAGTCTTCTGCTCCGCCAGACGTCATCTCGGGACAGATTGGTTCGTCCGCAACCGGGACTGAATCATCTACTATGACGAAATCCATGTCGTCCTGGGTCTCAGGCGGGGTCATGTCGTCATCATTCCACGCGAATTGATCGAAATCTTCTTTTAGCTGCTGAATGAATGCGTCTAGTTCAGCAAAAAAAGCCGCAAGATCGAAGCAATCTGCATCAGCGTCTTCGGTGTCCGACCGTTCAGGGGCCGGATCGCCGTTGTCGGTGACGTCAGTACCCGGCTGCTCCAAGGCTGAGTCGTCGGTTTCGGTAAGGTCAGTATCCGGCTGTTCGGTGACCGGGTCTTCGGTCTCGGTCACATCAGTATCGGGTTGTGCGGGGTCTGGCTCTGCAGGTGGGGTAGGCGCCATGGCTGTGCCGCCGCTGTCCAGCATGACTGCCGCATCAGTTGTGGCAAAGTTCTGCGTGACGATCACGGCGTCAGAACCCTGCATATCCCCGGTCTCGATACCGATGCCGATGTATTTGAAATCGGGGTTCAGAATATTCGCGCGATGACCGGGGCTGTTCATCAGGCCCTGGTGCAGTTGTGCTACGTCGTCGCTGATCCCTGGCGCGCCGCGCTCTGATTGCCAGGCGATATTCTCGCCAGTTCGCCAACTGCCTTCAAGATCGAACCCGGCCGCCTGCATCCGCTGGGTGGCGCTTGATCCGCCTGACCCGGTGTGGCTGAACGTGTCCGTATCCAGCATCCAGCTGCTGTGATCTTCCGACGAATCGTTGAGCTGCGTTTCAAGCTGTAATGGGTCCAAGCCACGGGACGTACGCTCTTGGTTGATCAACGCCAGCATTTCCCGTTCTACTTGACTTGCTGCAGACATTTTTGCCTCCTTAAGTTGTTGTGTCCGAATGGAAGGACCCACTTAGAGAACCGGCAAAAGACATGAACAGTGAGGTCGGAAAGATCGGCGCATTTCGGCGGGAGGGCGCACCGAAACAGAGATTCGCCGCGCTGGATAACGCCGAGAAAATGGCAAATCAATGTCTCGGCGAGTTGTTGCGATCGCTAAGAGGCAGGACTGGCGAAATCCCTCTTAGAAAACGACAAACCCCCGGGCGGGGCCTCGGGGGTCGTCAAATAGTGTCATCCAAAGCTGGACGAGCATCAGGTGCTTAGAGCAAACCTTCGCGCTGTGCTTTCTTGCGTGCCAGTTTACGGGCACGGCGGATCGCTTCAGCTTTCTCGCGCGCTTTTTTCTCGGACGGTTTCTCGAAATGTTGCTTAAGCTTCATTTCACGGAACACGCCTTCGCGCTGCAGCTTTTTCTTCAGGGCACGAAGCGCCTGATCGACGTTATTGTCGCGAACACTAACCTGCATGTGGTTGTCACCACCTTTCTAGATAGAGTTGCAAGGAAATTGCAGGAGGTGGCCGTATAGCAAAGCCGCTCTAACTTGTCTAGTACTGGTGCCAGAACCCGGAGAACCGCCATGACCATATCCTACGAAGACGCCAAAACCCGGCTTTTGGACGCTATGCTGGCCCATGTGCCGTTTGATGGCTGGTCGGAAACCAGCTTTCGCATGGCTATCAGTGACTGCGGTATTGATGAAACGTTGGCACGGTCGATCTGTCCTCGTGGTGCGGTTGATATGGCCCTGGCTTTTCATGCCCGCGGGGACGCGGCGATGGTAGAGCGTCTGAAAACCGAAGATCTGAGCGATCTGAAATTCCGTGACCGGATCGCTGCTGCTGTCCGGTTCCGTCTTCAGGCGGTAGAGGACAAGGAACTCGTGCGTCGTGGGATGACGTTGTTTTCTTTGCCGATGCACGCGGCTGATGGGGCCAAGGCGATGTGGCAGACCTGCGATCTGATCTGGGACACGCTTGGCGATACATCGGACGATGTGAACTGGTACACCAAGCGGGCGACGTTGTCGGGGGTCTATTCCTCGACCGTGCTGTTCTGGCTGGGGGATGATTCGCCTGACCACCAGAGAACGTGGGAGTTTCTGGACCGCCGCATCGACAACGTCATGCAGTTCGAAAAGCTCAAGGCGCAGGTCAATGGCAACCCACTGTTCAAGCCCTTTCTTGCGGTGCCGAATTGGTTGGCAGGTCAGGTTAAAGCTCCTATGAAGATGCGGGCTGATCTGCCGGGAATGCTGAACCCGCGCAAGTAAGCGTCTGGGCCTTTCCGAATTCGCCTGTTAGGCATTGGGCAAAGGAGAATTGCCCATGACCCAGACAATGCGCGCTGTAGAAATCACCAAACCCGGCGGGCCCGAGGTTCTGCAGATAACGGACCGGCCCGTGCCTGAGCCTGCTGCGGGTCAGGTGGTGCTAAAGGTGGCCTATGCCGGGGTAAACCGTCCGGATGCGCTGCAGCGGGCGGGTGCGTATGATCCTCCTCCGGGTGCCAGCGATCTGCCGGGGCTTGAGGCATCGGGTGAGGTCGTAGCCCTAGGTTCTGGCGTTCAAGGGCTTTCAGTTGGCGATCAGGTTTGCGCCTTGTTGCCCGGCGGCGGCTATGCCGAATACGTTGCTACGCCCGCTGCCCATTGCTTGCCGGTGCCAGAGGGGATGGGCCTGAAAGAGGCCGCGTGTCTGCCCGAGACCTTCTTTACCGTCTGGTCCAATGTTTTCACACGCGGCGGTCTGAAAGCGGGCGAGCGATTTTTGGTCCACGGCGGCTCCAGCGGGATCGGAACAACGGCGATCCAGCTTGCAAATGCGTTCGGCGCACGGGTCTTTGCCACCGCCGGATCGGCCGAGAAATGTGCCGCTTGCGAGAAACTGGGGGCCGAGAAGGCGATCAATTACCGGGATGAGGATTTCGTATCCACCATGCGCGCCGAGGGCGGGGCGAACCTGATCCTCGATATGGTGGGCGGTGACTATATCCCGCGCAACGTCAAAGCTCTGGCCGAGGATGGGCGGCTGGTTCAAATCGCCTTCCTGCAGGGCCCCAAGGTCGAGCTGAACTTTGCCATGATGATGGTGAAACGCCTGACCCTGACCGGCAGCACCTTGCGTCCGCAATCCGATCTGGCCAAGGCCAAAATCGCCCAAGACCTGCGCGAGGCGGTCTGGCCGCTACTGGATTCGGGCAAGATTGCCCCGGTGATGGACAGCGAGTTTGACATGGCCGAGGCCTCAGCGGCCCATGCGCGAATGGAAAGCTCGGGTCATATCGGCAAGATCGTTCTTAAGATCGGCGGCTAGGCACCGTCTTCCGGTTCAGGTCACGGCGCAGCGATACAGGTGCCAGGTGGCGTGGCCCAGAACCGGAATGACAACAATCAACCCCAGTAACATCGGGATCGCGCCCAGTATCAACGCACTGGACACAACCAGACCCCAGGTCAGGATGACCGATGGGTTGTGCCGCAGAACGCGAACCGATGTCACTACGGCGAGTGGCACCCCGACTTTGCGGTCAAGAAGCAAGGGGAAGCTGATCACGCTTGTGGCCAATGCGATAAGGGCGAAGAAGAACCCGACCAAGATGCCAGACAGGATCATGACCCAGCCTGCCTTTGTTGTGAAGACTTGGGTTAAGAAAGTGCTGAACGAGGTCGGCAGATCAGGACCCAATGTCTGAACATAAATGCTTTGCGCGACCATCAACCAGATCAGCAAAAGCGCCACCAGATAGAAGCCCAGTGTCAAAATGGCCCCGAACGAGGGTGACCGGAATACACCAAGTGCATCCAGCCAATGGGCTTCGGCCCCTTGCTCGCGTTTTCGGCTGATTTCATAAAGACCCACGGCCGCCACAGGCCCGATCAATGCGAAACCTGCGATCAGGGGGGCCAGTAAAGGTATCATATTCCGGTTCAGGCCGAACCCGAACATCAGCAAGCCCGCCAGAGGGTAGATCAATACTACGAAGACCGCATCTGCGCGGGTTTCCATGAAATCTTCGGATCCGGCTCTCAGACACGCCCAGAGGTCGCTGAAACTTAGCGTCTGAACCTTGGGCATTTTGGGTGTCCCAGCGCCGCCAATTCCGGTGACGCTCTCTGCAACATGATCACTGGTGGCTCCCAGCGTTTGGGCCGCCCAGCTGATCGGATTTCCTATCGTCCTGACCATCGTCATCCCCTCGCGTTTGCCTATCAGCGCCGCAGAGATGATCCGGTACGAGTTGCCTTTGGCCGGACCAGCCGGCAACGCTCAAACACCAGTATAGCATAATTTTTTGCGTTTGGGTCGCCTTGGACCTACTTGTGCCGATTGCTCTGGATCGCAGGCGTGTTAGCTTGGCCCCAGGTTACAGGAGGTGAGTATGCAGCAAACGGCACGTACCGTCGTCATTCACGAACACGGCGGCCCCGAGGTTCTGAAGATCGAAGACCGCCCGATAGGCGATCCTGGACCGGGCGAAGTTCGCATTCGTCATCAAGCCTGTGGGTTGAACTTCATTGATGTCTATCAGCGGACGGGCCTCTATCCGATGGACTTGCCGCACGCATTGGGAATGGAGGCGTCTGGGGTGATCGAAGCGGTGGGCGAAGGCGTCACCCATCTGCAACCGGGCCAACGCGCAGCCTACGCGGCTAACCCCTCTGGTGCTTATTGCGAGGCGCGCGTGATGCCGGCCGCACAGGTTTGCCCTTTGCCTGATGATATCTCGTTTGATGCGGCTGCGGCCATGATGCTTAAGGGGATGACTGTCGAGTATTTGTTTCACCGCACGACCCCGCTGAAACGGGGTGACACCGTTCTGTTCCACGCCGCCGCCGGTGGTGTCGGGCTGATTGCGTGCCAATGGGCCAAATCCGAGGGGATCAAGCTGATTGGTACGGCTGGAACGGATGAAAAATGCAGTCTGGCTCAGTTCAACGGGGCGACACACTGCATCAACTACCGGACCGAGAATTTTGCCGAGCGGGTCGCCGAGATCACGGGTGGCAAGGGCGTCGATGCGGTGATGGATTCGATTGGTGCACAGACATTTGCCGGGTCTCTGGAGTGCCTGAAACCTCTGGGTATGATGATTTCCTTTGGCAATGCTTCTGGGCCGGTGCCGTTGATGGATATCGCCATTCTGGCCAAGAAAGGCTCGCTCAAGATCACGCGACCGACTTTGTTTACTCACACCGCTGATCACGCCGTCTGTCAGGCCATGGCGCGGCGCCTGTTCAACAAGGTGCAGGGGAATGAGGTGAAAATCCACATCGACCAGCGCTTTCCGCTTGAGCAGGTCGCCGACGCCCACCGCGCGCTTGAAGCCCGTCAGACGACAGGAAGTACGGTCTTGGAGCTGTAGTCTGGCAAGGTCCCGACGTGTGCCGGGACCGTTTCTGGAGGCGTTAAATCAAAACCGATAGGCCGCACGGGCCTGAAAGGTCGTGGCGTCAACATCAACGCCGGATGAATTGAAATCGTTGAACTCGTGATACAGGATTTCACCGCCAATGCTGACATTGGGTGCCACAATATGTTCGTAACCAGCACCGATAAACCAACCATTATCGCTGCTCAAATTGTCGGTACCAGCCTCGGCATATCCGCCGATGCCATAAAGCAAACCCACTGACGTGACCTTGTAGCCCGCACGGGCCTTGATGCGCCAGACGTCCTCGACCGTGGCCGCGCCGCCCAGATCAACATCGGTCCAGTCATAGTCGAAGCCGCCACCTACGACCCAATCCCCCAGATCGTAATCATAACCCAGAATGATGCCGCCGATCGCGCCGTCTCCATCGATGCCAGAGACGTTGGTGTCGATATCGGCATAACCAACCTGCAGACCGCCGTAGAAGCCCGTCCAGTTGCCAGAAGACTGCGCAACAGCGGATCCTGCGGCCAGAAATGCAATGCCTGTCGCTGCTAAAAGACGTTTATTCATATTGTGTTCCTTTCCCTCAAATTGATTTTTTGTGCCGACCCACGGATGATCGTGCGCTCACATACTTGAATACGTTTGAGCGAGAGGCTGGATCATTCACGGGTTAAAGCGCGAGGTCGACGCGGGCATCCGCAGCACGGGCATTCCGGACAATCCGAAGCAGAGGCGGTTAGGGAAAGTGTGTGAGTGAATTGAAAACAAAAGAAAAACGGCGGCAGAATGCTCTGCCGCCGTTGTGTTGGAGTGCGTAGGCGGATTATTGCGCCTGCAGTTCTGCCGGAGTTTTGTCGGCAATGTCTTTCCAGTTGGCGTCCGCACGCTCGTTAAAGCCCGGGATGTCGCCTTCCCAGCGTTCCTGAATGTCGGCCGACAGGTTCAGGTACAGCTTGTTGTCAACGATTTTCCAGTAGTTCGGGTCGCCGTCAAACTTGAAGCCCATCGCGGTGCCGAATGCGCAGTAGCCGCCATATGCGGGCAGGTACGCTTCGGGGTTTTCTTCGAACGCGACTTTGTTTTCTTCGTTTGCAAAGCGGTACAGAGCGTCGTTGTGCAGCGCGGTGATGCGGTAGTCGCCCTTGGTGGCTTCGCCAACGGTGAAATAGGCAACCGGGTCATAACCCTGCAGCGCCAGACCGGTCGAGCTTGCGTTCAGGTCAACGCCTGCGGCCATCGCCGTGCTTGCAACTGCAACAGACAGCGCAACGCCGCCGATGAGGGATTTGATCTTGTTCATGGTTTTCACCTTTCGTGAATTGAGCCACCGGACGACACCCTGAATTGTGCCTGAGTGGCCCTTTCGATTTTGTTCCGTGCGGTCGGTAATTGGCCGTCACGAAACCGAAGTGGGTAATGCTGTGATCACGTTCAAAACAATCAATTGTGATTGTGCGTAATAGAATAGGTTTTGTGCAAATATGCAGAGTAGAGCTTAGGAATCGGGCGCAAAACCAACAACGAATTCAATCACTTTATCAGCCGGCATCTCACACGGGCGCAGCAATGCACCACTATTTGCCGTCATGTACAGGTTCAGGCTGATGTAATCGGTCCCGCCAAGCTCGTGTGCTACCAGCTTTATGGACTTGCCGCCTGCCAGCGCGGTTCGGCTCACGACATAGCGACGCCCGTGGCTGCGCCCAGTTGACGTTCCAAGCGGGATGCGGAAAACCGCCGTCAGGAACGGCGCCAGCGCGGTCAAGACTTTCCGATTTTGGGTTCCGTTCCGGCCCGGATGCGGGCGATATTTGCCCCGTGGCGCCAGTAGACCAGCAAGGTCAGGGCCACACCCAATCCAAACGCCGTGCCATTGGTCAGAAACATCACCCATATCGTCGACATCGCGGCAGCGCTTAGCGCTGCCAAAGACGAGATTCGCCAGACTGCTGCGGCAAACAGCCATGTCAGGCAACAGGCAACACCGACCCGCCAGTCCAGCATCAGCCATAGCCCAAGGAAGGTTGCAACACCTTTGCCGCCCTTGAAGCCAAGCCACACTGGAAAGCAGTGACCCAAAAAGGCGGCCAGCGCAGCGATTTGTGCAGCGTCTTCGCCAGCCACGATCCGGGCCAGCAGGACGGCCATTGCGCCTTTTGCGGCGTCAAATATCAGCGTCAGCGCGGCGGCGCGCTTGTTCCCGGTGCGCAGCACGTTTGTGGCGCCAATATTGCCCGATCCGATATTGCGCAGGTTGCCGAGCCCCATGACTTTGGCGACAATCATACCAAAAGGGATAGACCCCATCAGGTAACCCACTGCAGCCCAGAGGATAAGTTGGGCCATGGAACTGTCGAACGGGGGCATCAGGGTCTCCGGTAGATTTCTTGACCTGCGACGTAGGTTGCGGTGACCTTACCCTGCATGCGCTGGCCGTCAAACGGTGTGTTCTGCGATTTCGATTTCAGGCTGAAACGATCCAGCACAAAAGGCACATCCGGGTCGAACAGGACCAAATCGGCGGGTGCGCCTGGGGCCAGACGCCCACTGTCCAACCCCAGCCGTTTTGCCGGGTTCAAAGCCATCGCCCGGAACAGGGTCGGAAGATCAAGCTGTTCGGCATGGTAAAGGCGCAGTGCGGCAGGCAACAGCGTTTCCAGCGCAACCGCCCCCGAGGCCGCTTCTTCAAAAGGCAGACGTTTACTTTCTTCGTCCTGCGGCGTGTGCATGGAACTGATTGTATCAATCAGTCCGGTCCGCACCGCCTCGATCACCGCCTGCCGGTCACCCTCGGACCGCAGAGGCGGTTTCACCTTGAAGAAGGTGCGATAGTCGGCCACGTCCAACTCGTTCAGCGTCAGATGGTGGATCGATGTGCCTGCGGTGATGTCCAACCCGTTGCGTTTGGCGCGTTCCAGCGCGGGCAGGGCGCGGGTGGTGGTGATCTGATCGGCATGGTATTTGGCCCGGGTCATTTCCAGCAGGGCGATATCACGGTCCAACCCCATGCGCTCAGCCATGGGCGAAACGGCAGGTAAACCACGCAGCGCGGCGAACTTGCCGCTGGTAGCGGCCGCTCCGGCGCTGAGGCCGGGTTCCTGCGGATGCGCAATCACCAGTGCCCCGCAGGATTTCGCATAGGTCAGAGCACGGGAAAATACCTTGGTGTTGGCGATCATGTGGTCGCAATCGGTGAAGGCCACGGCGCCTGCGTCTTGCAGAAAGCCGATCTCGGTCATCTCGCGACCCTCGCGCCCTTTGGTCAGCGCGGCCATTGGCAGAACATTCACCGGCGCATCTGCTTGTGCGCGGCGGGTAGCGAATTCAAGTGTTTCCGGCGTGTCGATCGCTGGGCTGGTGTCAGGTCGGGTGACGATGGTGGTCACACCTCCGGCAGCGGCGGCCAGACCTGCAGATTTATAGCTTTCCTTATGCCGTTCGCCTGGCTCGCAGACCTTGACGCCGATATCCACGATGCCGGGGGCGAGGCACTGCCCGCCGCAATCGATCATCTGCGCGTCCGTTGTCGGGGCTGCGCCTTTGCCGTGGTCCTTTATCTGACCGTCCGCAATCAGTAGCCAACCGAGGGCATCCGTTCCCGCCTCGGGGTCGATCATTCGGGCGTTGGTGAAAATCTGGGCGGTCATGTCTGGGCCTCTTGGGCTTTGGTCAGGGCTTCCATTGCGGAGTCAGGGGCGGGGAGGTATTCGAATACCAGGAAACGCAGTTGCGAAAACACGATGTTGCGTCCGTTGCGATAGAATTTCAGGTCGGGATTAATGGACAAGGATTTTGCTTTAAATATCTCGCTGATCCACCAGGCGTTGCGATTGGTCACAACATAGACGCGCCGCATGCGGATTAACCGTTCCCACCACATGAAGAACGCCAGCAGCAGCGTGCATCCGATAAGCTTCCAATAGTCGCGCAAAGTCTCCGCGAACCAAGGGCTGGCAACCCAACCGAGCGCAAGGCAGACAATTAGAATGCCATATGCCCATCTCAGGCGCGAAGGAAAGTACCCCTGGTAAGGCCGCCCATGCCACAGCACCTGTTCAGTGTCGGGTATTTTCTTGCGCCACCAGTCGTCGCTCATCCCATGGCCCTTTCGATGGTGGCTTTGGTGGCGGCGGGGTCGGCTTGGTACTTGATCAGGTGCTTGTCGCCGCTTTTGGTGACAACCTGCACGAAACTGCCCATCGTGTTGACGGCCTCGATCTGGTTCAGGGCAATAGTGCGTGGGCCGGGGCCGGTGAGGGTGGTGTCCGACATCTCCCATGTGTTTGTCAGCTCTTCCGAGGCTAGATACCACGCGCGAAACCCGATGGCGGCCAACCCTGCAGGTGCGCCGGTCCAGACATAGGGATTGCCGATCAGCCACAACACGATCATCGCTCCGGCCATCGCAATAGCTGCTAGGGTCAGGTTGGTCTGGATATAGGCATTTCGATGTGGCGTGAAGACTACAGAATCAGCCATAGGGCACCTCCGACAATAAGCAATGCGATCACCGCTAGGATCGCGGACCCGATGCGGCGCGGTGCGTTGTTTTCTACGGGGTTCTGGGGGGCCGAGAAGGGCTTGGCGCTTTCGGTCTCGATCACGCCGCCGGTCCAGTTTGTTGCCTCTTCGGTGTATAGCCCCAACAGGCGTACCCGTGGGTCGGGGTTCAGTGTCGCAGCTTGGCCGCGAAAAGCTGCGCTGCGGACGGCCATGACCCAGCCTTCGATAGCATCCAGCATTGTGCGGTTTAGCTGATCCTCGGACACACCGCCGCCTTCATGCAAATATCCATAGAGCCCGAGGTCTTCGAGGTCCGAGACCGGAAAGATATCGATCTGCCCTTTATCCAAACCATCGACCCCAAGAACTGTATCGGCGGCACCAGGTTCGCGCAGGAACTTTGCCTCTTCGGGGCGCATGTCCAGCGTGAACAGGCGGATCACACCGCGTTCATGGGGGGCAACGGTCAGGTCGCTCATGCGGCCTCGCGCAGGTTGCGGGCTAGTAGTTCCATCGCGGCCATGCGGACGGCGACGCCCATCTCCACCTGTTCCTGAATGACGGACCGGTTGATGTCATCGGCCAGCGTGCCGTCGATTTCCACGCCGCGGTTCATCGGGCCGGGATGCATGACGATCGCGTCGGGCTTGGCCAGCGCCAGTTTCGCCGCATCCAGCCCGTAGCGGTGGTAATATTCGCGCTCCGAGGGGATGAACCCGCCATCCATCCGCTCACGTTGAAGGCGCAGCATCATGACGACGTCGACGTTTTGAAGGCCCTCATTCATGTCGTCGTAGATCTCGGCCCCGAACTCGGCAAAGGTCGAGGGCACCAGCGTCGGTGGGCCGATCAGGCGGATGCGGTTTTCCATCTTGCCCAGCAGGATCAGGTTCGACCGCGCCACGCGGGAATGCGCCACATCCCCGCAAATTGCGATGTTCAGACGGTGCAGGCGGCCCTTTGCACGGCGGATGGTCAGCGCGTCCAGCAGCGCCTGCGTGGGGTGTTCGTGCTTGCCGTCGCCCGCATTCAGCACGGCACAATTCACCTTTTGCGCCAACAGGTCCACCGCGCCGGAATGCGGGTGCCGCACCACCAGCAGATCGGGATGCATCGCATTCAGCGTCATCGCCGTGTCGATCAGGGTTTCTCCCTTTTTGATCGAGCTGGCCTGCATCGCCATGTTCATCACATCCGCGCCAAGCCGTTTGCCTGCCAGCTCAAAGCTGGCCTGTGTGCGGGTCGAGTTCTCAAAGAACATGTTGATCTGCGTCAGCCCCGACAGCACATCGGAATGCTTGGTCGATTGGCGGTTCAGATCGACATATTTTTCGGCCAGATCCAGAATGGCGGTGATATCGGACTGCGACAGATGCTCGATGCCAAGAAGGTGACGATGGGCGAAACGCATGGGCGGGCTCCTGTCTGACAATCGAGCCGCTTATAGAAACCTGTGGGTGCTAAAGCAACCTATGGTTCAGAGCCTTCGGGCAGTTTCTCACATCCGCCTTCGGGCAGGCATCGCTCGCCGGGTCTGCACCATTTGGCATTGCCGCAATCGACCGCTTTGACCGGGACGCAGCCCTGATTGGCCGAGCATTTGAAACCCTGCCGACATTGTGATCCGGTCTCTTCGCACAGGAACCAGCCGGGGCGGGTGCATCCACCGCCGGGCAGGCAGCTTGTGCCGCTGGCGCAGGTGCGGCCATCGTCGCATTTTGGCCGGGGCAGAGTGAATTCCAGCTGGATCGCTTCGCATTCGCCACGCCCGTTGCAGGCGGTGCCGCTGGGGCAGTCCAGACTGGACCGGCACTTGTTTTCGCCCTTTGGGGCACATCTGCGATTGCCGACGCAGCGTTCAAATGGACCGCAGGAAAAGCCGCCGCCGCAATAGGTGCCACCGGGCGGGATGCAGTTTCCGTCAAAACTGCAGCGTTGTCCAACGGGGCAGCAATTCCGTCCACATCTGAGTTGCCCCGCGCGGCATTGGTTCTGGATACGGTTGCGCTGTTGGAAGCCGTTGCGATCTTGGATACCTCGGTTCTGAACGCCGAAACGGTCGTTCACCTGCGCAAAGCCAGAGGTGCTGACGGGGATCAGCAGCAAGATAACCAGAAAGAATCGAATAAGGCTCGGCATGAATAGTGCCATGGTCTGCCCGGTTGCCGGGTCGATCAAGTGCTATTCGCTTTCCCTCGGTCAAAAGCTGGTTAGATTGTGAGGCATGGAATCGGCTTTGGATTATCACACGGCGCGAGCCCTTTTGGACTGGCAGATCGAACTGGGCGCGACCGAGTCTATCGGGGATGTGCCGATAGACCGCTACGCGTTGCCTGACACCGCGCCCAAGGTCAAGAAACCTGTGGCGCAGGCGGCGCCGGAAAAACCCAAACAGGTTGATCCGTCTGCGGTGGCCACAGCTGCGGCTCAAGGCGCGGGATCGCTGGATCAATTGCGCGCGACCATGGAGGCGTTTGACCATTGCGAGCTGAAGCGCGGGGCGCGGCAGTTGGTGTTTTCCGATGGCACGCCGGGGGCGCGAGTGATGATCATCGGCGAGGCTCCGGGGCGCGAGGAAGATCGCGAAGGTAAACCCTTTGTCGGCCGCGCGGGTCAGTTATTGGACCGGATGTTAGCCGCGATTGATCTGGATCGTCACAAGAACGTCTACATTACCAATGTGCTGCCATGGCGGCCTCCGCAAAACCGGGATCCCAAGCCCGAAGAGATCGGGATGATGAAGCCGTTTTTGGAACGGCACGTGGCCTTGGCCAAGCCCGAGGTTCTGGTGGTCATGGGCAATATCAGCTGTCAGGCGGTGCTGGGCAAACGCGGCATCACCCGACTGCGCGGTCACTGGGATCAGGCGATGAACCTACCGGTGATCCCTATGTTCCACCCCGCCTATCTGCTGCGCCAGCCACAGGCCAAACGACAAGCCTGGGCCGATTTGCTGGAGCTGAAAGCCCGGTTGGAGGGCAAGTGATGCGCATTCTGGCCTTTTCCGACCTGCATATGTCCCGCAACCACGCCAACCAACTGGTTACAGCTAGCGCAGAAGCTGATTTGGTGATTGGCGCCGGGGATTTCTGCAAGATGCGGCAAGGTTTGGACGAAGCGATGGAGATGCTGTCCGGCATCGCCGCGCCTTTGGTTTTGGTGCCCGGCAATGCCGAAAGCGCCGAGGAGTTAACACAGGCCGCGCCGCAGGGTGTTCATGTCCTGCACGGCTCGGGCATGACAATAGACGGCCTGCGCCTGTTCGGTCTGGGTTACGGCGTGCCGCTCACACCGTTCGGAGACTGGTCCTGCGACCTGACCGAGGCCGAGGCGACCGAGTTGCTGGACCGCTGCGATGGGACTGACATCCTGATCGCGCATTCTCCGCCCAAAGGCTATGGAGATGTGACGTCGACCGGTGATGCGGTAGGATCTACCGCCGTGCGTGACGCTATTGAGCGGCTACAGCCACAGTTGTCGTTGCACGGGCATATCCACGACAGTTGGGGATATCGCGGTACGCTGGGACGCACTCAGATCGCCAATCTAGGGCCGCGCGTGAATTGGTTTGAGGGTGCGGCATGATTGAAACTGTCACCTTACTGGCTTTCATACCGGCGGCTTTGGCGCTGAACTTCACGCCGGGCGCGGATATGATGTTCTGTTTCGGGCAGGGTCTGAAATCGGGGTCTAAACCGGCCTTGGTGGCCAGTGCTGGCGTCTCGGTCGGGCTTATGGTGCACGTCCTGCTGGCCGGGCTGGGGCTGGGGGCCGCGGTGGCGGCGCTGCCGTGGCTGTTTGACGTGATCCGCTGGATGGGCGTGGCCTATCTGCTGTATCTGGCCTGGGGCGCGATCCGAAACGGGGCTATATCTGCAGAAACACCCGCCAGACCCGCACATCACGCTTTCAGGGATGGCATGGTTGTGAACCTGACCAATCCCAAGGTCATTCTGTTCGTGCTGGCCTTTATCCCGCAATTCGTAAATCCGGCCCTTGGTCCGATCCTACCGCAATTCCTGATCTTTGGCGTGGTGATAGCGCTGGGTGGGTTTGTGGTGAATGGGCTGGTCGGGGTGTTTGCCGGTAGCGCGGGCAAGGTTCTGATCTCGAACCCGCGCGCCTCGCGTATCATGGGCTGGGTGACAGGAGGGATTTTCACCGCCCTTGCCATCCGGCTTGCCATTATGGAAAGGGCTTGACGCAAGATGTCACGCATCGACGAAACCAAAGACTTCATTCCGGTACGGATCGCGGTTCTGACCGTCTCGGACACCCGCTCGCTGGACGAGGACCGCTCGGGGCAGACACTGGTGGAGCGTATCGAAAAGGCAGGTCATTTGGTGGCGGACCGCAAGATCATCCGCGATGAGCGCGCTCAGATTGCTGATCAGTTGCGCGACTGGGTCGCCAATCCGGATATCGACGTTGTGATCTCGACCGGTGGCACTGGTCTGACCGGGCGCGATGTATCGGTCGAGGCGCATCGGGACGTCTATGAGAAAGAGATCGAAGCCTTCGGAACAGTGTTCACGATCGTGTCGATGGAGAAGATCGGCACTTCGGCCGTTCAATCCCGCGCCACGGGGGGCGTGGCCGGCGGCACCTATCTGTTCGCATTGCCCGGCAGCCCTGGCGCCTGCAAGGATGCTTGGGACGCGATTCTTGAAAAGCAGTTCGACTACCGCCACCGTCCCTGCAATTTCGTGGAAATAATGCCAAGATTGGACGAACATCTGCGACGGAAGTAGACTGGTCGCACGTTCAACTGTTCATAACCGCTTTGTGGCTTGGCATTTTTGACCGCACAGCTACCTTTTGCGGCAGGTAGCCTGATGCAACCGGGGTAAGTGCAATATGCGTTTTCTGAGGCAAAGCCTTGTCGGAGTGTTTCTAGCGTCTTTGACGCTGGCTCTCTTGTTTGCGGCCGCCCAGATTATTGCGGGCGCGGTTCAGGATTTGTTGACGCGTGAAGACGCGGCCCCGCAGGCGCGTGAACGTATTTTTGCTGTTACGGTTCGTCCAGCCGAATTGGAAACCGTGACACCCTATCTCGAGGCATTTGGTGAAGTACAAAGCCGCAGACGCTTGGAACTGCGCGCGGCACTGGGCGGGCGCGTAGTGTCTCTGTCGGATGACTTCGAGGATGGTGGTTCCGTTAGTGCCGGCGAGGTTTTGGTCGAACTGGACCCCGCCGATGCGCAATCGGCGCTGGATCGGGCCAAGTCAGATCTGCTGGATGCCCAATTCGAAGAACGCGACGCCGAGCGGTCTTTGTTGCTTGCTCAGGATGAGTTGAATTCGGCCGAGGCACAGGCAGAGCTGCGTGGGCGTGCCATGCAACGGCAAAAAGACCTGCAAAGCCGGGGTGTTGGCGCCGCGGCATCGGTAGAAGAAGCCGAATTGGCCGAAGCTGCAGCGCAGCAGGCCGTTCTGGCCCGCCGGATCGCCTTGGCGCAGGCCGAGTCGCGGGTGGATCAAGCCACAACTTTATTGTCACGCGCCCGTATCGCGCTTGAGGCCGCCGAACGTGATTTGGAGGACATGACCGTCCGCGCCCGTTTTGGCGGGACATTGACGGATGTAACGCTGGTTGAAGGCCGTTTGGTATCGGCCAATGAAAAACTGGCAGAACTGGTCGATCCGAATGCGCTTGAAGTCGCGTTCCGCGTTTCGACCGCGCAATTCGTGCGTTTACTGGATGCCGAGGGCGATCTGATCAACGCACCTGTCACGGTCTCGCTTGAGGTCACGGGCACTGATCTGTCCGCTACTGGTCGCATAAGCCGCGATAGTGGATCAGCCGGCGAGGGGCAAACGGGGCGCTTGCTTTATGCGCGGATGGACAACACGTCGGGTTTCAAACCCGGTGACTTCGTGACAGTGACCGTGCAGGAACAGCCATTGGACAATGTAGTGCGGCTGCCATCTTCGGTTCTGGATGCGGTTGGCACGGTTCTGGTGCTGGGCACGGATGACCGGCTCGAAGCTTTGCCGGTCGAACTGATCCGTCGTCAGGGAGACGAGGTTTTGTTGCGGGGCAAAGGTCTGGACGGCCGCGAGGTTGTCATCGGGCGCACGCCGTTGCTGGGTGCTGGTGTTCGTGTCCGCCCCTTGCGGATCGAAGCCAATGCTGGGGCTGAACCCGATTTGGTCGAGCTGTCGGACGAGCAGCGCGCGCAGCTTGTCGCGCAGGTCGAGGCCAGCGACAAGATGCCGAAGGATATGAAAGACCGCGTCCTGGGGCAGCTCAGCGAGGCGAAAGTTCCGGCATCTCTGGTGCGCCGCATTGAAAACCGGGCCGGAGGTTAACCGCTATGATGCGCGAGATCCCCGGCGCGGCAAGCGGTATACTCAGCTATTTCACCCGGCATCGCACAGTGGCGAACCTTTTGCTGCTGGTTTTGTTGGTGCTGGGTGTGGCGGCTTTGCCCAACATGCGGGCGCAGTTCTTTCCAGACGTCATACTTGAACGTGTTGACGTCGACGTCGTGTGGGAGGGGGCGGGTCCCGAGGATGTGGACAACGGAATCGTTCAGGCGCTTGAACCTGCGCTGCTGGCGGTTGAGGGCGTTTCCAGTACCGAGGCGACCTCGCGCGAGGGGCGGACCAGCATTCGGCTGGAGTTCGAGCCGAATTGGGACATGTCTCGCGCAGTAGAAGAAGTCAGAACAGCCGTTGATGGCGTGACCAACCTGCCAGAAGATGCCGAAGAGCCTACGATCCGACGCGGTGCGTGGCGGGACCGTGTAACGGATGTGGTGGTAACCGGGCCTGTTGCCCCGGATCAGCTTGCCAAATTCACCGATGAACTGATCAACCGCCTGTTTGCCGTGGGTGTTACGCGGACGACCATCCGGGGGCTGGCTGCACCGCGCGTGGTGGTTGAGGTTCCGACCGCGCAGTTGATTGCCAACGATATCACACTGTCCGAGATCGCGACTGCCGTTGCGGCCGAAGTCACGGCTAACCCCGCCGGGGATGTTACGGGTGCCAATGCCCGCATTCGCACCGGCACCGAGAAGCGAACACCTGAGGAAATCGAAGGCATCCCGCTGCGCAACTTCCCTGACGGGTCCAAGTTGCTGATCGGCGACGTGGCGCAGATCCGCCTTGAGGGCGTTGACCGAATTCGCAGCTATTTCGTAGGTGAAGATCCAGCGATGTCAGTGCGGGTGGATCGCTCGAACCTAGGGGACGCGATCGAGATTCAGGGCACTGTCGAGGAGGTCGTGGCCGAGATGCAGGCCAGCCTGCCCGTAGGCGTGTCGGTCGAGCTGATCCGAACCCGCGCGCAGGCAATCACCGACAGGCTGGACATCCTGATCGACAATGGCCTCATGGGCCTGGGGCTGGTTGTGTGTCTGCTCTTTCTGTTCCTGAATGCGCGTATCGCGTTCTGGGTGGCGGCGGGGATCCCGGTGGCGATGTCTGCGGCGATTGCTTTCATGTATATTGGCGGGTTGTCGATCAACATGGTGTCGCTGTTTGGTCTGATCATCACGCTGGGTATCGTTGTGGACGACGCAATTGTTGTCGGTGAACATGCCGATTTCCGTGCTCGTCGCTTGGGCGAGGCCCCGATGGTGGCAGCTGAAAGCGCGGCGCGGCGCATGGCGATGCCGGTTTTTGCCGCGACCCTGACAACGGTCATTGCCTTTTTCGGTCTGACCGCGATCGGCGGCCGGTTCGGCGAGTTGATCCGAGACATTCCCTTCACTGTGATCGCGGTTCTGATCGCTTCGTTGATCGAGTGTTTTTTGATCCTGCCGAACCATATGGCCCACGCCATTGCACATTCCGCGAAAGAACACTGGTATGATTGGCCTAACCGGGTCGTCAATCGCGGGTTCCGCTGGGTGCGCGATCGGTTGTTCCGCCCATTCATCGCATGGGTCATCTGGGCGCGTTATGTCGTTGTGGCGCTGATGATCCTGATCCTGGCAAGCCAGGCGGCGCTGTTCATCAAAGGTGATGTGAAGTGGCGATTCTTCAATGCGCCCGAGCGTGGTTCGGTCACCGGCAATTTCATAATGGCAGAAGGCGCGACGCGTCATGACACTCTGGCCATGATGCGTCAGTTGCAGACCGCCGTGGACGAATTGGGGCAAATTTACGAAGAACGCCATGGGCGCAATCCCATTGACTATGTCTTGTCCGAGATTGGCGGATCGGCGGGCCGCGGACTGTCTGCGGCAGATGGCAAGGACGAAGATCTTCTTGGTGGCATCTCGATCGAGTTGATCGATGCCGATCTGCGCCCCTATTCCAGTTTTGAATTCGTTGGCGAATTGCAGGATTTCGTCCCGCGCCATCCCAAGGTCGAATTGCTCAGCTTCCGTGGCTGGCGGTCGGGGCCGGGTGGTGATGCGATTGACGTGCAATTTTATGGCGCAGACGTAGACACGCTTAAGGCCGCGTCCGAAGACCTTCAGGCCGAGCTTTCGAAATACCCCGAAGTCTCGGCGCTGGAGGATAATCTTGCCTATGACAAGGAAGAGTTCATTCTGGATCTGACGGCGCAGGGACAAGCACTGGGCTTCCGGATTGAAACACTTGGCCGTGTGTTGCGCGATCGTTTGAACGGGATTGAGGCCGCGACCTTCCCCGACGGTCCCCGAAGTGCTGAAATCCGGGTCGAATTGCCCGAGGACGAGCTGACTGCCGATTTCCTGGAACGCACACTGATGCGGACTCCGGATGGCGTGTATGTGCCGCTGGCCGATATCGTATCAGTTCAGCGCAAGTCAGGGTTTTCTACTGTCCGCCGTGAAAACGGCCTGCGGGTCATCTCGGTCAATGGCGACATCGCGGAAGACGACCCCACCCGCGCCGAAGAGATAAACCGCGCGATGAGCGAGGAAATTCTACCCGACATCGCCGCCAAACGTCAGGTCGAATGGACCATGGCGGGTTTGAGCGAGCAGGAGGATGAGTTTTTGTCCGAGGCCCGCACCGGTCTTATCCTGTGTCTGACCGGCATCTATCTTGTTCTGGCTTGGGTCTTTGCCAGTTGGACGCGACCTCTGGTCGTTATGGCGATTATTCCGTTTGGGTTGGTTGGAACGATCTGGGGCCACTACATCTGGGAGGTGCCGCTGAGCATGTTCACCGTTGTAGGGCTGCTGGGGATGACCGGGATTATCATCAACGACTCGATCGTTTTGGTGACGACGATTGATGCTTATCAGCTGGATCGCGGGCTGGTGCCGTCTATCATCGAAGGAACCGCAGACCGATTGCGTCCGGTTATGCTGACAACGCTGACGACTGTTCTTGGCCTGACCCCGTTGCTGTATGAGGGGTCGCAACAAGCGCAATTCCTCAAGCCGACGGTGATTACTCTGGTCTATGGCCTGGCCTTCGGGATGATTTTGGTACTGGTTCTGGTGCCGGCGCTGTTGGGCATTCTGAACGACCTGTCGCGTCCGATCACGGCTATGCGGCGCGCGGTGCGCGCGCCTGACCGGGTGGTGCAGGGCGCTCTTGCCGCCACCGGTACAGCGTTGCTGGTTTGGTTCGGCATAACCATGGTGCTCCCGGTCATTACGGGTGCGCCTTTGGGTATATTGTCTCGGCTTTATGGGTCTGCGGACGGCCTCGTAGCCCTGCAAATGGGGCTGGGCGCATTTGTTGTGGGAGCGGTTGTCATTCTTGTGCTCAGCATCGCCGCGTCTGGCCTGTTTTTCGCACGACTCAAGGCCCGCTCGGCCTAGTTTCGGCGCAGCGCCGTCTCCAATAGATCATTGACCCGATTGCTCATGGGCAGGACACCGCGCCGTATCTGTTCCAAAGGAAACCAACGCGCATCCAGCGCATCGTCGCCTGCAACAGGCTGCCCGGACTGGTATGCGCACACCACACCAACCAAAAGATAATGCGACACTACAGCACCGTGCGAGTCCCGTCGCAACAGATCCAGATTGTCCAGATAATGCAGAGGCTTCGCCGTGACCGAGGTTTCCTCATGCAATTCGCGTTGTGCGGCTTGCAGAACGGTTTCGCCCCATTCCACATGACCGCCGGGAAAGCCCCACAATCCGGCGTCTGGCTGTTTGCTGCGTTGCACAAGCAGAACCTGCGCGTCGTGTATGACGACGGCCAGTGCCCCGATTTTTGGCGTTTGAACCATCAGGATCAGCCCGCGCTGCACCCTTTGATGTCAACCGCGTGATTTGCGCCCAGAACTGTGATCCTGATCTCGGACCGCTCCAACGCAAAGGGGGCCCCGGATGCGCTGATCACTTCGGACGTGGCAACAAGCGTGTCACCCTGGCGCTCAGTGTCGGGTTGTGATGCCCAAAGAGTGGGATTGCCGGGCTCAATCACTGCCAGTTCCTGACCGCCAGCCGAGGGCATGGTCACCCGAGCTTCGATCTGCATCCCGTCCGATGTCGGTGTCAGGCGGCAGCTGGCCTGAGCGACCCTTGCTTCTTTTGCGGAATAGGGGCGCTGCGCGAGTGCTGCGGCAATGGTCGGGTTGCGCCCGGCATCGGCGTTCAGTCTGTGATCGAAGTCCAGTTGTGCCGGGATGCAGACTTCCTTGCACACGCCAAGATCCATCGTGCCTTTCAGGTGCACTGGTTGGCTGGGATTCTTCGGTGTAATCTCAACCGGCAGAACAAGCTGGTCTTCGTACCCGATGGATTGCAGTCCATTCTGGACAAAGACTTCAGGGGTCGGCCAAGTAATCGATACGTTCCCAACATTGTCCGAACTGTTCCAGTCGAAATGCGGTGGAATGCCTGCATCACCGGGCGCGCGCCAATAGGTTTTCCACCCATCATCCAACGTCACCCGCACGGCTGTCATATAGGTTCCCTGCGTGGTGCGACCACCGTCGAGAATATCCAATTCTGCCACGGTACCAGTCACCTGACCGGATGCCGGGGCAACAAATCCAAGGGCGAAGGTCAATGCGACCGCTGAGACTGTCATATGTACGTTCATAACCTATAAATGCGCGGTCCCGACGCAGATTCCAAGTCACGTTCAGGTCACTCGAATGAAATCTGCGGAAATCTGCGCTGATCTCTTGCCAATCGCCGCCGCTCGGGGCCATTGTTGAAGGGCACCAAGCAAGAGATGCCATCTTATGGACCTGACCGGAAAACTGTTGATTGCGATGCCGGGTATGGGCGATCCGCGCTTTGATCATTCGGTGGTATATATGTGCAGCCACGGAGATGATGGGGCGATGGGTCTGATCATCAACAAGCCGTCAGACCTGCGGATCAAGACTTTGCTTGGGCAGCTCAACATCGCCTGCCGAATCCCTGTCGTGGGCGAACGCCTCGTACATTTTGGTGGGCCGGTCGAGATGTCGCGCGGCTTTGTTCTGCACAGTTCAGACTATGATGCGAATCTTCATTCGATGAAAATTTCGGATGATTTCAGCATGACCGCGACATTGGACGTCCTTGAAGATCTGGCCTCGGGTCGTGGTCCACTCAATTCGACATTGGCGCTGGGCTATTCCGGCTGGGGGCCTGGCCAGCTTGAGGATGAGATCGCCATGAATGGCTGGCTGACCACGGATGCGTCCTCGAAACTGGTGTTCGACGTCCCCGATGACGAGAAATGGGAGGCCGCGCTTGCCACTTTGGGTGTTGATCCGTTGACTTTGTCGGCCAGCGCCGGGCGTGCCTGATCAGCGATCGCGCGGTGCAGCGGCGCGGCGCAGACGGTCATTGATTGCTGCCCCAAGGCCGTGATCTGGGATTGGCGAAACCGCAATCGGTCGACCGGTGGTATTCAACTGGTGGAGCGCTGCAAACAGGTTAGCGGCGGCTTCGACCAAATTGCCTTTAGCCGACAGGTTGAGGTCGCAAGGAACAGACCCAAAACCCAACAGCACCTCGTCCCCCTGAGTGGCGTCAGCATTCAAGCGAACCGGGGCATCGGGCGCGTAGTGGGATAGTAACTGGCCGGGTGCTGTCAGCAGATCTCCGGTTTGATGTAGATGGAGGCGGGTGTTCAGGGTGCTCTCGATCTCTTCCAGCGCGACGCCGCCGGGCCGTAGCAAGGTTGGATCACCGGCCAGTCCAACGATCGTCGATTCCAGACCGACCCCGCACGGGCCGTCGTTCACGATAGCGGCAATGCGTCCGTCCAACCCGGCCCACACATGATCAGCGGTTGTCGGGCTGATTTGCCCTGACGGGTTCGCTGATGGCGCTGCAACGGGCCCGTCAAAGGCTTCGAGAATAGCGCGTGCCGTTGGATGGGCCGGAACGCGAATGGCCAGTGTATCTAGTCCAGCGGTCACCAGAGACGACACTTGATGGTCAGCGCGCAATGGCAAAACCAAAGTCAGCGGGCCGGGCCAAAAAGCATCTGCCAGGACCTGTGCCTGATCGGACCATGTCACAAATCGTTTTGCGGCGTCGACCGATGCAACATGCGCGATCAATGGGTTGAAACTGGGGCGGCCTTTGGCTGCATAAATGCGGGTCACGGCCTCTCCGTTGCAGGCATCGCCGCCTAGCCCGTAGACTGTTTCGGTCGGGAAAGCGACAAGCTGTCCTTGCCGCAGCAGGTCCGCTGCCTGCGCAATTCCGTCTGGGTCGGCGAACAGTTCGTGTGTTCCGTTGGGGATCATGGGTGGTGACGCCGCGTTTTGATTGCTTGTATCATGGGGACAGGTACGTAATCGTCCAAATCCAGATGAATAACGGTGGGCGCTGGGTTTTCCAACCCCGCCGTTGCAGACCTTTATACAGCCCCGAGGTGAAGCCATGCCATATCGCGCACCAGTCTCTGACTACGAATTCCTGTTCCGCCACGCGGTCGATTTCGGACAGATCGCCGCCACTGACAAGTTTTCGGAAGCCAGCGAAGACGTGGTCAGCGCGATTCTGACCGAAGCTGGAAAGATGTGCGAAGAGGTCATGGCCCCGCTGCAACGCCCCGGCGATCTGGAGCCGGCGCGGCTGGAGAACGGTGTTTTGCGCACCTCACCGGGTTATGGTGACGGCTGGAAAGCGATTGCCGAAGGCGGCTGGATCGGCATGAGCGCGGATCCCGAATATGGTGGCATGGGCCTGCCGATGACTCTGACAACCGCCGTAAACGAGATGATGTCAGCGGCCTGTCTGTCACTGCAATTGGCCCCGCTGATGACGCAGGGCCAGATCGAAGCGTTGGAACACCACGCCAGTGATGCGCTGAAAGAGCTGTACCTGCCCAAGATGATCGCGGGCGAGTGGTCAGGCACCATGAATCTGACCGAACCGCAGGCCGGTTCGGATGTGGGTGCGCTGACATCAAAAGCGGAACCCAATGGCGATGGTACTTTCGCGGTGTCGGGCCAAAAAATCTACATCTCTTGGGGCGACAACGATTTTGCGGAAAACGTCTGCCACCTTGTTCTGGCGCGTCTGCCCGACGGCGTCCCTGGAACCAAGGGGATTTCGTTGTTCCTGGTGCCCAAATACCTGCCAGACGAAAACGGCAATCCCGGCGTGGCGAATGACCTGAAAGTGGTTTCGCTGGAACATAAGATGGGCCTTCACGGCTCGCCGACCTGCGTGATGCAGTATGACGGTGCCAAAGGCTGGCTTGTGGGCAAGGAACATGGCGGTATGGCCGCGATGTTTACCATGATGAACAACGCGCGTCTGGGCGTGGGTGGTCAGGGCGTTGGCGTGGCCGAGGGTGCCTATCAGCACGCATTGGCCTATGCGCTGGAACGCAAGCAGGGCAAGACGCCCTCGGGGACGATCATCGACCACGCCGATGTACGGCGGATGCTGATGAGCATGCGTGCCGACACGTTTGCGGCGCGGGCGATCATGCTGGCCAATGCGGCGGCGATCGACATGGCGACGGCCACCAATGATCCCGAATGGGTGTCGCGCGCTGCGCTGCTGACCCCGATCAGCAAGGCGTTTGGAACCGAAACAGGCATGCGCGTCTCGGAAGAGGGCGTGCAGGTCCACGGTGGAATGGGCTTCATCGAGGAAACCGGCGCGGCGCAGTTCTATCGCGATGTCCGCGTGACAGCGATCTATGAGGGAACCAACGGCATTCAGGCGATGGACCTTGTGGCCCGCAAGATGATGGATGGCGGCGAAGCGGCCAGCCGTCTTCTGGACGAGATCGAGGATCACGCTGAAACGGCCCGTGCGACCATGCCGGAACTGGCCGGTCCGGTCTGGGAAGCCACCGAAAGCCTGCGCGAGGCCACCGAGTGGTTGGTGTCGCAGGCCGACATGAACAACCGTTTTGCCGGTGCCGTGCCCTATTTGCATGCCTTCGCCCGCATTTTGGGCGCGCATTACCACCTGAAGGCGGCGCTGGCCGAGCCCGAAGGTCCGCGCTTCAAGCTGGCGCGCTTCTACATCAACGCACTGCTGCCTGAATACGCAGGTCTGCTGGCGCAGGCGCAAAACGGGGCCGAAGATGTCTACGGTCTCAGCGCAGAAGAACTGGCCGCCTGATGGACGGCCAGAGCCCTTTGACGATCCGTTATCCCTGGCCCGAGGCTCCGGCCCCGGGCGAGGCGACTGAGGTCGCCGAAGGCGTGCTGTGGATGCGCTTGCCGCTGCCCATGGCGCTGGATCACGTCAACATCTATGCGTTGGATGATGGTGACGGTTGGACGGTGATCGACACCGGTCTGTCCTCGAACAAGACGCGCGGCATATGGGCTGATTTGATGGCGGGCCCGCTGGGCGGCAAGCCGGTCAAACGGGTGGTGGTGACACATCACCATCCTGACCATGTCGGCAATGCCGGTTGGTTCCAGTCCGAACACGGGGCCGAGCTGGTGACAACCCGCACCGCATGGCTGTTTTCGCGGATGCTGCAGTTGGACGTGCAGGAAACCTGGCCGACCGAGACGCTGGATTATTACCGCAGCGCCGGGATGGATGCGGATTTCTTGGCCAAACGCATGACCGAACGGCCGTTCAATTTCTGCGACACGGTCTATCCGATGCCGCTGGGCTTTACCCGGATCAAGCAGGGCAGCGTGATCCGAATGGGCGGGCGCGATTGGGACGTGCATATGGGCAATGGCCACGCCCCCGAACACGCGACCTTCTGGAGCCGTGACGACAATCTGGTGATCACCGGCGATCAGATCCTAAGCTCAATCAGCCCCAATCTGGGGGTTTATGTGACCGAGCCGCTGGCCGATCCGGTGGCCGAATGGCTTGAGGCCTGTGAGCGGCTGCAAGGGTTGGCGCGCCCCGATCACCTGGCGTTGGGCGGGCACAAGCTGCCCTTCACTGGCCTTCCGCTGCGGATGAAGCAACTGATCGACAATCACCATGGTGCGTTGGAGCGTCTGCAAAACTATCTGGACACACCCAAAACCGCCGCCGAGTGCTTTCCGCCCCTGTTCAAACGCCAGATCGGCGATGGCGAATATGGGCTGGCGCTGGTCGAGTCGGTTGCACATCTGAACCATCTTTATCACATTGGAGCGGTGACCCGGACGCGGCGCGCAGACGGGGCTTGGGAGTTTCAACGCAAAGGGTAATGCCATGGACAAAATCGAAACCTCGGCCGAGGCAGCAGAAGCGGCGGCCTTGCCCCGCTGTTACGAAGTCCATGCCAACCCTGACGCTCAATCCGGCACACAAAATCTGCCCGACACACTGCAAAAACCGGTTGAAAGCAAAAGCCCGGCGCAATGGGCCTATGAGCGGCTGATCCTTTATATCCAGAATTTCGAGAAAACGCTGGATGCCGATCACGAGGTCGCCATGGGCTTCACTGGTGGCGATGCAGGCGTGATGCGGATCGAAGGGATGGGCTATTTCGACCCTGATATGATCACCTTTTATGGCTCGGACGGGCCCGGCGCGCGGACGCAATTGGTGCAGCATGTCAGCCAGCTGAACGTGATGCTGCGCGCCCTGCCCAAATCGGTCGAGGACAAGCCAGCCAACCGCATCGGATTCCGTCTGGCGGCCGATCTGGAAGAAAGCTGAGCGTACATCTTGCAATTCACCTCTGCGCGGCCTTGAATATGTTGGTCATTCAAGGGGAACGCTGGTGAGCCTTTTTTCAGCCGTTACAACATCCTATCGCGGCGCCTGGGCGCGACGACGTGTCTTTGTGCCGATCTATCTGGCCGTGCGCCTGCTGCTGGTTGCGCTGATCGCGCCGGGGGTGGCGATTACAGTCAATCTGGCGGTGTCGCTGTCAAACCAGACCGCGCTGACGGATCAGGCCATCGCCGCATTCATCCTGTCTCCGGTCGGGTTCGTGGCGGCTGTGGTGGTGCTTAGCCTGTTTCTATTGGCTGAGGTGCTGGTCTTTTCGGTCATGGCAGCCTCGTTGCGAATGGGTGAACGTGACCCGTGGCGCGCGGGCAGTTCCGCCATTGGCCTGATCCTGTCGCGCCTGCCCGCTCTATTCGGTTTCGCGGTGCGGTTCGTGTTGCGGGTGTTGCTGTTGGTTGTGCCATTTGCCGCTGTCGCGGCGGTGATCGCGTGGTGGACCCTGACCGACTATGACATCAACTATTACCTGACGTTCCGCCCGCCATCCTTCCTTGTGGCCGTGGGCCTGATCGGCGCGGTGGTGCTGGTCATGGCTTGGGTGTTGATCCGCAGGCTCTCGGCCTGGGCGCTGGGCCTGCATCTGGTGTTGTTCGAATCCGTTGCCCCCGCCAGCGCCTTCAACGTCAGCGCCACCCGGATGGAGGGTAAGCGCGGGCGGCTCAAGCTTGAGCTGGCGATCTGGCTGTGCCTGCGCATTGTCATTGCCGCGTTGATTGCGACGGTGGCGGGGTTGTTGTTCGATCTGGTGCCGCTGCAGGGGGCGTCTCATCTGAAAATGGCGCTGATCTACAGTCTGATCGTAGCCGGGCTGTGGTCTCTGGCCGGGCTGGTTCTGGCCGCAACGGCGCTGGGCGCGCTGGCGGTGCTGCTGGATGGGTTTTTCGAGATCAAGACCTCGGAGCCCCCGCATCCCGAACCGGGCAATTTGCGCGTGCCGCTTCTCGCCGCTCTTGGCGGCGCGGCGGTGGCCTTGGTTGCGGGGCTATGGGTCGGGCAGGAGGTGCTGGACCGTGTCGATGCCCCCGACCGGGCCGAGGTGATCGGCCACCGGGGGGCTGCAGCGTTGCGGCCGGAAAACACCATGGCCGCAGTTCTGAAAGCCATTGAGGACGGTGCCGATTGGGTCGAGATCGACGTGCAGGAAACGGCAGATGACGTGGTGATCGTGGCTCATGACAGTGATTTCATGAAACTGGCGGGCGTGCCCACCAAGGTCTGGGATTCCACGATGGAAGACGTGGCCGAGATCGACATCGGCAGTTGGTTCGATCCTGAATACGCCGACGAACGCACCCCGACTCTGCGACAAGTTCTGGAGGCAGCAAAGGGCAAGGCCAAGGTCATCATTGAGTTGAAATATTACGGTCACGACGTCGATCTGGAAAATCGCGTCGCCGCGCTGGTGGAAGAGTTCGAGATGCAGGACGACATCGCCACCATGTCGCTGAAATACCCCGCCGTGCAGAAAATGGAAAAACTGCGCCCTGAATGGCGCGCCGGTGTTCTGGCCGCCACGGCGGTCGGAGACCTTTCAGGGCTTGAAGGTGAGTTTGTGGCCGTCAATGCAGGCATGGCGACGCCGGGGCTGGTCCGCAGCGTGCAGGCGGCGGGCAAGGATATCTATGTCTGGACGGTGAATGACCCGCTGCAGATGTCGGCCATGGCTTCGATGGGGGTAGACGGGTTGATCACCGATGACCCGGCGCTGGCCAACGAGGTGTTGCGCATCCGGGCCGAGATGGGCCCGGCTGAGCGCCTTTTGCTGTGGCTTGCAACTACTTTTGGCATGTCCGTGGACAAACAGGCGATGCGCGATGCCAGCCCGTAAACTGACGCTGATCCTGTCGGTTCTGGCCAGCCCGGTCGCGGCGCAAGATTTCATGCGCAGCCTCGAACTGCCCGCCCATCGCGCGCTGATCGCGCAAAGCGAGGGAGCAGATTTAACAGTATTCGAGACTGATGGATGCTCGGGCGGGTTGTCGACCAGCTGGCGGTTCGTGGCCGAGACCTTCCCGAAGTTCCGCGCTTTGTATGAAGCGCACCCACCCTGGGAATACTGCTGCGTGGCCCATGATCGGGCCTATCACAACGCGGGTGCAGCCCTGCGCGCCGAAGACAGTTATGACGCGCGCCTGTCAGCGGATGACACGCTGCGCGCCTGCGTGAAACAGCACGGCACTGAGCACGCCGAAGAGTATTCCGTCCGCTATGACATGACACCCGACCAGATTCGCACCGCCCATTCCGTGACAGCCGAAGCGATGTTTGCGGCTGTTCGATTCGGCGGCGCGCCCTGTTCTGGCCTGCCGTGGCGCTGGGGCTTTGGGTATCCGGGCTGTTCGGTGTTCCAATCTGCGGCCCCTGCGCGCGAATGACGTGGTGACAGCCCTCGCGTTTTCGATTACCAACGTCTCAAACACGCGAATTGGGAATCTTTCACATGGCTGAATACAAGCACGGCGAAATGGACATCAAAGTTCAGGAAAAAACATTTGACGGCTTTATCAAGGCGACCACGTGGTGCGTCGTAGCCATTGCCTTCCTGTGCCTGTTCCTGGCGGTTTTCGCTTCTTAAACCTTAAAATCGGGGTCCATCGTGATCAGGATAGTGATTGCCTGCCTTTTGGCAGCAACGGTGGCTGGCTGCGTGGGCTCTCAACGCCCGCAGGCCGATTTCTCAGAGATTGCGGCCCGGTCCTATAGTGATCCCGGCCCGTCGACCCTGACGCTCTATACGATGATCAGCACGCGCACCGGTTCGGGGGCGCATACCTCGTTGATGATCAGCGGCAGCGAGCGGGTGATTTTTGACCCCGCAGGGTCTTTCCGCGCCGATGTGGTGCCGATCAAGGATGATGTGCTGTATGGCATCACTCCCAACGTGGAGCGCGCCTATCGCAGCAGCCACGCGCGCGAGACGCACTATGCCCGCATCCAGACCATCGAAGTGACCCCGCAACAGGCCGAAATCGCGCTGCAACTGGCCAAACAATCGGGCCCGGTGGCGGGGGCGTTCTGTACCAATTCAACTGCGCAACTGCTGCAGCAGGTGCCGGGGTTCGAGCAGATCAGCACCACCTTTTACCCGGTGAAACTGTCCGATCAGTTCGGCCAGATACCGGGAGTGGTGACGACGGAATACCGCGAGAATGACTCGGCTGACTTGCAAGCTGGGTTGGCAGCGAACAATGCCCTGCTGAACCAGCAGGACACGGCCCTAGCCCAGTAGATACAGCAATCCGTAAAGGGTTCCGGCCCCGCTGAAAATCGCGGCGATCACGTTCTTGGTCCAAAGCCCCACGGCCACAGAGACCGCCGCAGCCGACATGCGCGGTATGTCCGGCTGGCCTTCGGTCGCGGTTGGCCAGACCACCAGCGGCGCAATCAGCGCAGGGATGATCGCCACGGCTGTATAGCGTAGATGGCGCAGCAGCCAGGGGGGCATCGGTCGATCTCCGACCAATCCGATAAAGACAAAGCGCAGCCCATAGCTGCCGATCGCCAGTCCGATGATAATGGTCCAGACGGTAACGGGATCTGGCGGGGTCATGTCCGGGCCTTTCTGCGCTCGGCGATCAGTTCGGCCTGAGCGCCTGCGATCATGCCCGCGCATCCGGCGATCAGCAGGCCAAGGTTATAGGGGACGCCGACGGTGAACAGCGACACGACAATGGCCACAAGGGCCGCGACCACATGCGCTAAGGTCCGCATCATCGGCCCGATCATGGCCAGAAAGGTGATCGGCAGTGCAAAATCCAGCGCCCAGCTTTCGGGAATACGTGTGCCCAGCACCGCCCCCAGATAGGTCGCCAAGATCCACAGCGGCGTGATCGGTGTGACTGAGCCCACGAAATAGGCCATTCGCTGCGGCACGCTCATGTCGGGCTGTTTTTCGAACTGGATGATCGAGCTGGCATAGGATTGATCCACGGTCAGATAGGCCGCGAATGCCCTCTGCCACATCGGCGCGGCCCCCAGATAGGGCGTCAGCGAGGCGGAATACATCGCCATCCGCAGGTTCACCGCCAAAGCCGAGATCAGGATGATTGCCGTCGGAGTTTGGTCCTGCAGCAGTTGCAGCGCGGCAAACTGCGCCGCCCCGGCAAAGACGGTCGCGGTCAGCGTCATGGTTTGCAACAGGTTCAGCCCGGCCTCGGTCGCGAAGACGCCGAACAGGGTGCCAAAGGGGATCGCCACGAAGATGAAAGGCGTCCCGTCGCGAAAACCCTTCCAGAAGTATGACTTGGATGTGGTGTCTGCCATGGCTAAATCCTATGGTAATGCCCGCAGCAGTATCTGTCTTACGAAGGGGTTGCAATTGGCCACGGAACTCGATCTTTCGGACTACATCATCGCCCCCGATCCCGGCGCGGTCCGCCTGACCCGCGCGGTTGAGGGCGTGGACCAGAATGGTGAGGTCAGCCATATCTCGGTGGTTGAGGAGCGGCCGCTGACCATTTTCCTCAACTCGCAGGAAATCGTGACGGCGATGACCATTGGCGACTATCCCGAATATCTGGCGCTGGGGTTCCTGCGCAATCAGGGGATGCTGCTGGCGGATGATGAAATCACCCGTGTTGACTATGACGACGATCTGGAAACCGTGGTGGTGCGGACCGCGCGTGAAACCTCGTATGAGGACAAGCTCAAGAAAAAGACCCGCACCAGTGGCTGCGCAGTGGGCACGGTCTTTGGCGATATGATGGAGGGGCTCGAGGGTGTGCGCCTGCCACAGGTTCAGGTTCGGACCTCGTGGCTGTATGATTTGGCCGCCAAGATTAACCGCACGCCGTCATTGTACCTTGAAGCCGGGGCGATTCACGGCACGGTGCTGTGCCACGAAAATCGCCCCCTAGTCTATATGGAAGACGTGGGTCGTCACAACGCAGTCGACAAAATCGCGGGCTGGATGCTGTCCGAAGGCGCGGTGGCCGATGACAAGATCCTCTATACGACTGGGCGATTGACATCCGAGATGGTGATCAAAACGGCGATGATGGGCATCCCGGTATTGGCGTCTCGGTCCGGGTTTACGGCTTGGGGCGTCGAGATCGCGCGCGAGGTCGGCCTGACCCTGATCGGCCGAATGCGCGGACAACGTTTCGTGTGCCTGGCGGGCGAGGACCGCCTGCTGCGCGACGTCGATCCCTCCAGCGTGGCGGTCGAGGACAAGAAACATCGACGGAAGAGTGCGGGATGATTGTTGCGCTTTACATCATTCCCCTCCTACTGATGGTCCTATTCGTGTGGATCATGGTGAAAGCCCTCCTCCACTTTGAGCGTTGCAAGAAGGCAGTCGTTGATGGAATAGCAAGGCTCGGGACGGACAGGCTGTCCCGGCTTGGATGGAAAGCTGGTCCTTATGTGAGCTTACGGGAAGCTCTTCCGCTTCCGGGGTCGGGCTGGACGTTGCGCGACACACGCTTTCGCGATCAGATGTATGGTCTTCAACGGGTTGCTATTCATGGCCTGCCTGCGCCCAGAGAGCTGGGCAAATCTGTTGTGAAGTCAGCGCGGGCATTTAGGCTCTATTTCTGGATGATTGGCGTTCCGGGCATGTCTTTGGTGTATTTGGTTGGGGCTGCACAAATCGGCATCTGGTTGGGCAAGATAACGCCCACGCCTCCGATCTATTGGTTTACAGCGATGGTGGCGGTCACTTCTGTTGGATTTCTCCTTCCGTTCGAGAAGTACCGGAAATGGCCCAATGTCGAGGATATGAAATGACCAAACCCCTCGGAGTGATCCTCGCCGGTGGACTGGCGACCCGGATGGGTGGCGGCGACAAGGGCCTGTTGCAGATCGGCGGGCAGAGCCTGATGGCGCATGTGATCGACCGGCTCGCCCCTCAGGTGGACGGGCTGGCGCTGAACGCAAATGGTGATCCTGATCGGTTTGCCGATCTGAACCTGCCGATCCTGCCGGATACGATTGACGGCTTCGCGGGCCCTCTGGCCGGGGTGCTGGCGGGGTTGGACTGGGCGGCGACACAAGGCGCGGACTCTATCATCACCGCGGCTGCCGATACGCCGTTTTTCCCCCGTGATCTGGTGACGCGATTGACCGAGGCTGCGCAGGGCCAGACCCACCCGCTCGTGCTGGCCACCACGCCGCGCAGGGGGGACGAAGTGCTGAAATCCGGCGGGGGCAAACGCATCAACCGGCACCCGACCTTTGGTCTATGGCCCGTGGCGCTGCGCGATGATCTGCGGGCGGCGCTGCAGGACGGTTTGCGCAAGGTGGTGATCTGGACCGACCAGCACGACGGGCGCGAGGCGCTGTTCCCCGCCGAGCCGTTTGATCCGTTCTTTAACGTCAACACGCCCGACGATCTCGCGCGGGCCGAACAGCTGCTGGAGCAGGCATGAGGGTTTACGGCGTCACCGGCTGGAAAAACGCTGGCAAAACCGGGTTGATGGAGCGTTTGGTGGCCGAAATCACCGGACGGGGGTTTACCGTCTCGACACTTAAGCATGCGCATCACCGCGTCGATGTGGATCAGCCCGGTACTGACAGCTATCGCCACCGCACGGCAGGCGCGTCCGAGGTGCTGCTGGCCTCGGGTCAGCGTGTCGCCATCATGCAAGAACTGCGTGGCGCGTCCGAGCCTTCGATGGCGGATCTGCTGGCGCGCCTCTCCCCGGTCGATCTGGTGTTGATCGAGGGGTTCAAGCGTGAGAGCCACCCTAAGGTCGAGGCGTTCCGGGCCGAGGCCGGGAACGCGCTGATGGCCCCCGAAAACCCAACGATCCGCGCCGTGGCCAGCGACACGCCGCTGCAGGTGGATCAGCCGATTTTTGACCTGAACGACACAGCGGCGATTGCCGATTTCATCTTGCGAGAGGTGGGGCTATGACCAAACCCGACATTGCGCCCCCACCCCTGCGCAACGATTGTTTTGCCTTGCCCGCCGGGGTGAACTGGACCCCGATCGACGATGCGCTGGCCCTGTTGCGCGACCGGCTGACCGTGGTTGCAGGCGTGGAAACCGTGCCTTTGGCGCAGGCCACCGGGCGTATTCTGGCGCAGGAGGTTATCGCCCAACGTTCGAATCCGCCGCAGCCCAATACGGCGGTGGATGGCTATGGCTTTGCCGGGGTCGCGCTTGACGGCCCGCAGGTGATGCCGCTGCATCCAGGGCGCGCGGCGGCTGGGATACCGTTTGATGGCACGGTACCTGAAGGCTATGCGTTGCGTGTGTTGACCGGGGCGGCACTGCCTGCGGGCGTGGATACAGTCATTCTGGAGGAGGACGTGACCGTTCAGGACGGCCACATCGCTTTTCACGGGCCGCTGAAACGCGGCGCAAATACCCGCAAGGCAGGCGAGGATGTGGCTGAGGGCGACGCGATTCTGCCCGCCGGACGTCGCCTGACCCCGGCTGATCTGGCGCTATTGTCGGCCACCGGTCTGGCCGAGGTTCCGGTGCGCAAAGTACTGCGCGTGGCGGTTCTGTCCACGGGGGATGAACTGGTCGAACCCGGTGAATCCGCCGGTCCGGGCCAGATTTACGATGCCAACCGTCCGATGCTGTTGTCCTTGTTGGAACGCATGGTGTTTGAGGTGGTAGATATGGGCCGGGTGCCCGACGACCGCGAGGCGTTGCGGACTTGTCTGAACCAAGCCGCTGTACGCGCGGATGTGATCCTGACCAGTGGCGGCGCGTCTGCCGGGGATGAGGACCATGTCTCGGCACTGTTGCGGCAGGCAGGGGCGATGCAGGAATGGCGGATTGCGTTGAAACCCGGTCGCCCTCTGGCGCTTGGGATGTGGGGCGGAACGCCTGTGTTCGGCCTACCCGGAAACCCGGTGGCCGCGTTGGTTTGCACGCTGATCTTTGCGCGCCCGGCCTTGGGCCTGATGGCGGGCGAGGGTTGGTCGACCCCTCAAGGCTTTGACCTGCCCGCCGCGTTTGAAAAGCGTAAGAAACCGGGCCGCCGCGAGTATCTGCGCGCCCGCATCCGTGATGGCCGGGCTGAGGTGTTCGCCTCCGAGGGCTCAGGTCGGATCAGTGGGCTAAGCTGGGCTGAAGGGCTGGTCGAGATTGGGGATGGCGCGTGCCATATCAAACCGGGCGACATGGTCCGGTTCATCCCCTATGGCAGCTTTGATCTTTAATCGAAGGTTCCAGCCACTCGACCCAACAACATGAACGCCCGCGCGGTGCGCGTGTCGCCAAGCGCGGTCAAGTCGGCATCGCTGGCCTCGGGCTCGAACTCGATGATCATGTGGTCGAACCGGCGCAGAAAGTGATGCGCGGCATCGCGGAAGATGGGATCCTGCTTCATCCGGGCTGACGTCAGCGCCAGTGACGAACGGTCCCTTATGCCGCCCAAAGCAGCCACGGCACGCCCGCGTGATCCTTGCGCAAATTGCCGCCAGATTTCCGGACGCGCCATGTCGGGGCGCAGGTCATCCATGTAGATGCCTTCCTGACTGAGCAGGGTCAGCACATCCTGCGACGCCTGCACCAGCTGCGCGGTCTTGCGGTCTTTCAGCGCCAGCCTCAGGGCATTGAACCCTTCGGTGTCTTCCTGCGTTTCAGGGAAGTTCAGGGCGCGGATGAACACATCCGTCCCAAGCGGAGGCGCGATGTCTTCGGCCTGTGTTCCAAGTTCCAGCGTGGTCTGGTCGCCGTTTGCATTCGGGGTCTTGCCCCGAACAGGCTGAGTCCGATGCGTGGAAAACGTGGCCAGGGTACTTTCTGTCTTTTTGGCTGTCTCGACAATTTCGTCCAGTTTCTTGGACACATTGGGCTCATAGCCGCTAGAGGCGCGCTGCTGCTGAGCGATCAATGCATTGCGAATCGCGTCGATCGAACTTTGTAGCCGCGCGCTTTCTTCACGCATGATACGGCTGGCGCGCAGTGCCGTGGCTGCCACCCAGATCATGGCAATCGGCATGAAAACCGCCAGCAGCGTTACCACGAAACCGCCGCCTTCTATTTTGCCGGGCAACACTAGGAATACGACCGACACGACCAGCCAGATAAGGCTGAGAACGATGGCCGCGATTTCGATTTCGGTCAACGCGGGTTCCGCTGGCCGGTCATACATACCAATCGGTGCGGGCCGTTCGGTTTCGTGCTCTGGCGTGGACTCGGACATTGTCGGCGCTTGGCTTAGGCGTACTCGATACTCAGGATTTCATAGGAACGTACACCACCAGGGGTGCGGACTTCGACACTGTCACCTTCTTCCTTGCCGATCAAGGCGCGGGCGATAGGAGATTTGATATTCAGCAGGCCACTTTCGATACTGGCCTCATATTCACCGACAATCTGCCAGGTCTTTTCCTCGTCAGTGTCCTCATCGACCAAAGTGACCTTGGCGCCGAATTTCACAGCACCGGACAGCTTTGCTGGGTCGATCACGTCGGCCAGCGACAAGATACCTTCCAGTTCTTTGATGCGGCCTTCGATAAAGCCCTGCTTTTCACGCGCCGAGTGATACTCGGCGTTTTCCTTCAGGTCGCCCAGCTCTCGGGCCGAGGCGATGGCTTCGATGATCGCCGGGCGCTCGACGGATTTGAGGTTTTTCAGCTCCGCCTCGAGCGCGGCATTGCCCGCAGGCGTCATGGGAATCTTTTCCATATTCTCGTCGTCCACGCATAAATTGAGTCGCCCCGCCGCACGAGATTGGCGCCGGGGCGAATGATTGGGTCGTCAAGTACCTGACCCAAATGGCGCGTGAAATGCAAGGGGGCTAAATCACGCCAACGCGGATTACAGCCTACGTGTAGCTAATCACCTCGAATTCGATCCCGTTGTCGTCATCAAAATAGAACCTTTTGCCCGGTTCGTAATCAGCATGCGACGTTGGCGTGAATCCTGCTTTGATAACGCGGGCTTCGGTTTCGTCGATATCTTCGACCAGAACACCAACATGATTAAGCCCACCAACGATGTCATAGCTGCTTTCTTGTGATAGTTTGGGATCGCTGGGCGCGTAAAGCGCCAAATATGTGTGCGCGCTGCCCACATGGACCGTATATCCGCCCGCGATGGCCGGTCCTTCCCAGCGGGTTTTCCAACCAAAGACTTCGTGCATCCATTTGGCCGAGGCCTGAGGGTCGCGGACGGTAAAGTTGGTGTGTTCAAGCGTCGCCATCATGGGATCTCCTTTTTTCATCTTGAGGCGTGTCGCGACGCACCGTAATTTCTAAACCTAACTTTAGGTCAAGGTATTTGTTGGAGGATAAGTTGGCGTTATCCGAGGGGCTGGCCATTGGCGCTTTGGCCCGGCGCACGGGATTGGCGGTTTCGGCCATTCGCTACTATGAGGCGCAAGGGTTGATCACCCCGTGGCGCAATGCGGGCGGGCAGCGGCGGTATCAGCGCGCTGATATCCGGCGGCTGAGCTTTGTCATGATCGCCCAGCAGTTCGGTTTGTCGCTGCCGGAAATTCGGCAGGTGTTGTCGGGTCTGCCGGGCAATCGGACGCCAACACCGAAAGACTGGCAAAAGATCAGCGTCGGGCTGCGCGCGCATCTGGATCAGCGAATCGAGACGCTGACGCGGTTGCGTGACAATCTGGATGGATGCATTGGCTGCGGCTGTCTGAGCTTGCCCAAATGTGCGCTTTACAACCCGGATGACCGGGCCAAGTCAAAGGGAAGTGGCCCCAGGTACCTGCTGGGGGACAGCCCGGACGCGTGATCTGCCGCATTGCGGCATTGTTACGCCGTGTTCTGATTGACCAAGGACTTGGTGAACATGTAGTCAGCAGGGAAAGAAAATTGCGCCGAGCACGTGCACAAAGCGCCAATTCGGAAAGTTAGCTAAGGAGCCCGCGATGGCCGATATTGAACGCGAAGCGATGGAATACGATGTGGTGATCGTGGGCGCAGGCCCGGCCGGTCTGTCTGCAGCCATCCGTTTGAAACAGCTGGATGCCGATCTGAACGTTGTCGTTCTGGAAAAGGGCTCGGAAGTCGGGGCGCACATTCTGTCTGGTGCGGTGCTTGATCCCTGCGGCCTGGATGCTTTGATCCCGGACTGGAAAGAGAAGGGCGCGCCGCTGAACACAGAGGTGCATGAAGACAATTTCTATATGCTGGGTGAGGCCGGTCAGATCCGCATCCCCAACTGGCCGATGCCGCCGTTGATGAACAACCACGGTAACTACATCGTGTCGATGGGCAATGTTTGCCGCTGGATGGCCGAACAGGCCGAAGAACTGGGCGTAGAAATCTTCCCCGGTATGGCCTGTTCCGATCTGGTTTACGGCGAAAATGGCGAAGTCAAAGGCGTGGTGGCCGGTGTCTTTGGTTTGGAAGCCGATGGCTCATATGGTCCGAACACCGAGCCGGGGATGGAGCTGCACGGCAAATACGTCTTCCTGTCGGAAGGTGTACGTGGATCGCTGTCCAAAGAGGTTATCGCCAAATACGACCTGTCAGCGGGCAAAGAGCCGCAGAAATACGGCGTTGGCATGAAAGAAATCTGGGAGATCGACCCGGCCAAGCACAAAGAAGGCTCAGTCACACACACGATGGGCTGGCCTCTGGGCAGTAACGCGGGTGGCGGATCGTTCATCTATCACCTGGAAAACAATCAGGTCTATGTCGGTTTCGTGGTTCACCTGAACTATAAAAACCCGCACTTGTATCCCTACATGGAATTCCAGCGCTTCAAGCACCATCCGATGGTGGCTGAACTGCTGAAAGGCGGCAAGCGCGTGGCCTATGGCGCCCGTGCGATCACCGAAGGGGGCTATCAGTCGATGCCGAAACTGGTTGCGCCGGGTGTGGCGCTGCTGGGCTGTTCGGCGGGTATGGTCAACGTGCCGCGCATCAAGGGCAACCATAACGCGATGCTGTCGGGCAAAGCCGCAGCCGAGGCCGCCTTTGACGCCATCAAAGCCGACCGTTCGGGCGACGAACTGACCGCATACGAGACCGACGTACGCGAAGGTGCCATCGGCTCCGACCTGAAAAAGGTGCGAAACGTCAAGCCGATCTGGTCGAAATGGGGCCTGACCGCATCGCTGATGCTGGGCGGAATGGACATGTGGACCAACACGCTGGGCTTTTCGTTGTTCGGGACAGTTGGCCACGGCAAGAACGATGCCGAGGCGACCGAGGAAGCCAGCAAGCACAAGCCCATCGACTATCCAAAACCAGATGGCGTGCTGTCTTTCGACCGCCTGACCAACGTATCCTTCGCGGCTACCAACCACGAGGAAAGCCAGCCTTGTCATTTGAAACTGGCCGACCCGGCAATCCCGGTCAGTGTCAACATGCCCAAGTTCGACGAACCTGCGCAACGCTATTGCCCGGCGGGTGTCTACGAAATGGTCGAGGATGAAAACGGTCCGCGATTCGTCATCAACTTCCAGAACTGTGTTCACTGCAAGACCTGCGATATCAAGGATCCCAGCCAGAACATCACCTGGACAACGCCGCAGGGTGGCGACGGACCGAATTATCCCAACATGTAAGCGAAAAACGGGCAATGGCAGGGTCGTGAAGGCTCTGCCATTGCCTCTTTCCGGCCGAAGCCCTAGCTTAGATAGCAGTCAACAATGGCAGGGCAGGATTTTGGTGGTATCCTTCTTACGTCGCGCGGCAGTTGCCGCGCTTCTTTCATCGGCCTTTTCGTTTCCGGGTTTTGCGGATACTGGATCCGGAGCCTATCTGGCCGGACGTCAGGCAATTTTCCAGAACGATTACTCCGCGGCCGAACGATACTATGCGCAAGCTCTGCGTGCCGACCCCGAGAACGGTAAGCTGCTGGAAAGCGTTGTGGTCGCGCGGCTGTCGCTGGGCCAGATAAAACGCGCGTTGCCGGTCGCCCAAGCGATTGAAGAGCTCGGTATACCCAGCCAAGCGGCCCGTATGGCCATTGCAGTTAACTTGCTGGCCCAGGGTGAGCTGGATGAATTCCTGTCCCGTGACCCGGAGACGCAAGGCATAGGGCCGCTCGTCGACGGATTGCTGTTGGGTTGGGCCTATGTCGGCCAGGGCGCGATGACCAACGCGATGGAGCAGTTTGATACTGTTGCCACGCAAGAAGGGCTTACCGAATTTGCGCTTTACCACAAGGCGCTGGCCCTGGCCTCGATCGGAGATTTCGAAGGGGCCGAGGCGATCTTTGCGGCCAATGACAGCGCGATTGCGCGCTTTACCCGACGTGCCGCACTGGCCCGTACCGAAGTGCTGTCGCAGCTGGACCGCAACGAAGATGCGTTGGTTTTTTTGGATGAAGTCTTTGTCGCAGGAAGCGACCCGTCCATCGAAGGGTACGAGGCGCGTCTGAAAGCTGGCGAGACTTTGCCCTTTACCCATATCGGTTCTCCGCAAGACGGCATGGCCGAAGTGTTCTTTTCTGTCGGGGCAGCTCTCAGTCGCGAAGCCGCACAGAACTATGTCCTGCTTTATGCTCAGCTCGCGGCCTTTCTACGCTCGGATCATGTCGACGCGATCCTGCTGAGTGCTGAATTGCTGGATGGGCTTGAGCAATATGATCTTGCGGTCGAAGCCTATCGTAAAGTGCCAGCGACCAGCAGCGACTACCATGCGGCTGAACTGGGCCGCGCCGAGGTTTTGGGCCGCGCGGGCAAGACAGATGCCGCGGCCGAAGTTCTGCAGAACCTGGCCGCCAAAAGCCCTGACCTGCCCAGTGTGCATGTGGCGCTTGCCGATCTGCAGCGCCGCGAGGAAAACTACGCGGCTGCAGTGGAAACCTACAACACTGCGATAGAACTGATCGATTCGGGTGTGGGGGGCAACTGGTTCCTGCACTACGCCCGAGGCATCTCGCACGAACGCCTCAAGCAGTGGGATCAGGCCGAAGCCGATTTCCGCCGCGCGCTGGAGCTGAATCCAGATCAGCCGCAGGTGTTAAACTATCTGGGTTATTCGCTGGTCGAGCGCCAGGAAAAGCTGGGTGAGGCGCTGGATATGATCGAACGCGCAGTGGCTGCTCGCCCTGACAGCGGCTATATTGTTGACAGTCTTGGCTGGGTTCTGTTCCGTTTAGGCCGCTACAACGAGGCGGTCGAGCATATGGAGCATGCGGTCGAGCTGATGCCTGTTGATCCGGTCGTCAATGATCATCTGGGCGATGTCTATTGGGCCGTGGGTCGTGCGCGCGAGGCCGAGTTCCAGTGGAAACGTGCTCTGTCTTTCATCGACCCCGAAGACACGGATGGCGAGGCTGATCCGGACCGTATCCGCCGCAAGCTGGAAATTGGACTGGACGCGGTTCTTGTCGAAGAAGGGGCCGAGCCCCTGAAAGTGGCCAATGAAGGCTGAGGCGTTTGCCCCCGCCAAGATCAATCTGACCCTGCATGTGACTGGCCGCCGCGCGGATGGTTATCACCTGTTGGATTCTCTGGTGGTCTTTGCTGATGTGGGTGACACGCTGCAGTTCACTCCTGGCGATGCCCTGACGATTGCAGTGACGGGTGAACACGCCGATGGCGTACCAGCAGACAGCCGAAATCTGGTTTGGAAAGCCGCACAGGCGGCGGGTTGGACCGGCCATATCGACCTGAACAAAGTGCTACCGCATGGCGGCGGCATTGGGGGCGGGTCCTCGGATGCGGCGGCGACACTACGGATGGCGGCAGAGCAGGGTAGGACAGTCTCGCCCGACGTGGCCCTGTCACTGGGGGCTGATATCCCGGTCTGCGTAACGGCTCGGGCCATTCGGATGCGGGGCATTGGGGATGATCTGACGTCCGCTTCGCTGCCCTCTCTGCCAGCTCTGTTGGTTAACCCTGGCGTCGAAGTGCCCACCGGGTGCGTGTTCGCGGCATTGAAAAGCCGCGACAATCTGCCAATGCCTGCAGAGATCCCCGAGTTGGAGACTGTCGAAACCTGCGCCGATTGGTTGCAGGATCAACGCAACGACCTTGAACCGCCAACAACGGGCTTGGCCCCTGAGGTCGCCCGCGTTCTGGATGAACTGGCAGGCACGAAAGCGGCCCTCATGGCGCGCATGTCAGGGTCGGGTTCGACCTGTTTCGCGCTTTATCCCACGATGAAAGACGCGCATTTCGCCGCCTATGAGATTGGTGCGGCCCATCCCGATTGGTGGTGCCGCGCGACTCAGCTTAATTGAGGCGCGAGACCACGTAGTCGGCAAGATCACACAACAGCGTGCGGATCTCGTGATCAGGCAGAGCCTCCAGCGATGCTTTGGCCTTGTTCGCCCAGCCGAATGCATCCGCCCGCGTTGCTTCAAGCGTGCTGTACTTTGCCATCAGCCCAAGCGCGTGGTCCAGATCACCCTCTTCCTGACGACCGCGTCCGATGGTGCGTTCCCAGAAGGCGTGTTCGTCGGGCGTGGCCTGCGCCACAGCTTTGATCACCGGCAGGGTCAGCTTACGCTCGCGGAAATCATCGCCCACATTCTTACCTGTGGCTGCGCTCTCGCCTTGATAATCCAGCAGATCATCCGCAATCTGGAACGCAATCCCCAGCGCGTCGCCATAGTCATAAAGCGCCTTGACCTGTTCCTCGGTCGCGCCTGCGATCACGCCGCCCACCTCGGTCGCGGCCGAGAACAGCGCCGCCGTCTTGCCGCGCACAACCTGTAAGTAAATCGCCTCGGTCGTGCCCAGATCGGTTGCGGCAGTCATTTGCAGCACTTCGCCTTCGGCAATCGTGGCCGAGGCATTGGCCAGAATATCCAGGACCCGCAGCGAGCCGGTCTCAACCATCAACTGAAAGCTGCGGGAGAACAGGTAGTCGCCGACCAGAACGCTGGATTTGTTGTCCCACAGCAGGTTCGCTGTAGGCCGCCCGCGCCGTTGGGCGCTCTCGTCGACCACATCATCATGCAGCAGGGTTGCAGTGTGAATAAACTCGACCGTCGCGGCCAGACGAACGTGGTGATCTCCGGCATAGCCAAACAGCCGCGCCGCCGCCAAGGTCAGCATCGGGCGCAGGCGTTTGCCGCCAGCCTCGACCAGATGCGCGGTGACTTCGGGAATGCGCGGCGCGTGTTCGGACGCCATGCGCGTGCGGATCAACTCGTTGACCGCGCCCATCTCGCCCGTCAGGATTTCCGCCAAGCGCTCATGCGGTTTTGTGACTGTGTCGATATTCATCACACCCTTGATACAAGGCTCGACATCGCGGCCGCCTTGCCCTTACATCCATCCCCATGAAAGAACTTTTGCGCAGCACTGATCCGACGATTCTGGCCTTTGCATCCGCCCTTCTTGAGGGCGAGGATATAGACTGCTTTCAGATGGACGTAAATATGAGCATCCTCGAAGGTGGCATCGGAATCTTCCCCCGCCGCTTGATGGTGCGCGCCGATGACCTGACCCGCGCCGAACGTGTCATGCACGACAATGATATCCCTTTGGGTCGATGACACTGTTTGCTGACGCCGACCTGACCCGAAACGACTTTTTGGGCGGGCGTGTGCGCCTGTGGCAACCCATAATGGGCTATCGCGCAGGCGTAGACCCTGTTTTATTGGCCGCATCTGTACCCGCAATACCCGGTCAGACAGTTATGGAGCTGGGATGCGGTGCCGGTGCAGCTGTGTTTTGCCTGATGGCCCGCGTACCCGATCTGCAGGCTGTGGGGGTCGAGTTGCAGCCTGCATATGCCGATCTGGCGCGTCGGAATGCCGCTGAGAATTCCGTCTCGCTTGAGGTTTTTGAGGCTGATCTGACCGCTTTGCCGTCCGATCTCAAACAGCGCCAGTTCGATCACGTTATTGCGAACCCGCCCTATTATCGGGCCGGAGCCCACAGCCCGGCGGCGGATGAAGGCCGTAGCGCCGCATTGGGTGAGAACACGCCGTTGAACCTTTGGATCGAGACTACGGCCAAACGCCTTGCCCCCCGGGGTTATCTGCACATGATTCAGAAAGCGGACCGGTTGCCAGATATGCTGGCCGCGTGTGAGGGGTGCTTGGGGTCTGTCGAAGTATTGCCGTTGTCCGCCCGTGTTGGTCGACGTGCTGAACTGGTTATTCTGAGGGGCAGAAAGGGCGGAAAAGCCGCGTTTCAACTGCATGCCCCGCTGGTTCTCCATTCAGGTGAGCGCCATGAGGTAGACGGTGACAGTTACACTCCGCCAGTTTCGGCCGTATTGCGCGAAGGGGCTGGCTTGCCCGGATTTTCCAGCTGACAGGCATTAACCAGCCGATTTTGTCGGATTTGTTACATTTTCTATGCACCCGCAGCGTGACAGGGTGGAAACGATGTGCTCAACTTCTTACGTGAAACTCAGACATCAACAGAGGAGTACCGCCATGAGCGTGAGCGCACACCTGACCGAACTTAAGAAAAAGCACGAAAACCTCGGTCTTGAAGTTGAACAAGCACAACGCTCGCCTGGTATCGACGACCTTCACATTGCTCAGCTTAAAAAACAGAAGCTAAGGCTCAAGGAAGAGATTGAGCGATTGTCGAGTTAACGGCGCATACTGGCCCGGGCGGCAATTAAGGCGCCGCCAGTGATTAAAACGGCCGCGATCGCCAGACCCCAGCTTGGGGCGGCGATCCCGGCGACCACCAGAACAAGCGTAGACAGAAGCGGGGCCGCGTAAGATGACGTGCCCAAAATTTGAATGTCGCCCTGCTTGACCCCGATATCCCAGACATAAAACGCCAAGCCAACGGGCCCCAACCCAAGAGCTATGACTGATCCCCAACCCAGAATGGTTTCTGGCCAGACTGTCTCTTCAACGGCGATGTGCAAAAGGCCCGAGGCGATGGCCGTGGCCACACAGAACACAGCCACCGAACTGGTTGGCGTGTCGCCCAGACGACGCGACAGCACGGAATAGCCCGACCATGTCAGCGCGCACATCAAGGCCAAGGCATACCCCGGCAGGTGTTCGGCCTGAAAACCGCTGCTACCGCCACCCGCGATGATCACGGCGGCCCCTGCGAAACCCAGGCTGGCCCCGATCAGGTGGCCGATGCGCAATTGTTCTCCGGGCAAGAGCCCCGAGAGCAGGACGATCAGCAGAGGCCACAGATAGGCGATAAGCCCGGCCTCTGCGGCAGGGGCCATTCGCAAAGCCGAGAAATACAGCGCATGATAGCCAAAAAGACCGATTGTACCGAACAGATAGGTCGTCCACGGGATTTCTCGAAGCTGACTCAACCCGCCTGTGGCCCATGTCCAACCCAATCCCAGCGTCCCCCCGATGGAAAAGCATAGGGCGTTCAGCAGCAAAGGCGGCGTGGGCGCGGACCCAACCGTAAAGAGGGCCAGCAGGGCCCAAAGCAGGACGGCGACAAAGCCGATTCCCGTTGCGCGCGTTCTTGTCACGGTGCGGGCACCTCTTCCACCGGAATGATTTCGAACTCATCCGACAAATGCGCAGTCTTTTCAATCTCGGACATGAACCAATCGCGGAACGCCGCAATCTGAGGTCTGTTTTCGGATCCTTTAAGACACAGAAACCGGAAGCGGCCCATGGTCTCGATTGCGACCTTGAAGGGGGCAACCAAACGGCCTTCCGCCAGATCCTTGATAATCATAGCCCTTCGACCGAGCACGACGCCCACTCCGGCAACTGCTGCGTCAATCGCATGATCCGCGTTGGAAAAATGCGCGCCGTGCTGTGGGTTGAAGTCTACCCCGACGGCCCGAAACCAAGTGGGCCAGTCAGATGGGGGCCGCAGAAACGCAATCGAGTCGTCAAAGATCAAGGGGGCCTCCCGCAGGCTTTCAGGCGTTGGAAATTGTTCGGCCATATCCGGGGTCATCACCGGGGTCAGCCATTCCTTGCGAACGGGGACGGAATACAGCCCTTCGTCCCCGCCATAGCCAAAGCGGATCGCCACATCCACATCGTCCCTCTCGAGGTCCATGTTACGTAATGTGGCCGAGAACTTCAGGTCGATCTCTGGATGCGCGCGGGCAAAGTCATAGAGCCGTGGAGCCAACCATTTGGCCGTCAACGCCGGGCCCGCCGTAACGGTCAGGCTGGTGTCATTGCCCAGCCGCCGGGCCGCCTGCCACGCGGCTTGTAGCTTGGCGAACCCGTCTGCCGCACCGGGGGCCAAGGCGCGCCCGGCTTCCGTCAATTCTACCGCCCGGTTGAGGCGACGAAACAGGGGGCGTCCCAGATGCTCCTCCAGCGATTTGATCTGAAAGGACAAGGCTGCGGGCGTGACATGCAGTTCTTCTGCAGCCTTGGAAAAAGACATGTGGCGCGCGGCGGCATCAAAGGCCCGTAGGGCGGTAAGTGGCGGTAGGTAGTCGCTCATAGGGTAAGAATATCTTAACTGGGATCAGAAGAAAGCTCGTTTGTCGGCCGTAAAAATAAGCCTCATATAGATCTCAAGTCAAACAACGCTGAACTGAAAGGAGATATTCCATGATCGAGGCAACCTCCAGCCCATCTGTCGCCCGCGCCTTTCGGCGTGCCCATTTCGAACGGTCCCGCGCGATCGGTGACTTGGTGAAATGGCTATTCGGTTCCCGCTGAGCGCAGCGCGCGCGTTCTTACGGGATAAAAAAGGGCCGGTCTTAAAAGACCGGCCCGTTTTCGTTTTGCACAGGGATCAGACGAAGAACTGCGCACCGTTGGCCGAAATGGTCGAGCCATTGATGAATTGCGAGTCATCCGATGCCAGGAAAGCCACGCAGCGTGCGATTTCCTCGGGTTCACCCAAACGTCCTGCGGGGATTTGGCCGATGATCGACTCGCGTACCTTTTCAGGCACAGCCATGACCATCTCGGTTGCGATGTAGCCGGGGCAGATGGCGTTTGCGGTGATGCCGGCGCGTGCGCCTTCTTGGGCCAGCGATTTCACGATGCCCAGATCACCCGCCTTGGTCGCGGCATAATTCACCTGTGCGAACTGACCTTTCTGACCATTGATCGAGCTTATGACGATGATGCGGCCGAATTTGCGTTCGCGCATACCGGGCCAAACGGGGTGGACGGTGTTGAACACGCCGGTCAGGTTGGTGTCGATCACCTGATGCCACTGTTCCGGGGTCATCTTGTGGAACGGGGCGTCGCGGGTGATGCCCGCGTTGGCGACGACGATGTCGATGGGGCCAACCTCGGCCTCAACCTTTTCGATACCCGCTTTGGATTCGTCATAATCAGCCACGTTCCACTTGTATGTGGCGATGCCGGTTTCCTCGGTGAATTTTGCGGCCGCTTCGTCGTTTCCGGCATAGGTGGCTGCAACATTATACCCTTCGGCTTTCAGCGCCTTGGAAATTGCTGCGCCGATGCCGCGGGAACCGCCGGTGACGAGTGCTGTACGTGCCATTTAGGCTTCCTCCAATTTAAGTCGTCTTGGTAATGCTGTTACTTTGATAGGTAGTCTTGCGCAATATTATTTCGCCGAGAATCTTCGAAACCCATAGGGCAATATCGTCGCATCTTTGGGTCAGCCCCAATGTAACAAAAAAGGGCGCCTGCCGGGCGCCCTTTCTATGTTCAATGCTTAAAAGCTTAGTCGCGCTCCACGCACAGGGCGACGCCCATGCCGCCGCCGATGCAAAGGGTCGCCAGACCCTTTTTCGCATCACGGCGCTTCATTTCGAACAGCAGCGTGTTCAGAACCCGGCAACCCGAGGCACCGATTGGGTGGCCGATGGCGATGGCGCCTCCATTCACGTTCACGATCGACGGATCCCAACCCATGTCCTTGTTCACAGCACAAGCCTGTGCGGCGAAGGCTTCGTTGGCCTCGACCAGATCCAGATCGTCAACCGACCAACCCGCTTTCTCCAGCGCTTTGCGCGAGGCATAGATCGGGCCGACGCCCATGATCGACGGGTCCAGACCCACAGTGGCGAAGGAAGCGATGCGGGCCAGAGGCTCAATCCCGCGCTTTTCCGCATTCTCGGCCGACATCAGAAGTGTCGCCGCCGCACCGTCATTCAAACCGGATGCGTTCGCCGCCGTAACCGAACCCTCTTTGGTGAAGGCAGGGCGCAGTTTGCCCATGGCCTCCATGGTTGCGCCGTGGCGGATATATTCGTCGCTGTCCATCACGATGTCGCCCTTGCGGGTCTTGATGGTGAAGGGCGTGATCTCATCCGCGAACTTACCAGCCTTTTGCGCAGCTTCGGCCTTGTTCTGGCTGGCGACGGCAAATTCGTCCTGCATGTCGCGGCTGATTTGCCATTGCTCGGCTACGTTTTCAGCGGTCTGACCCATATGATAGCCGTTAAATGCGTCCCACAGACCGTCGCGGATCATGGTGTCGATGTATTTCATGTCGCCCATCTTGTGACCGGCACGCAGTGCTGCGGCGTGGGGCGACAGGGTCATGTTTTCCTGACCGCCGGCGGCGACAATATCGGCATCTCCCAGTTGGATGTGCTGTGCGCCCAGGGCAACCGCCCGCAGGCCCGAACCACAAACTTGGTTGATGACCCATGCGGCGCTTTCTTTGGGCAGACCCGCGTTGATGTGCGCCTGACGCGCAGGGTTCTGACCCTGTGCTGCTGTCAGAACCTGACCCATAATGGTCTCGCTGACCTCGCTCTTTTCGATGCCTGCACGTTCGACAACGGCTTCGAGAACGGCGGTACCCAAGTCATGCGCGGGTGTGTTTGCGAACGAGCCGCCAAAACTGCCGACACCAGTGCGTGCTGCGGATGCGATTACTACGTTGGTCATTAAGACAATCCTTTACCGTCAAGGTTCTGTGGGAAACGTGACGGCGCAGGCAACAGGGAAAGGTCCCTATCGGTTCAGAGCGCCTCATGATCCCCCGCTCCAACTGATATTGGAATAACGCAATGCTGCTGCTGCAGCAACGGTCAGCTTGTCTCAGGTAGGGTGCCGCTAGGTAATGGAGCTCACCCCGCTGTTTTTATTTCGTTTTTTGTCTTCCAAGGGGCGGACACCGTGGGGGCGCCGAACAAGAAACCTTGAAGGCAATCGACGCCGTTAGCGACCAGAAATTCTGCATCTTCTTTGGTTTCGACCGATTCGGCTGTAACCAGAATTTCGAACTCGCGCGCGACGGCAATAAGCGCGCGAACCAGGGCTTGATTGTCCGGATTCGCGCTGATCCCACGTATGAACTGGCCGTCAATCTTGGCTGCATCAAACAAAAATTCGCGGAAATGCCGAAAGCTGAAATTGCTGGCGCCAAAGTCGTCCAGTGCAAAGGCGACGCCGCGCGGCTGCATCCGGTCCATGAAGTCCATGACCAGTTCTGGAACTGTCATGGCAGAGTTTTCCGAGATTTCCAGGATCAGCCGCTCTCCGATACTGGTGTCTCTCTTCAGGAATCTTTCGAGGACGCGCGACCATCTGCTGTATCCAATTGATCGTGCCGACATGTTGACGGACATGCGTATCTCCGGATTCCGGGCCAATGCGCGCAGCCCCATTTCCAGCGCGATACAGTCCAACTCACGGCCAATTGGCGTGTTTTCCAGTTGAGGCATAAAGTCTCGCGCCGGTATCACCCGGCCGGTTTCATCCAGAACCCGAATGAACCCCTCGTAAAACGCGACACCATGCGGAGGGTTCGCCTGCATCACCGGTTGAAACGCCAGTTTACATTGTTTGTGCTTCACAGCGTCGGTTGCCATTTGAACCGTTGACGCATCTCGAGAGATCACGGCCGCATTTAAAGGGCTGTCGGACCCTTCTGGCAAATCCGCGAGTTTCTTGTCCGTCATGCGTGGTCCACCTTTTACCGTCATCGGTCATGGGTGGATTTCAGGACAAACTTGTGAATTTGCGGTTAATGCAGCTCGATTACGTTAGCGCGCGATCGGCGACATCCGTCCGACCGAAATGGCCGCCCCGATCACCGCTCCGGCAAAGCCGAGGGCCATCATGGCAAAACCGAGTGCCACGATCGGAGACGCTGCGCCGTTCAAAGCGGTCATCATGGCGATAACAAGACCCGTCAAACCCAACACTGTGGATATGGTCACTAAACGGGTCATTTCGGGTCTCCTGTCGGATGGCTACATATCAAAGTGATATGGGCGACGGTGACCGGTTTTCAAGGAACGACCCCAGGTCGGTCGGCGGGTTCAAGCCTGTTTTGCCTCAGAATTAGGCGCTTCGGGCTGGAAACGCTCGAATCCGGGCGTTCCGCGATCTTCGGGATGCATTGCGATGTGCTTGGCTTTGATCTGATCCGAGTTGTCACGGCTGCCGTCATGACTGTAGCCGGGCGGGGCAAAGCAATAGGCCATTCGCTGACGAAGGCTAAGGCCGGGTTGTGTTGCGTCGCGCCAGATCCCGACCCATTCATGGAAGGCCACGCGAAGCGGGTTAAAGGTTCCGATATTATGGACCAGCCCGAAATCGACGCGATCATCCTCTTGCTCGGGTACGAATGTACCAAACATCTTGTCCCAGATGATGAAGACACCAGCATAGTTGCAATCCAGATAGCGCGCATTTCGGCCATGATGGGCGCGGTGGTGGCTGGGTGTGTTCATCACAGCCTCGAACCAGCGCGGCATTTTGCCAATCGCTTCGGTGTGGATCCAGAACTGATAGATCAGGTTCAGTCCGCCCACGAACAGCACCATAGCCGGGTGGAACCCCAACAGGATCAGAGGCGCGCGCACCACCATCATGAAGGTGAAAGTATAAGTCCAAGTTTGCCGCAGCGCAGTCGTCAGGTTGTAGTGCTGTGAGCTGTGATGATTGACGTGGCTGGCCCAGACCCAGCGGATGCGGTGGCCGAACCGATGAACCCAATAGTACCTTAAATCGTCCAGTACAAAACACAGAATGATGACCGGGATCGAGGTGCCCAGGTTCAAGGGCGTGACCTGCCACAGCCACATGAAGAACGCATAGGCGATAAAGCCCAATAAGAGGCCCGAGGCGATATTCCCCGCACCCATGATCAACGAGGTCACCGCGTCACGCGTCTCGTACCGGCCACCTCTGCCTTTGACGGCGATCCAAAGGAACTCGGCCAGAATGGCGGCGATAAAGAAAGGAACGGCCCACTGAACGGCGTCGGGGAAGGTTACTTGGTCGGTCATACGGGCTCCATCAGGTTTTGCCAGTGCTGGCGCTCGAAATCGTCAAGACGGATAAGAACTTTGGGTGTGGCGAAATCGTGAAACCGGATTTCAAACCCTTCGGCGCGGTCAAGCCTGTCAAAATCCAGAAGGTGACGCGCCACGGTGTCGGCGCCGAACGACCAGACAAGGCCGTTGCCCACAGGTGTTCGGATCAAGGCCGTATGGCCGTCATTGGTGATTGTTACATCAACAACCTCGTCGCCGGGTACGTGTCGCAACCAAGCGGCTTTTGCGCTGTCCGGGGTTAGCTGCGTGATACGAGACTTGCCCGCAAGATGCATCATCAAGGTGATCCCCGCGATCCCCCCGATCACCAGAACCAGCAATATTCCAAGCGGCATGGCCATCCTCCCGCAGGGCAGAGTGCAAGTCGCTTGCGGCAGTGTCAAAGGTGGCGTTGCGTAAGCCTCTCGCAGAAAAAGACCAGCCCGCGAGGTACGGACCGGTTACCGCATTTTCAAAGTCGACTGCGATTAGCTTTCGCCGCCCACCAATGCGCCAACAATTGCTTTTGCACTGTCGGAGTTCCATTCGGCATCGCCGATCAGGCGGGCTATTTCATCCCCGTTGGGATCAAGGATCACAGTGATCGGCAAGGCAATCACGCCAAATTCTCGCGCCACAGCCGAGCCCGCGTCCTGATGGCGGGGCAGGTTGTCGATGCCGTTTTCCTCGAAGAACTTCTTGATCCCGGCAGGCGAATTGCGGCCGGTGGCCAGCGTCACGACCTCGAACTTGTCGCCGCCGAACTCTTCCTGTAGCTCAGCAATCTGTGGCATTTCCTTGCGGCAGGGTGCGCACCACGTGGCCCAGAAATTCACCAGAACGTATTTGCCCTTGTAATCAGCCAACGTTGCGGTGCCGCCGTCATCTTCCAACTGGAACTCAACGGGGGCCTTGGGCTTGGGTTCCTTGTGCAAGATCAGGCGTTTTAGAGTGCCGTCGCGCAGCGGCGCCAGAGTTTCGGCATCTGCGGCCAAAGCGGCATTTGCACCTAACGCAAGGGCCATATAAAGGGGGATCAGACGAAATAGGCGCATATCAACTCCGGGTTTTCTTACATGACCGATCAATCCTCGAACCAGATGTGGGGCGGCCGCTTTGCCGCCGGTCCAGACGCGATCATGGAGGCAATCAATGCCTCGATCGGGTTCGATCAGCGGATGGCAGCCCAGGACATCGCAGGCTCGCGCGCCCATGCCGCCATGTTAGCGGCCACAGGCGTCATAAGTGATAGTGATGCGCAGGCTATTCGGGAAGGGCTGCTCACAGTCTTGTCAGAAATCCAGTCCGGTTCGTTTCAGTTTTCGACCGCGCTGGAAGATATTCACATGAATGTCGAGGCGCGCCTGAAAGAAGTCATCGGAGAACCCGCGGGCCGTTTGCACACAGGCCGCAGCCGCAATGACCAAGTCGCGACCGATTTCAAACTTTGGGTGCGTGATCAGTTCGACGCTGCGGAAACCGGCCTTCTGGCCCTGATCCGGGCGCTGTTGATACAGGCCGAGGCTGGGGCCGATTGGGTCATGCCCGGATTCACCCACTTACAAACGGCGCAGCCCGTCACCTGGGGTCATCACATGATGGCCTATGTCGAAATGTTTGGCCGCGATCTGTCCCGCGTATGCGACGCGCGCGCCCGGATGAACGAATCCCCGCTGGGTGCGGCGGCGCTGGCAGGCACATCTTTCCCGATCGACCGCCAGATGACGGCTGAGGCATTGGGCTTTGACCGTCCCGCCGCAAACTCGTTGGATGCAGTCAGCGACCGGGATTTTGCGCTGGAATTCCTGTCGACGGCCTCGATCTGCGCGATCCACTTGTCGCGCTTCGCAGAAGAGCTGGTGATCTGGTCGTCGGCCCAGTTCCGGTTTGTGACGCTGTCGGATCGGTTCTCGACCGGCTCTTCAATTATGCCGCAGAAGAAAAACCCCGACGCGGCCGAACTGATCCGCGCCAAGGTCGGCCGGATCTACGGCGCGAACACCGCGCTGATGATGGTGATGAAGGGCCTACCGCTGGCCTATTCCAAGGACATGCAGGAAGACAAGGAGCAGGTCTTTGACGCCGCTGACAACTGGATGCTGGCACTGGCCGCGATGGAGGGGATGGTTAAGGACATGACCGCCAATCGCGACAGTCTGGCGGCTGCAGCAGGCTCGGGCTTCTCGACCGCAACAGATCTGGCCGACTGGCTGGTGCGCGTTCTGGGCCTGCCATTTCGCGACGCGCACCATGTCACCGGGTCGCTTGTGGCCATGGCCGAAACCAAGGGCTGCGATCTACCTGATCTGACGTTGGACGACATGCAATCGGTCCACGGCGATATTACCGATGATGTCTATTCTGTCCTTACGGTCGAAAATTCGGTAAACTCGCGACAATCCTACGGCGGTACGGCCCCCGATCAGGTTCGTACCCAGATCAAGCGATGGAAGGCTCGGCTGTAATGCGGATTGTGCAAGTTCTGGTTTTGATTGCTACCGGTTTCGGCCTTGCGGCCTGCGGAGCGGATGGCGAGCCAATCCAACCCACAATGAGCGCGAATATCGGTGTCGGAAGCAGCGGTACTTATGGTGGCGTAGGCGTTGGGCTGCGCAAAGGCGGCCTTGGTGTCTTTTTGGGGCTGTAACTGCGACGGCCTTGCTTGACGCACAACGTTTTTCACACGAGAGCAAAATGAAACTGACCGGCCTTATCCTGACCCTTGTCGTGCTTGCGGCATGTGACCCGAATTATGCACCACGCCCAGAACCAGAACCCGAAACCAGCGGTTCTGGCATTTCGATTTCCGGTTATGGTCGGGTGGGTGTGTCAACATCCAACTAAGGCAACGTTGCAAGTCGAACGGAATCCATTGATCCGCAGACCTCTTTTGGTCTAAGCGCGCAGGTATGGATCACTTTCTCTACCGCGACGGCGCGCTTTTCGCCGAGGATGTCCCGATTTCCGAGATCGCAGCCGCGGTCGGAACCCCCTTCTATGTCTATTCGACAGCAACTCTGCTGCGGCATTTCAAGCTGTTTGACGATGCGTTGGAGGGGATGGATCACCTTGTCTGCTATGCGATGAAGGCCGCCAGCAATCAGGCGATTCTGAAGACGCTGGCGCAGGCGGGCGCGGGGATGGATGTGGTCTCGGGCGGGGAATACCTGCGGGCCAAAGCCGCAGGCGTGCCCGGCGACAAGATCGTGTTCTCGGGTGTTGGTAAAACAGCGGATGAGATTCGCGCCGCGCTGACCGGCGGCATTCGCCAGTTCAACGTTGAATCCGAGCCTGAGATGGAAGTGATCAACGCCATCGCGCTGGAACTGGGCGTGGTCGCGCCGATCACCGTGCGGGTGAACCCGGATGTGGATGCCAAGACCCACGCCAAGATCGCCACCGGCAAGTCGGAAAACAAATTCGGCATCCCGATCGCCCGCGCCTCTGAGGTTTATGCTCATGCCGCCACCCTGCCGGGTCTGGATGTGATTGGTATCGATGTCCATATCGGCTCGCAACTGACCGAGCTGGCACCGTTCGAGCTGGCCTATACCAAAGTCGCCGAACTGACTGAACAGCTGCGCGCCGAAGGCCACAATATCCGCCGTCTCGATTTGGGCGGCGGGCTGGGCATCCCCTACACCCGCGCCAATGACGCGCCGCCGCTGCCGGTGGAGTACGGGGCGCTGATCCAGAAAACGCTGGGTCATCTGGGCTGCGAGATTGAGATCGAGCCCGGTCGGCTAATTGCTGGCAACGCGGGGCTAATGGTCAGCAAGGTGATCTATGTGAAATCTGGCGAGGGGCGCGATTTCCTGATCCTTGATGGTGCGATGAACGACCTGATCCGCCCCGCGATGTATGAGGCGCATCACGACATCGTCGCCGTGAACGAACCCGCGCCGGGTGTGGAACAACAGCCCTATGACATCGTGGGCCCCGTGTGTGAAACGGGCGATACATTCGCAAAACAGCGCAACATGCCGCCTCTGGCCGCTGGTGATCTGGTCGCTTTCCGCAGTGCCGGAGCTTACGGAGCGGTGATGTCCAGCGAATACAACACGCGCCCTCTGATCCCCGAGGTTCTGGTGCATGGGGATCAATTTGCAGTTATTCGTGAACGGCCAAGCTTTGACGAAATCATAAACCGCGATACCATACCCGAGTGGCTTTGACGCGATTGGCGCGTGGGCCTGCTGATGGAGGCTCGCCTTTATGGCCAAACAGACCTTGCCGATCCCAAGACTGTCCCTGTGGCTGACGCATGCGGGTATGCTGGCCGAACGGGTTTGGCGCGCATTTTGGCCTCTTTTCTCGGGTATTATGGCCGTTTTGGCCGCTTTGATGCTGGGCCTGCAAGATCTCGTATCGGTCGAGACCGTATGGATTATCGGTTCTCTGGCCGTGCTTGGCCTTATGGCGGCCTTGGCGTTTGGGGTGCAGCGATTCCACCTACCGACTCGGACCGAGGCGCTTGCGCGTTTGGACGAGACTCTGCCCGGTCGCCCCATTCAGGCGCTGATGGACGATCAGGCCATTGGGGCAATGGATGCGGATTCTGTGGCGTTGTGGCATGCGCATCAGCAGCGAATGGCGCAACGGGCGGCGCAGGCTGATCCGGTCAAACCCAACCTGCGTCTGGCAGATCGCGACCCCTATGCTTTACGCTATTCTGCTTTGCTGGCTTTGGTTGTCGCTGCCTTGTTCGGGTCGTTCTGGCGAATTGGGTCGGTGGCCGAGATGGCGCCCGGTGCAGCCGTCGCTGGGCAGGGTCCGACGTGGGAAGGCTGGGTGGAACCTCCGCGCTATACCGGATTGCCGACGCTTTATTTGGCGGACCAATCCGATCCGACACTGTCTGTTCCACAAGGCAGCCGCGTCACCCTGCGGTTTTATGGCGAAGTCGGCGCACACAGCCTGACCGAGACGACCACTCCGCTTGGCACCGAGGCTGCAACTGAACCCGAACAGGAATTTGTTGTGGACCGGCCGGGCGAGCTGAAGATCGAAGGCCCTGCGGGTAAGGACTGGGCGTTGAAGGTCATAGCCGATGCCCCGCCGATGATCAGCGTGGCCGACGTTGCCGAGGCCGAGGCCGGGGGGCAGATGAAGCTGCCATTCGCAGCCAGCGATGATTATGGCGTCGTGTCCGGTGCGGCCGTGATCGAGTTGGATCTGGCTTCGGTTGATCGTCGTTACGGCCTGACAACAGATCCCGAGCCGCGCGAGTTCATTCAGGTCGAGCTGCCCATGCCAATCACCGGTGATCGTGCGGATTTTGTCGAAGACCTGATTGAGGATTTTTCACAGCATCCATGGGCACATCTGCCTGTCAAAATCTCTCTGACAGCGCGTGACGCTGCGGATCAAGAGGGGCAGTCTGAGCCCTACATGACCGCTCTGCCAGCTCGTCGGTTCTTTGATCCGTTAGCCGCGGCGATCATAGAGCAGCGGCGCGATCTGCTGTGGTCGCGTGAGAACGCGCCCAGAGTGGCCCAGATGTTGCGGGCCGTTTCGCATCTGCCCGAGGGGTTCTTTCGCTCGGATACCGCATATCTGCGCCTGCGGGTGACCTTGCGCAGGCTCGAAACATTTACCGAATATGATCTGAAGCCGAAACAGCAGGAAGAGATCGCGCAATCGCTGTGGGAATTGGCGGTTCTGATCGAAGATGGGACGCTGGCTGATGCGCTGGAGCGTATGCGTCGCGCGCAGGAACGTCTGACCGAAGCGATGCAGAACGGCGCGTCGGACGAAGAAATTGCCGAGCTGATGCAAGAACTGCGCGAGGCGACGCAGGACTATATGCGCCAGCTGCAGCGCCTGGCGCAGGAAAATGGCGAAGGTGGTGAAAACCAGCAAGGTCAGAACGGCGAGACCATGCAAATGACGCAGGACGATCTGCAACGGATGATGGATCGCATTCAGGAGCTGATGGAACAGGGCCGCATGGCCGAGGCGCAGCAAGCTCTGGAAGAGTTCCAACAGATGATGGAAAATATGCGAGTCACCCAAGGCCAGGGTCAGGGGCAGCAGTCCGAAGGCCAACAGGCCATGGAAGGTTTGGCCGAGACTCTGCGCGAGCAGCAGGGCCTCAGCGACCAGGCATTCCGGGATTTGCAGGAGCAGTTCAACCCCGGCGCGCAGGCCGGTGAAAACCAGGGCAACGAGGGCCGCAATGGTGGTCAGGGCCGCGGTGAAAGCCACGAAGGCCAAGGGGGTCAGGGTCAAGGTTCGGATCAGGCTGGTGAGGGCCAACAGGGCCAAGGGTCACTGGCCGATCGCCAGCAGGCCCTGAGAGACGAGCTGGGACGACAACAGCAAAACCTGCCCGGTGCAGGAACGCCCGAGGGTGACGCCGCGCGGGATGCGTTGGGACGCGCTGGACGCGCCATGGATGAGGCCGAGCAAGCGTTGCGCAATGATGAATTGGCCGACGCAATCGACAACCAGTCCGAAGCTATGGAAGCTCTTCGCGAGGGAATGCGTTCGCTTGGTGAAGCGCTGGCTCAGAACCAACAGAACCAACCGGGTCAGGGCGCGCAGGAAGGCGACATGCAAGCCAACAATCGTGACCCGCTTGGTCGCAGCCCCGGTTCTTCAGGCACGATTTCGACTGATGACAGCCTGTTGCAGGGCGAAGATGTCTATCGCCGCGCGCGCGAGTTGCTGGACGAAATCCGCCGCCGCACGGGTGAGTCGGATCGCCCCGATATCGAATTGGAATACCTCAAGCGGCTTCTCGAACGGTTCTGATTACAGGATTAGCTTCCTGATCCCGTCTGTGCCTCAAGCCACAAACGGGCTTGGTCGACCAGTGAAACATAGCTGCCCAGAACCGGATCGGCTTGCGGTACGGCTTCGGAAATCTGCTGCGCGTTGGCATAGAGCAACAGCAAAACAACACCGATGACGATGGCGATCACAAAGCCGCGCTTGAAGCCGCTGCCCGAGCTGCGTGGCAGGGGCTGAACCTCATTTTTCTTCGCTACAGGTTCATCGCTGCGCAGGCTCGAGTTTATAGCCTCAACATCCGGTAGCGGTTCGACTTCGGCCGCATCCTTTGCTGCCTCGGCGCGGGTCAGTTCCTTGATACGTTCCTCGGGATCAGGCGCTTGCGGAGGATCCAGGCCCAGATCGGGCTGGGTCTCAAGGTTTTCGGCTTCTTTTGCGCGTAGATCAGCCTCGCGTGCGGCCTCTTCCTTAAGAATACTGGCAACGTCAGGATCGACATGGACAGATTTCTGCGTGTCTTCCGATTTGGCCGGTTGTTCAGCCGCAACGTCGGGTTTTTGTGGCGCAGGGGCCAGAGCCGGTTCGTCGACCGGCGGAGCAACCGGAACGGTCTCGGGCTCAACCTTTGACTCAACCTCTGCCGTATCGGCTACGGGGTGTTTGCTTTGAAACCAGGTCTTTTCACAGTTCGAACACTGCACATCCCGCCCCTCGGCGGGAATGACCTCATCTGGAACCTCGTACTGGGCACTGCAATTCGGACATGTAAGACGCATGCTGCCTCCGGGCCGGGGAACTGGCCTGATAATAGTTTTTTCAGGGATGATATTCCGTTAAGACCTGACAGCAAAGGGTGTTTTCGGTTTCGCCAACTAAGTGTCACCAATTCGACCCGGTGCAGGCATTGAAACAACAACGACGCTCGGGCAAGAAGAGCAGCAAGCAAACTGGGGGCTTTCGTGATCGAGCTGGAAAATGTCAGCTATACTTATGGTGGTGGCGCCCTGCTGAGCGATGTATCCTTACGGTTGCAGTCCGGATCATTCCATTTTTTGACCGGTCCGTCGGGGGCAGGGAAAACGACGCTGCTCAAACTCTGCTATGGCGCTTTGTTGCCGACGTCGGGTCGGTTGTCCGCATTTGAACAAGACATTGCCGGGCTGGACCGGGACCAGATGGCGCTGCTGCGCCGCCGGATTGGTGTAGTGCATCAGGATTGCCGATTTCTGGATCACATGTCCCTTGCCGAAAACGTAGCGCTGCCGCTGATGGTGTCAGGGCGCGGTGAAGCTGCGCAACAAGAGGACCTTTCGGAGCTGCTGAACTGGGTTGGTTTGGGAGACCGCAAGGACGCGCTTCCGCCGGAACTGTCCGGGGGTGAGCGCCAACGCGCGGCACTGGCGCGTGCGGTGATCCTGTCTCCTGACGTCGTTTTGGCAGATGAACCCACCGGCAACGTTGATTGGGAAATGTCCCAACGACTGCTGCGCCTGTTGGTCGAGTTGAACAAGATGGGTAAGACGGTGCTGATCGCTACGCATGACCTTAGCCTGATACGGGCGGCCAAAAGTCAGGTTCAGGCACGGGTGTTGCGTATTTCTCAGCGACAAGTGCAATTGGCGGGGGCGGATCTATGAGTAACGGTGCCATCCGCAACCTGTTGACGCGGGACACCAGCGCTGATCGTGTTGTCCCGCCCACCGGCTATACTGCGCAACTGACCGTGTTCGTGTCAGGCGCTATGGCGTTCCTGGCCGTTTTTGCCTTGGCTTTGTCACTAGCTTCGGGACGGTTGGCGGATCGTTGGGCCACCGAGCTGGCCGGGGCGGCGACCCTGCGCATCAACGCGCCCGCAGATCAGCTTGCGGCCCAAACCGAGGCTGCGCTGGCCGTTCTGTCGCAAACACCTGGCGTGGCGTCAGCCCGTGCTTTGACGGCCGAGGAACAAATCGCCCTGCTCTCTCCTTGGTTCGGTTCTGATCTGCCACTGGACACGCTGCCGGTCCCGCAATTGATCGAAGTGATCGAAGGCGAGCCCGGTATGGATGCCGCAGGTTTGCGTCTGCGCCTGGGGGCCGAGGTGCCCGGAGCGGTGTTGGATGATCATACCCGATGGCGCGAGCCTCTGGTCGATGCGGCGATGTCCTTACGCAGGCTGGGGTGGGTCTCGATCCTGCTGATCGGGGGCGCTACAGCGGCGATGATCACGCTAGCGGCCAATGCGTCGCTTGCCGCAAATGCCCAGATCATCGAGGTTCTGCGTCTTGTTGGGGCGCAGGACCGGTTTATCGCCAATGCGTTTGTCAGACGGTTCACGTATCGTGCGTTCTTTGGGGCGATGGTTGGAATGTTTCTTGGTATGACCGGTGTTCTGCTGTTGCCCGAGGCTTCGGATGAAGGTGGTTTTTTGACTGGGCTTGGTTTCAAGGGGGTCGGCTGGCTACTGCCAATCCTGATTCCGATACTGGGGGCCACTGTCGCGTTTCTGGCGACATGGAGCGCCGCCAGCCGTAAACTGAAGGAGCTTTCTTGATGGCAACAACGGTTCAGTGGTTTCGCTCTTTGGTTTTCATGATCGTCATCTATGTTTGGATGCTGATCCTTGGTATCGTCTTCGCGCCTTACGCCATCTTTGCAAAGCAGGGGGCTCGGAAGGCGTGCAAGTCCTATGCGCGTTCTACTATGTGGCTGGCGCGTTGGATGGTTGGTATTCGATGCGAAGTGCGTGGAATCGCGCCAGTAGATGAGGTTGTCGTAGGCGCGAAGCACCAGTCTTTCTTGGATATCATCATGATCTTCAACGCGATGCCGCAGGCCAAGTTCATCATGAAACGAGAGCTTATGTGGACCCCGATTATCGGAGTTTACGCGCGTCGTTTGGGGTGCATTCCTGTGGACCGCGGTAAAAAAGGTGCGGCGGTGGCAAAGATGGTCAAGGACGTCGCGAAAGAATTCTCCGAACCCGGTCAATTGGTCATCTATCCCCAGGGAACGCGCGTCGCGCCTGGGGTGCAGAAACCTTATAAGGTGGGCACTGCGGTCCTGTACGAGGGGCTGGGTTTTCCCTGTGTACCTGTCGCCACAAATGCAGGTGTGTTCTGGCCGCGCTCGGGCATCATGCGTAAACCCGGCCTGGCGATTGTCGACTTTCTTGATCGGATCGAACCGGGTGTTGAACGGGGTTCATTTTTGGAACGCCTAGAAGATGTGATAGAGGATCGCTCGAATACGTTGATGAAAGAAGTGGGGTTTGATCCTGATGAATTTCGTTGAGGATATCGAAACCCTAAAGGGTTTGTATGGTACGCCGGCGGCGCCTTCGCTGCGCAAGGTGGTGCACAGGATGACGCCATTGTATCGCAAGTGGATAATGGCCTCACGCCTATGCGTTCTCAGCACTGTGGGCCCCGAAGGCGTAGATGGCAGTCCACGCGGGGATGACGGCCCGGTGGTTCTTGAATTGGATCCGCACACAATTGCCATGCCGGACTGGCGCGGAAATAATCGCCTCGATAGCCTGCGCAACATAGTCCGCGATCCTCGCGTATCACTGATGTTCGTGGTGCCCGGTTCCAACAACGTCGTGCGCGTGAACGGAACCGCCAAATTGACTGCTGACGAGAATCTGGTGGCTCGGTTCGAAAAACAGGGTAAACGACCGACCACCGTGATTGTCGTTCAAATCGCCGAAATCTATTCGCAATGCGCCCGCGCCTTGATGCGCGCTCGAACCTGGAACAACGGGGACGAGACGGCCGATCTGCCCACAGTTGGTGAACTTCTGGCCGAAGCGTCAGATGGAGACGAGGGCGGCTTGCGCTATGACCGGGAGTGGGGCGCACGCGCCGCACAAACGATGTGGTAAGCAGAATGTCAAATTGCGGCTGCTCCGATCTTAGCGATATGTGAGATCCATTGTTCCACGAGGCCTTCTTTGGGTTGGCTCGCCCCGGCGAAATAAGTGAATCGGGTCGGTTTAAAGCCGACAAATCCAAGAATCTGACCTTTGATCTGCCTTACCAGAGCCTGCCGGTAGACAAGCCGCATAAACCAGCCAGGTGTGTCTGACGTCAGGATCACGCGCGCTGTGCGGCCGGAAAGTAAGGGTGCGGGCAAGCCTGCCAGGGTGGTGTTTCTGGTGTCAAAGGTTCGGCCGGGGATGAACATCCGGTCTATCAATCCCTTCAGCTTGGCGGGAAGACCACCCCACCACATGGGTGTCGTCAAAACCAGATGATCACTCCATTCGACGTCTTGCAAAACCTGCTCCAACACCCGCTCCAACGGTTTGAAATTCTGGTAATTGCCCTGGCCAAAGTCGTGATCGAACTGCAGTTCGCTCAGATGAACCATCCTTATTTCATGTCCTTTGGCGCGTGCAGCGTCTGCGTAGGTCTGTGCGAAAGTCCGGGACAGGCTGTTTTCAGCCGGGTGCCCATCAAGGATGAGGATCTTTTTGAGTTTCATTTGATTTCTCCTAAAATTGACCACGGTCATTTATTTAGAATCAAAAATGACCATGGTCAATAAAAAATTTGACCATGGTCAAAAACTGTGCGAAAGAACCTTATGCAAAAACGTACTTTGAAAACTCGAGCGCGCCTGTTGGCTGCTGCGGCAGAAGTTGTTGAGAGCGGCGGGTTTGAAGCTCTGCGCGTTGAGGAAGTGGTGCAGACTGCCGGCGTGGCAAAGGGCACGTTCTTTGCGCATTTCAAAGACAAGGACGCCTTGATGGAAATCCTGATTGGCGAAAAGCTAAGCGCGTGTTTTGATTCTGTCGAAGCTGGATCGTCCCCGCAAAACGTGCACCAAATTGTAGTAGCGTTGGAGCCGATACACAGTTTTATGATGTCCGAACGCTATGTGTTCGATCTGATACTGCGTTATTCAGGGGCGGCGGCGATCGCTGAAATAGGCCCGATTGCGCAGTGTTTCGAAAGGTATTTCCGTCTGGTTTCCGATTGGTTGAAAACCGCCCAATTGCGTCAGGATATTCCGGCGGACCTACAGGCCGAAGGGGTTCAGGCCTTTGCCTTGCAAGCGATGTCGCTGAAATTCTGCGCGCTACACTCGGCCAGCACGTTTACAGACCGACTAGAGGGATATTTGATAGCGTGGTTGACCCCGGCAAAGTAGTCGCCGGGGTCACATGACTTAACTGTGGATCGGACCGTCGCCGCAGGCCAGCGCCGCTTCGCGTACCGCCTCTGAATAGGTCGGGTGAGCGTGGCAGGTCAGGGCCAGATCCTCGGCCGAGGCCCCGAATTCCATTGAAACGCAGACCTCGTGGATCAGATCACCCGCTGCGGGGCCGATGATGTGGGCGCCAAGAATGCGGTCGGTCTCTTTGTCGGCCAGAATCTTGACGAACCCATCAGCGGCAAAGTTCGCCTTGGCACGTCCATTGCCCATGAACATGAACTTGCCGACCTTATAGGCGCGACCTGCAACTTTCAGGGTTTCCTCGGTCTCACCTACATTGGCGACCTCCGGCCAGGTGTAGATGACGCCCGGAATGACGCCATAATTCACATGGCCATGCTTGCCCGCGACCTGTTCGGCTGCGGCCATGCCTTCATCCTCGGCCTTGTGTGCCAGCATCGGGCCCTCGGTCACATCGCCGATGGCATAGATGCCGGGCACGTTGGTCTGCCAGTCGGCCCCGACTTTGATCTGACCGCGCTGGGTCATCTCGACGCCCAAGGCCTCTAGTCCCAGACCGTCCGAGAATGGCTTGCGCCCGGTGGCGACCAGCACGGTGTCAGCCTCAATCACATGCTCGCTGTCATCTTTGCGCAGCTTGTAGGTGACCTTGGCCTTCGTCTTGGTGGCTTCGGTCTTTTGCACGGCGGCGCCCATGACAAATTTCAGGCCCTGCTTCTTGAGGATACGCTGGAAGGTCTTTTGAACCTCGGGGTCCATGCCCGGCGTAATCACGTCGAGGAATTCGATCACCGTCACCTCGGCCCCCAGACGCTGATAGACCGAGCCCAGTTCCAGCCCGATTACGCCCGCGCCGATCACGACCATCTTTTTCGGGATCTTGCCCAGCGACAGCGCGCCGGTCGAGGTCACGACGACCTTTTCATCCACCTCAACTCCGGGCAGCGAGGACGGCTCGGACCCGGATGCGATGATGATGTTCTTGGCGGTATGAACCTCATCCCCCACTTTGACCTGACCGGCAGCGGGGATCGAACCCCAGCCTTTCAGCCAGTCGATCTTGTTCTTCTTGAACAGGAACTCGATGCCCTTGGTGTTGCCGTCGATCACTTCATCCTTGTAGGACTGCATCTGCTTCCAGTCGACCGAGGGGCTTTTGCCCTTGAGGCCCATCTTGGCAAAGTTATGCTCGGCCTCGTGCAGCTGATGGCTCGCGTGCAGCAGCGCCTTGGACGGGATGCAGCCCACGTTCAGGCAGGTGCCGCCCAGCGTGTCACGCCCTTCGACAACGGCAGTTTTCAGGCCCAGCTGGGCGCAGCGGATGGCACAGACATAGCCGCCGGGGCCGGCTCCGATTACGATGACGTCATAGTTTGCCATTCAAATGGTCCTTTGTTGTTCTATGGTGTGGGCGTGCGCCCTGATCCCTAGGCGATTTATTCTAACCTGAGAAACACGGTTAAAACAGCGCCGCAAGCAGCATTGCGACAGTTGCTAAAAAGCCGGCCATCCAGATGATTGTGCGCCACGGTGTCCAGCCCAGCGCATAGGCCGGAACATAGAGAACGCGCGCGATCAAAAAAATCCAGGCGGCAGTGGCGGTGAATGAGGTCGACTGTCCGGTCACGGTAATGACAAGGGCGGCAATGGCGAACAGGGTCAGCCCCTCGGTCATGTTGCTGAGCGCGCGGTGCATCCGGCCCGACGCTCCGGGGCGATCAACCTCCGTGTCGCGGGGGCCAATGGCTTTGTTCAGGTCGATCTTGCCGTGGCCGACGGCCAGATATGCGATGAACTGAACGGCCCAAAGCAGGGCGGCCAAGGTAAGAACTGTGGTTTCGGGGGTCATGTCATCATCCGGTTTTCGTTGCGGGGCCTGAGCATGGCCTTATGGGGCAGGGCCGCGCCATTTAGGAGCGCAACCCCTCGCGCTTCACAGCGCCTGAAGGTAAAGGTAAGCCGTTGCCAGAAAACCTGCCAGCCAGACTGTGGTGCGCAGGAACGGAACGGGGATGGCAAAGGCGTAGATCGGCACAAAGGCGATCCGCGCGATCAGGAAAATCTGGGCGGCCAGCAATGTGCCGCCGGTAAAGGCGTCTTTGGCGGACAGGATTAGGATGGCCGGTGCAAACAGGGCCATGGCCACGACCGAATTGGTCAGCGCCCGTTCCACGCGCCCCGCAACACCGGTCAGCGGCGGCATGTCATCGCGCGCCCCACCCAGCGTCATCAGCCCGACCTGAGACATGGCCGTCAGCACGTTCAGCAGCACCACAACAATGACCACAAGGCCATAGAGGGCAAGAATCGAAAGCTCGGAAGACATGATGTTTATCCTTTTGTAAATCTCAGTCCGGTCTTGCGATTACCATCCGCCGGGGGTGAAGGCAGGCTGGGTTCACAGGTATGTGCGTGCCCGTGTGCGAGATCGTCCCGCACACGGGCTGTTTTAGTGTCAGACAGGCTGCAACAGTTTCACCTGGATATGGGCAACGCCGCCGCGTTCGTGGTGCATCGCCAATTCCTGCGAATCCAGAAAAGCACGGGCCTTGTCCAGATCGCGCACCTCAAACATCGCGATGGCGTGATCGCGCTGATCGGGGTCGCGCCAAACGTGCAGGTCATGGATACCTGCCGCTTTGCGCATAGGCTGATCTTCGCGGAACACGGTCAGCCAGGCATCGAAATCGGCCACATCGGCCTGCCAGAGAACATGGGTTGCCATGATTACAGATCCATTAGCAGGCGGCGCGGATCTTCCAGCGCCTCTTTCACGCGCACCAGGAAGGTCACAGCGCCCTTGCCATCTACGATCCGGTGGTCATAGGACAGCGCCAGATACATCATCGGACGGATCACAACCTGACCATTGATCGCCATCGGGCGATCTTGGATCTTATGCATGCCCAGAATACCCGATTGTGGGGGGTTCAGGATCGGCGAGGACATCAGAGAGCCGTAAACACCACCGTTCGAGATGGTGAAGGTACCGCCCTGCATTTCCGCCATCGACAACTTACCGTCACGGGCGCGTTTGCCTTTCTCGGCGATGGCTTTTTCGATCGCCGCAAAGGACATGCTGTCAGCGTCGCGAATGACCGGAACCACCAGACCGGTCGGCGTACCGGCGGCCACGCCCATATGGACGAAGTTTTTGTAGACAATGTCGGTGCCGTCGATCTCGGCATTCACCTCGGGCACTTCTTTCAGCGCGTGGCAGCAAGCCTTGGTGAAGAAGGACATAAAGCCCAGACGCACACCGTGTTTCTTCTCGAACTGGTCTTTGTACTGGTTGCGCAGAGCCATCACCTCGGTCATGTCCACCTCGTTATAGGTGGTCAGCATGGCGGCGGTGTTTTGGCTGTCTTTCAGGCGTTTGGCGATGGTCTGACGCAGGCGGGTCATCTTGACCCGTTCCTCGCGCGCGGCATCGTCAGCGGCCACGGGGGCACGCGGCGCAGGGGCCGGAGCGGGAGCCGCGGCGGGCGCAGGGGCCGCAGCGGTTGCCACCGCGCGGGCCACGTCCTCTTTCATGATGCGTCCGTCACGGCCAGTGCCGGTGACCTGATCCGCCGACAGGCCGGCCTGCGCCATCGCTTTCTCAGCCGAAGGCGCGTTGGACACGTCCTTGCCGGTGGCCGCCGCAGCCGGGGCCGCCGCTGCTGGAGCGGCCGCCGGGGCCGCAACAGTACCTGCGCCCGAGATCACGGCCAGCTTGGCCGAGGCATCCACCGTGGTGCCTTCGGGGGCGGTGATTTCGGCCAGAACGCCCGCCGCCGGGGCCGGAACTTCGACCGAAACCTTGTCGGTTTCCAGCTCACACAGCATTTCGTCCTGCGCGACGGCGTCGCCAACCTGTTTGAACCATGTGGACACAGTCGCCTCGGTCACGGATTCGCCCAGTGTGGGGACCATCACGTCGACACTGTCGCCTGATGCTGCCGGGGACGCCGCAGGGGCCGGGGCTGCCGCCGCAGGGGCAGGGGCCGCGCCTTCGCCGGCTGCAATCGTGGCCAGCAGCGCGTCAACACCAACGGTTTCACCTTCGGCGGCGACGATTTCACCCATTACACCTGCAGCGGGAGCGGGGACCTCGACGGTGACCTTGTCGGTCTCTAACTCGCAGAGCATTTCGTCAACTGCCACCGCATCTCCGGGCTTTTTGAACCAGGTGGCAACCGTAGCTTCAGTGACCGACTCGCCCAGCGTGGGAACACGAACTTCAATGGACATCATTACTTTCCTTCAATGCTCAGCGCTTCGTTCACCAGCGCTTCTTGTTGGGCTTTGTGTTGGCTGGCCAAACCCGTCGCGGGCGAGGCCGAAGTGGCGCGACCGACATAGCGGGGCCGTGTATGTTTGGCTTTAATCCGGGTCAGAACCCATTCGATGTTGGGTTCGATAAAGGTCCAGGCACCTTGGTTCTTGGGCTCTTCCTGACACCAGACGATCTCGGCGCCCTTGAAACGCTCAAGCTCGTTGATCAGCGAGTGCGCCGGGAAAGGATAATATTGCTCGATCCGCATTAGATAGACGTCGTCGATGCCGCGCGCGTCGCGTTCTTCCAGCAGGTCATAGTAGACCTTGCCCGAACACAGAACGACTCGCTTGATCTTGTCATCCTTGACCAGCTTGGTGTCAGAATTGCCATGCTGCGCGTCATCCCACAGCACCCGATGGAAGCTGGATCCGGTGGTGAAATCCGCAGCCGTGCTGACGGCCAGCTTGTGCCGCAACAGCGATTTCGGCGTCACCAGGATCAGCGGTTTGCGGAAGGTCCGGTGCAGCTGACGGCGCAAGATGTGGAAATAGTTCGCAGGGGTCGTACAGTTTGCCACGATCCAGTTGTCCTGACCACACATCTGCAGGAACCGTTCCAGACGCGCTGACGAGTGTTCGGGGCCTTGCCCTTCGAACCCGTGCGGCAGCAGGGTCACTAGGCCAGACATCCGCAGCCATTTGCTTTCGCCCGAGCTGATGAACTGGTCGAACATGATCTGCGCGCCGTTGGCAAAGTCACCAAACTGCGCTTCCCACAGGGTCAGCGCGTTGGGTTCGGCCAGCGAATAGCCATATTCGAACCCAAGCACCGCATATTCCGATAGCATCGAGTCGATCACCTCGTATTGTGACTGACCGGCCCGGATGTTGTTCAGCGGATAGTACCGCTCTTCCGTTTCCTGATGGACAAAGCCCGAATGGCGTTGGCTGAACGTCCCGCGTGTCGCATCTTGGCCAGACAGACGCACCGGATAGCCTTCGGTCAAAAGCGAGCCGAAGGCCAGCGCCTCACCCGTGGCCCAGTCAAAGCCTTTGCCATTGTCGAACATCTGCTTTTTGTGGTCCAAAAGACGGCCCACTGTTTTGTGCAAAGCAATGTCTGCAGGAACATGGGTCAGGGCTTTGCCGACCTCGGCCATAGTTTCTGGCGTGATCGCGGTATCGCCCCTGACATATTCGTCTTTATTTTTGTCCAGATGTGACCAGCGCCCGTCCAACCAGTCGGCCTTGTTGGGCTTATAGTCTTTCCCGGCCTCGAACTCATCGTTCAGCTGCGCCTGGAAGGCGGCTTTCATATCCTCGATCTCGCCTTCGGGGATCAGGCCGTCTTTGACCAGACGCTCGGTATACAGCGACAGCGTGGTCTTATGCGTCTTGATCTTCTTGTACATGATCGGGTTGGTGAACATGGGCTCGTCGCCCTCGTTGTGACCAAACCGGCGGTAGCAGAAGATGTCGATGACCACATCCTTGTGGAACTTCTGGCGGAACTCGGTCGCGACCTTGGCGGCGTGAACCACCGCCTCGGGGTCGTCACCGTTCACGTGGAAGATCGGTGCCTCAACCATCAGCGCGATATCGGTGGGGTAGGGGCTGGAGCGGCTGAAGTGCGGCGCAGTGGTGAACCCGATCTGGTTGTTCACCACGATATGCATGGTGCCGCCGGTTTTGTGACCGCGCAGACCCGACAGGCCAAACCCTTCGGCCACAACACCCTGACCAGCGAAGGCCGCGTCGCCATGCAGAAGGATGCCCATCACAGCGGTACGCTCGTTGTCCTTCAACTGATCCTGTTTGGCGCGGACCTTGCCCAGAACGACGGGGTTCACCGCCTCAAGGTGCGAGGGGTTGGCCGTCAGCGACAGGTGAACGCTGTTGCCATCAAACTCGCGGTCGCTCGAGGCGCCGAGGTGGTATTTTACATCGCCTGAGCCATCCACATCCTCGGGCTTGAAGCTGCCGCCCTGGAATTCGTTGAAGATCGCGCGATAGGGTTTGCGCATCACGTTGGCCAGAATGTTAAGACGGCCTCGGTGCGGCATCCCGATAACAATGTCACGCACACCCAGCGCGCCGCCGCGCTTGATGATCTGTTCCATCGCGGGGATCAGAGCCTCACCGCCGTCCAGGCCGAACCGCTTGGTGCCCATGTATTTGACGTGCAGGAATTTCTCGAAGCCCTCGGCCTCGACCATCTTGTTCAGGATCGCCTTGCGTCCTTCCTTGGTGAACGCGATTTCCTTGCCATAACCTTCGATCCGTTCCTTCAGCCAAGCAGCCTGTTCTGGATCCGAGATATGCATGTATTGCAGCGCAAAGGTGCCGCAATATGTGCGTTTCACGATATCAACGATCTGCCGCATAGAGGCCATCTGCAGGCCCAGCACGTTGTCGATAAAGATAGGCCGGTCCATGTCGGCCTCGGTAAAGCCATAGGTCTTGGGATCCAGCTCGGGGTGGTTTGTTGCGGCGCGCATCCCCAGCGGGTCGAGATCGGCGGCCAGATGGCCCCGAATCCGATAGGCCCGGATCAGCATCAACGCCCGCAGGCTGTCCAGCACCGCGCGCTTGATCTGGTCTTCGCTGACCTCAACGCCCTTGGCCGCCGCCTTGTCTTTGATCTTGTTGCCCGCCGCCTTGGCGTCAATCTCGGCCCACTCGCCCGTGAGCGCCCCGGTCAGGTCATCCGCCGGCATCGGCGGCCAGTCGGTGCGCGCCCAGGACGGCCCCTCGGCCTCGCGCTGCACATCCGGCGAGGCATCGCCCATGGCGCGAAAGAACTCGGCCCAGGCCGCATCAACCGCGTTCGGGTCGCGTGTGTATTGGGCGTAAAGCTGCTCCAGGTATTCAGCGTTATGCCCCTGCATGAAGCTTGAGGCATGAAAGGCGGAGTTGGGCGAGTGCTCGGTCATTGTGTTACCTCATATGGGTTGGGACCGTATTTGTTGGTACCTGGTTGGCTGGGGCGGGTCAGCCACCACAGCACCAGAAGCGGTGAGATCATCAGGATTAGAAGGGTGGGTATAACAATCAGTAAAGTCGCGCGGGTGAACAGGACATCCAGGTTGCCACCATGCTGGAAGCTGGACGCCATGCCGATACCGAACACCAGCACAGCAATGGCCCCGGCCATCAGTAGCAGCGGAAACAGAGCATAAAGACCGCTGCGTCCGGTATCATGCATCCGCCGCCATGCGACCGCGAGATGCGGGAAGAAGACGATTAGGCTGACAATGCTCTGCACCGGTTGACTCGATGTGGCAGCGACGGATTTCGTCGTTTCGGTCTCGGTCGTGGCGACTTGCGTGAAAAACTGAAGGTCGATGAAACCTGCGACGAGGCTCCAGATCACGATGAACAGGAAAAAGAACCAATACTCAGACCGCGAGGCGCGACCCGAGAACGTGAAGAACTTGGAGAAACAGGTGCGGATGGCATCGGAGAAGGTCATGGCGATTTAAACTCTTCCTCCTCTTTAGTTTACACCGGTGCAATCAAACGTAGTTTGACGACGTTCGAGCAACCAGTAGTAACGTCCCACTTGCACGTCTGAAACCAAACGCGCTTTTCCGTCAAATTGTGAACACCATAATTCGGCCGCTGCACGCATTTCGGCGTCGTCAACTCGAATGTTCAGATAGGTGAAAGCGATCTTGTCGTTCTCTAGTAAATCTGTTTCGGCACCATCGAGGCCTGGAACAGCTCGAACAACGAATTGATCCATTGGAACAATACCAGAGTTTTCGGATGCAACAGATGTTCCTAGAAAAGAGAGCAAAATTAAGAGACCCGAACGGTGGGCACCGCCGGGCATCGCCCAACCCGCCCCAAAGGGCGGGTGCTTCTTGCCCACCCCTTGGGCGGGCGCTGCCCTCAGTTCTGAGATCAGCGCCTGTTCCATTTTACCCAATCGCTTCCAGCACGGCCTCACCCAGCGTTGCCGGGCTTTCTGCCACGACGATACCGGCCGAGCGCATGGCTTCGATCTTGTCCTCGGCACCGCCTTTGCCACCGGCGACGATCGCGCCTGCGTGGCCCATGCGGCGGCCCGGAGGGGCTGTGCGGCCTGCAATGAAGCCAGCAACCGGCTTTTTGCGGCCCTTCTTGGCTTCATCCGCCAGGAACTGTGCGGCTTCCTCTTCGGCTGAACCACCGATCTCACCGATCATGATGATCGAGTGGGTCTCGTCATCCGCCAGGAACCATTCCAGCACGTCGATATGTTCGGTGCCTTTGATCGGGTCGCCGCCGATGCCGACGCAGGTGGACTGGCCCAGACCCACGTCAGTGGTCTGTTTGACAGCCTCATAAGTGAGGGTACCGGAACGAGACACAACGCCGACCGAGCCGCGCTTGTGGATGTGGCCGGGCATGATGCCGATCTTGCAGGCATCCGGCGTGATGACGCCGGGGCAGTTCGGGCCGATCAGGCGCGATTTGGAGCCTTCCAGCGCGCGCTTTACCTTCATCATGTCCAGAACCGGAATGCCTTCGGTAATGCAGACGATCACTTCCATCTCGGCGTCAATCGCTTCGAGGATCGAGTCAGCTGCGAAGGGCGGCGGGACATAAATCACCGAGGCGTTCGCTTCGGTCACATGCTTGGCCTCGTGGACCGAGTTGAACACGGGCAGGTCAAGATGGGTCATCCCGCCTTTGCCGGGGGTCACGCCGCCGACCATCTTAGTGCCATAGGCGATGGCCTGTTCAGAGTGGAATGTGCCCTGCGAGCCGGTAAAGCCCTGACAGATCACTTTGGTATTTTCGTCGATGAGGACTGCCATCTGGCGTTCTCCTTTATAGGGCGGGCCTCAGCCCACCGAAATCTTGGGAAAGATGGGCCGAAGCCCATCCAACGGGATGACATCAGCCTTTGACGGCCTTCACGATCTTCTCGGCACCGTCTTTCAGGTTGTCCGCTGCGATCACGTCCAGGCCAGAGGTGTTGATGATCTCTTTGCCTTTCTCAACGTTCGTGCCTTCCAGACGCACGACCAGCGGAACCTTGAGGCCGACCTCTTTCACCGCGGCGACAACGCCTTCGGCAATCACATCACAGCGCATGATGCCGCCGAAGATGTTGACCAGAATGCCTTTGACGTTCGGGTCCGAGGTGATGATCTTGAACGCCTCGGTCACTTTCTCTTTGGTGGCACCGCCGCCCACGTCGAGGAAGTTGGCAGGCTCGGCACCATACAGTTTGATGATGTCCATGGTGGCCATCGCCAGACCAGCGCCGTTCACCATGCACCCGATCTCACCATCCAGCGCGATGTAGTTCAGGTCGTATTTCGAGGCTTCGAGTTCCTTGGGGTCTTCCTCGGTTTCGTCGCGCAGCTCGGCGATGTCGGGGTGGCGGTAAACCGCGTTGCCGTCAAAGCCCAGCTTGGCGTCCAGCACCTTGAGGTCGCCGCCTTCGGCCACGATCAGGGGGTTGATCTCCAGCATCTCCATGTCCTTCTCGACGAAGGCCTGGTACAGCTGACCCATCAACTTGACGCATTGCTTGACCTGCGCGCCTTGCAGACCCAGCGAGAAGGCGATGCGGCGGCCGTGATAGGCCTGATAGCCGGTCACAGGGTCCACCGAGAAGGACAGGATTTTCTCGGGCGTGGACTCGGCCACTTCTTCGATGTCCATGCCGCCTTCGGTCGAGCAGACAAAGGAAATGCGGCTGGTCTGGCGATCCACCAGAAGGGCCAGATACAACTCACGCTCGATGCCGGAACCGGCCTCGATATAAATGCGGTTGACCTGCTTGCCTGCGGGGCCGGTCTGATGTGTAACCAGCGTGCGGCCCAGCATCTTTTTGGCTTCTTCGGCGGCCTCTTCGACCGATTTGGTCAGACGGACACCGCCCTTTTCACCGGCGTCGGCCTCTTTGAACGAGCCCTTGCCGCGGCCACCTGCGTGGATTTGGGCTTTGACAACCCAAAGGGGGCCATCCAGTTCACCGGCTGCGGTTTTGGCTTCCTCGGCGCGCAGAACCGCGCGACCTTCGGAGACCGGAGCGCCATAGCTGCGAAGAAGAGCCTTGGCTTGGTATTCGTGAATATTCATCGAAATTGTCCCGTCTGACTACGATTAGATCGTTATAGGGGTGTCAGGGGGACAAGTTTAAAGGTTTTTTTGCCGCCGACGCAGTTTTTAGCAAAGATTTTCAGCATTTGTGATCACAGTATTTTCTGGTGTGATCACAAATTTTGTAGGCGGCGTATGTTGATTCGATATCTGGATGCGCATGGCCATTGGTGCCAACAAATAAAGGATTTGCGACGTTTGCGCCAACATTGGCGACAAGTCTAACATCAGCCTTGATTGCAAAAGAAAACCGGCCCAAAGAGGACCGGTTTTTTTGAATTTTGTGCTGTGGAAGGATCAGGCCAGAGAGCTGTCGATACCCTTGCACGCTTCGATCAGGCCCTTCACAGCGTTGACCGAGTTGTCGAAACCGGCTTGCTCTTCTTCGTTGAGCTTAATGTCGACAACACGCTCGATGCCGCCTGCGCCGATCACTGTGGGGACGCCGACATACATGCCATCTACGCCCAGCTCGCCATTGCAATAGGCGGCACAGGGCAGAACGCGCTTTTGGTCTTTCAGATAGGCTTCGGCCATTTCGATCGCCGAGGTGGCCGGAGCATAGAAGGCCGAGCCGGTTTTCAGCAGGCCAACGATTTCGGCGCCGCCGTCACGGGTACGCTGAACGATGGCGTCCAGTTTCTCCTGTGTGGTCCAGCCCATTTCAACCAGATCGGGCAGCGGGATACCGGCAACGGTCGAGTAACGCACCGACGGCACCATGGTGTCGCCGTGGCCGCCCAGAACGAACGCGGTGACGTCGCGCATCGAGACGTTGAACTCTTCCGACAGGAAATGGGCAAAACGGCCCGAGTCCAGAACGCCGGCCATGCCGCATACCTTGTTATGGGGCAAGCCCGAGAATTCGCGCAGCGCCCAGACCATTGCGTCCAGCGGGTTGGTGATGCAGATGACGAATGCATCCGGAGCATTGGCAGCGATGCCTTCACCCACGGATTTCATGACCTTCAGGTTGATGCCCAGCAGGTCGTCGCGGCTCATGCCCGGTTTGCGGGGCACACCGGCGGTGACGATGCAGACGTCCGCGCCTGCGATGTCTTCGTAGGACTGGGTGCCCTTCAGCTTGGCGTCGAACCCTTCGGAGGGGCCGGATTCTGCGATGTCCAGCGCCTTGCCTTCGGGGGTGCCTTCGGCGATGTCGAACAGGACGACGTCACCCAGTTCTTTCATTGCAGCGAGGTGGGCGAGCGTGCCGCCGATCTGACCTGCGCCGATCAGCGCGATCTTTGGTCTGGCCATGTGGAAAATCTCCGATGGGGTTAGAAATCGCGGTTGTGCTAGTCGGTAAAACGGATTTGTGCAAGGGTTGTGCTGCGTGGCATACAACCGCATACCGTATTTGTGCCGTCCGAGGGGCGCGATTCCTGAAGTATTCGGAAGACTAAATGTTCGAACTGGACCTGATGTTTTTTGCCGTGGCGATCCCGGCCGTGATCTTCGCCGGCATTTCCAAGGGCGGGTTCGGGTCGGGCGTGGCCTTTGCGTCTTCGTCGATTCTGGCGCTGATCCTGACGCCGGGACAGGCGCTGGCGCTGATGCTGCCGATCCTGATGGTGATCGACGTCGCCACGCTGAAACCCTATTGGAAACGCTGGAGCTGGCCGGATTCGCGCCTGCTGATCCTTGGCGCTGTGCCTGGTATCACGCTGGGCGCGTGGCTGTATCGCGTGACAGATGACGATTTGCTGCGTCTGCTGATCGGGGGGATCTCGGTCGGGTTCGTGATCTGGCATGTGGCGCAAAGCAAGGGCTGGATTCGCGGCTTTGCCAACCGGCTGCCACCCTCGGCCGGGCTGTTTGCGGGGTTGGTGGCCGGGTTCACCAGCTTTGTCAGCCACGCCGGCGGCCCGCCCGCAGCCGTATACCTGCTGTCGCAACGCCTGACGAAGACCGAGTTTCAGGCCAGCACCGTGCTGGTTTTCTGGGTCATCAACGCAGCGAAATTCGTGCCCTTCGCCTATTTGGGCCTGTTCACATGGCACACGGCGCTGGCGGATCTACTACTGACCCCTTTCGCCATTCTTGGCGCGTGGCTGGGCGTCCGGGCGCATTTCATGCTGTCCGAGCGCCTGTTCTTTGGCATCGCCTACGTCCTGTTGACCCTGACCGGCAGCAAACTGATCTGGGATGCGTTGACCTAGACATTGGGCGGCAGCGCCTCGGCCATGTCCTCATAAGACTGACCGGACGCGATGAGACAGGTCATTCCGTCTGGCATCGTCACCGTGATCGTCCAGCTGCCGCTTGTGTCCGAGGCATAGACCTCCATCACCGCACCTCGGCGCGCGATGCCGATGCCCTGACGGGTCTCGCCATAGGTTTCGGTCAACCGCTTGACCACGTCTTCGCGCGGGGCGCAGTTCCGGGCCTGTACCTGCTGGGCGGCCAGGACCATGATGCCCAGCCCCATCGTCATCTTGAACAGCGTCTTTTTCATTAGTGCACCCTTTCGATTCCATCTGCCCCAAAGGGTGCAGGCGAGGCACCGAAATCCGGTTAAGCCAACGCACGTTGCGTCGCTTATGCTGCAATGCGGCGATTTTGCTCTTGAACTTTCCGGCAAAAAATGCCCCATTCCGCGCAACTTTATTTCTTAAGGGAGAGGCCAATGGACCCCCGTCAGCGCCCCTATCGTTCTGTTCTGTATATCCCCGGCTCGAAAGATCGGGCGCTGGACAAGGCGCGCACCTTGCCGGTCGACGCGATCATCTTCGATCTGGAAGATGCCGTCGCAGCGGATGAAAAAGAGAACGCGCGTGAAACGCTCAAGGCCGCTCTGGCCGCTGGCGGATACGGCGCGCGGGTCAAGATCGTGCGCATCAACGGGCTGGACACCGAATGGGGTCGCGCCGATGCCGAGGCCGTGCGGGGCATGGACGCCGATGTGGTTTTGCTGCCCAAGGTGAATTCAGCCGCTGATGTGGACGCGCTGGCCGCGATCACCGGCGATATCCCTATCTGGGCGATGATGGAGACACCACGCGGTATGCTGAACGCCGCCGAGATCGCCGCACATCCACTGATGGCGGGGTTCGTGATGGGCACCAACGACTTGGCCAAGGAATTGCAGACCCGTTTCCGTCCCGATCGCCTGCCGCTGATGACCTCGCTGGGCCTGTGTCTGCTGGCCGCCAAGGCCGAGGGCCTGATCATCGTGGACGGCGTTTATAACGCCTTCAAGGATGACGAGGGGCTAGCCGCAGAATGTACGCACGGCCGCGATATGGGCTTTGACGGCAAGACGCTGATACACCCGGCTCAGGTCGAAATCACCAACGCGGCCTATGCGCCCTCGGATGCGGAAATCGATCTGGCCCAACGTCAGATCGCGGCCTTTGAAGAGGTCGAAGCGCAGGGGCAGGGCGTCGCTGTCGTGGATGGCAGAATTGTTGAGAACCTGCACGTTGCAACCGCCCGCGAAATTCTGGCAAAAGCAGAGGCGATTTCAGCTTTGCAAGCGGGGTAAGCCAGCATGGGCTTTGTTCTTCTGATCCTTGGTGTGGCGCTTTGGTGGGCCGCACATTTGTTCAAACGCGTCGCGCCTGCGCGGCGCCCGGCCATGGGCAATGGCGGTAAAGGTGCGGTGGCACTGGCGCTGGTGGCGGCGATCTTGCTGATGATCTTCGGCTATCGCATGACCGATTTCATCTATGTCTGGGCGCCGCCCACATTCCTGATCCACGTCAACAACCTGCTGGTGCTGATCGCCATCTTCCTGATGAGCCCCGCACCCAAGAAAGGCCGCCTGCTGAACAAGCTGCGCCATCCGATGCTGGGCGGGTTCAAGCTGTGGGCCTTTGCGCATCTGCTGGTGAATGGCGATCTGGCCTCGATCGTCCTGTTCGGCGGATTGCTGGCCTGGGCCGTGGTCGAAGTGATCGTGATCAACAAGTCCGAGCCTGACTGGACACCCGGTGAACCCGGAACCTACGGCAAAGACGCGATGTTCTTTGTGGCCTCGATCGTTCTGCTGGGTGTCATCGGCTATATTCACGGGCTTGTTGGCCCGTCTCCGTTCGGATCGTGAGGGGAATAAAATGGCAAAACTCTATCGTCTGCTGACGGAAGAGGACACCTCGGCCTTTTGCCACAAAGTGTCCGATGCTCTGGCCAAAGGGTGGGAGCTGCATGGCGACCCGTCTTATGCCTTTGACGCCACCAATAACGTGATGCGCTGTGCGCAGGCCGTGACCAAAGAGGTCGCGGCCGACTATTCACCCGATATGAAACTGGGACAGCAATAATGGCAAAGACCAATCCGGGCCGCTTTTTCGAGGACTATTCCGTCGGGCAGGTGTTGCAACACGCGGTGCCGCGCACCGTTACCGATGGTGAGCGGGCGCTGTATCACGCGCTCTATCCTGCGCGTCATGCGCTCTATTCCTCGGACGAGTTCGCCCGGGCATCCGGCTTGCCGCAAAGCCCGTTGGACGATCTGGCGGCGTTTCATGTGGTGTTCGGCAAGACAGTGCCGGATGTCTCTCTGAATGCAGTTGCCAATCTGGGCTATGCCGAGGGGCGCTGGCTGAAACCGGTCTATGCTGGTGACACGCTGCGGTCAGAATCCGAGGTGATTGGGGTCAAGCAGAACTCGAACGGCAAAACCGGGGTGGTTTATGTGCGCACCCGTGGCCTTAATCAGCGCGATGAGGCTGTCATGGAATACGTCCGCTGGGTGATGGTGCGCAAATCAGACCTGTCCGCCGCCGCGCCCGAAGCGGTTGTGCCGCAGTTGAAAAAGGCGTTGGAGCCAAGTGATCTGGTCATTCCGCAGGGTTTGAATTTCTCGAACTACGATTTTGCCCAAGCCGGTGACGCGCATCGCTGGGGCGATTATGAGATCGGCGAAAAGATCGACCACGTGGACGGTGTCACGATAGAAGAGGCCGAGCACATGCTGGCCACCCGCCTTTGGCAGAACACCGCCAAAGTGCATTTCGACCTGACCTTCCGCCCGGAGGGACGCCTGATTTATGGCGGTCACGTGATCTCGATGGCGCGGGCATTGTCTTTCAATGGTCTGGCCAATGCGCAGATGGTGGTGGGCCTGAATGGCGGCGCACACGCCAACCCGTGTTTTGCGGGCGATACAATCAAGGCGTGGTCCGAGGTTCTGGACAAGGCCGAAACCGGCGTGCCCGGCGTGGGGGCGATCCGTCTACGCTTGGTCGCAACAAAGTGCGGCGAACCCTTCCTGCTGAAAAACGAAGACGGGCGCTATATGCCCAACGTGTTGCTTGATCTGGACTACTGGGCATTGATGCCTGTTTGATACCTACCCACATTCATGTGATCGCAGCCCGCGTCATTCGTGCTAGGCTGCGGTCATGCGCGCGTTCCGATCCATAGCTTTGAGTTTTTGCCTGGCTTCACCCGCCATGGCCTGCGATCTTGCGCTGGCGTTGGCAGTGGATGTCTCTGGATCGGTTGATTCCTCGGAATACCGTATTCAGATGGACGGGTTGGCTGCAGGTTTGCGCGATCCCATCGTGTCTGAAGCACTGGTGCGTGGTCAGGCCCGCTTGATGCTTGTGCAATGGACAGGCGCCTCGCGGCAGAAGATCACAATCCCCTGGACCAATATCGACAGTTTCGAAACGCTGGATCTGTTTGCAGATCAGGTGGCTGCTGACCCGCGCGTCTGGCGTAATTTCTCGACCGCAATAGGCGAGGCCCTGGAAATGACGCTGTCGAGTTTTGACGAAGTCGCCACCTGCAAAAGGCATCTTATCGATATCTCGGGCGATGGAACCTCTAACGAAGGGGTTGAGCCTAGCGAGATACATGAAGTTTTGCGTAGCCAAGGTGTAACAGTGAACGCGATTGCGATCGAAGAAAGCGAACCAGACCTGACCGCCTACTTCTTTGAAAACGTGATCGTGGGCGAAGGGGCCTTTGTGGTCTCGGCTGCGGGGTTTGAGGACTACCCCGAACGTATTCGCAAGAAATTGTTGCGGGAAGTGACGCAGCAAACCGCAGGTCTGGACTGAGTGAATGCAGATTCGGAAGTCGCGGCGCTAACACTCGATGGACTTGAATTCATTTGTGATCACGTCATTATTTTGTGTGATCACAATTCTCAAATATGCGTCATTTTGCTCCAATATTAGGCTTTTTTGCATCTGCAGCACGTGACAGAGTCGCAAAAAACAGTAAAACGTTCGGTAGCCAACCGAAAAGGAGCCGCCATGGCCGATGTTAACCGGGGCAATCGCCCGTTATCGCCGCATCTGTCGATCTATCGCCCGCAGTTGACCTCGGTCACCTCTATTCTGACCCGTATCACCGGGAACGCGATGATCGTGGCGGCCTTGCTGATCGTATGGTGGTTTCTGGCCGCCGCATCCTCGCCCGAAGCATACGAGCGTGCGAATTGGTGGCTGACATCGGTTTTGGGTGATCTTGTGATGGCTCTGTCCCTGTGGGGGTTGTGGTACCACACGCTGGCAGGTGTTCGGCACCTGATCTGGGACAACGCGAAGGGGCTGGAGTTGCCGGTCGCGGAGAAGCTGGGTTGGGCGGTTGTCATCGGGTCGGTTGTCCTGACCCTGCTGACCCTGATCATCGTTGCGTAAAGGAGGCCAGACATGCGTTATCTGACAGACCGCAAACGCGCCAGTGGCCTTGGATCGGCCAAGGCAGGCACAGCTCATTTCTGGCGGATGAAGGTCAGCTCGGTGGCATTGCTGATCCTTGTTCCGCTGTTCATCTTCACCTTTGGTCCCATGCTGGGGCAGCCTTATGATGTGGTGCTGGACTACTATTCGCGCCCGTTCCCGGCAATTGTTGCGGCACTGACGCTTGTGATCGGCATGAAACACTTCGCCGAAGGGGCGCAGGTGATGCTTGAGGATTATACCCACGGCACGACCGAGAAGGTCCTGATCATCCTGACCACCTGCTTGTCCTACGGCGCGGCTGCGGCGGGCCTATTCGCCATCGCCCGCATTGCCCTCTAATTCCCGGAGCTGAAAGAAATGGCTGCATACGAATACGAAACGCACGAATATGACGTGGTCGTTGTCGGCGCCGGTGGGGCGGGTCTGCGGGCCACCCTGGGCATGGCCGAACAAGGGTTGCGCACCGCCTGTGTAACCAAGGTTTTTCCGACCCGCTCGCATACAGTGGCGGCGCAGGGCGGCATTGCCGCGTCACTGTCGAATATGGGTCCGGACCACTGGCAGTGGCACATGTACGACACCGTCAAAGGCTCGGACTGGCTGGGCGATACTGACGCAATGGAATACCTCGCGCGTGAGGCGCCCAAGGCCGTGTACGAGCTGGAGCACTACGGTGTGCCTTTCAGCCGGACCGAGGAAGGTAAGATCTATCAGCGCCCGTTCGGTGGCCACACCACCGAATTTGGCGAAGGCCCTGCAGTGCAGCGCACCTGTGCGGCTGCTGACCGGACCGGCCACGCGATCCTGCATACTCTGTACGGGCAATCGCTGAAGAACAACGCTGAGTTCTACATCGAATACTTCGCCATCGACCTGATCATGTCCGACGATGGGCAGTGTCAGGGCGTCGTCTGCTGGAAGCTGGACGACGGCACGATGCATGTTTTCAATGCCAAGATGGTTGTGCTGGCGACCGGCGGTTACGGTCGCGCCTATTTCAGCGCAACCTCGGCCCATACCTGCACCGGCGACGGCGGCGGCATGGTGGCCCGTGCAGGCCTGGCCTTGCAGGATATGGAGTTCGTGCAGTTCCACCCCACCGGCATCTACGGTTCGGGCTGCTTGATCACCGAAGGCGCGCGAGGAGAGGGCGGATACCTGACCAACTCGGAAGGCGAGCGGTTTATGGAGCGCTATGCGCCCCAGTACAAAGACCTGGCGCCCCGTGACTATGTAAGCCGTTCGATGACGATGGAAATCCGCGAAGGCCGTGGCCACGGTGACAATGGCGACCATATCCACCTGAACCTCAGCCACCTGCCTGCCGAGGCGCTGGCCGAGCGTTTGCCGGGCATTTCAGAATCTGCGCGCGTCTTTGCGGGCGTGGATGTCACCAAGGAACCGATCCCGGTTCTGCCGACGGTTCACTACAACATGGGCGGTATCCCCACAAACTATTGGGGCGAGGTTCTGAACCCCACCGCCGATAACCCAACCGCCGTGGTTCCCGGCCTGATGGCTGTGGGCGAGGCCGGTTGTGCCTCAGTTCATGGGGCAAACCGCTTGGGCTCGAACTCTTTGATCGACCTTGTGGTCTTTGGCCGCGCGGCCGCGATCCGGGCCGGTAAGGTTGTAGATGCCGAGGCTGCGAATCCGGTGCTGAATCAGGCGTCGGTCGATAAGGCTTTTGACCGGTTCGATGCGGCACGCAACGCCAATGGTTCGATTCCGACCGCCGACCTGCGGCTTGAGATGCAGAAAACCATGCAGGCTGACGCGGCAGTATTCCGTACCGCCAAGACCATGGCCGAAGGCGTCGAAAAGATGACGGCCATTGCGGCTAAGATGGATGATCTGAAAGTCACCGACCGCTCGTTGGTGTGGAATAGCGACCTGATGGAGACGCTGGAACTGGGCAACCTGATGCCGAGCGCATTGGCAACGATCGTCGGAGCCGAAGCGCGTAAGGAATCTCGTGGTGCCCATGCCCATGAGGATTTTGCCGAGCGCGATGATGAGAACTGGCGTGTTCACACCGTCAGCCGGGTCGAGGGTAATAAGGTTGAGCTCAGCTATCGTCCTGTGATTGCGGACCCGCTGACGACCGAAGCCGAAGGCGGAATCAGCCTCAAGAAAATCGCACCGAAGGCGCGGACTTTCTGACGCATTTGTTTAAAAACCACGAAAAAAGCCACCCATAAGCTGGGTGGCTTTTTTAATGGGGCAGTCTCCCTATGTGAGTTCTGCGAGAGCTTGCTTCAACTGACCAGAAATATGGGCTGGTTGGCGGGCAACAGCGAATTGCAAGCAGGCTCGGCGTTTTTCGTTCAGTTCGTCTTTTGACATCTCCATCACCCGCATCATCGTCCGGATCAATCCGCGCGGGTTTTGCGCCGGATACAACAGGTCATGACAGGCTTCGGGGGTCGTGTGTTTGTGTGGTTCAATGTCCGGACCAATGATCGGAAGTCCGAAGGTTTGGGCCAGCATGGCAGTTCCCGACGTAAACGTGTTCATTGATGGCAAGGTGTAGACATGCGATTGCGAGAAAATCGTGGGAATTTCGTCGTCCGGAACACGGTCGGAAATCACGGTCACATTCGGATTCACCTGCATTCGACGCATTAGCCTGCGTCCCGAGCGAAAGACTTTCCCGACCACCGATAGCTCGAACGAATGTCCGCGATTGGTCAATTTGCGGGCGGCTTCATGCAGCTTGTCCAGGTCACGATTTCCACGCATTGCACCAAAAGCCAGGAACCGGATCGGTTGGTTTGCGTGCGCTGACCGGTTAAGCGTGACCTCTGTCGGCTCATAGACGCCAAGGTAACTTGGATGGGGAATCAATCGAATCTTCTCTGAATCTGCACCATATTCCGAGATCATGTGACGCGCCGCGTGGGGTGTATGCACATGAATCAGGTCAGACATCTGAGTCAGTTGCTGGCGAATCTGCCGAAAATTGTCGGTAAGCTCGGCCTGCGAATGCGCTGCCTGGTTGTGGATGGTCCAAATCAGACGCCCGCCGTTTTCCCGGTAGCGCTCTAGCCCTCGTTTGACTTCATGAAAAAGCGGACTTGTGTCATCGGATTCGACGATACGGAACAGGCGGTCATCCCAATGAAGATGAATAATCCTGTGTGCTGCTCTGAAATCGGGGTTTGCGAATTGCGCAAACGAAACCTCGCGTGGGGCGGACAGAGTGAATTCGGGGCTGCAAGCCGAATACATCATATCCTGATAAGGGTTCTTCGTGCCGTATGGGAAATTGGCGACTTTGGTTTGCATTTAGAGTCCCGGATACTGCTCATCATTTGCGGGGTCTTGCCTGATTGCTAAATCCCGGTGCATAGGCGAATTTGCCTAATTTTATTGGGTGTTTTCAAGGCTAAATGGTTGGCTTTCAGCGGTTCTGAGTGTATCAATGCGCAGGAATTTAGCGAGGTCGGAAATGGTACAGCTCACCCTGCCAAAGAATTCCCGGATCACAACCGGAAAAACCTGGCCCAAGCCGGATGGCGCAACCAACGTGCGCAAGTTTCAGATCTATCGCTGGAACCCGGATGATGGTCAGAATCCTAGGGTTGATACCTATTTCGTTGATATGGACAACTGTGGTCCAATGGTTTTGGACGCACTGATCAAGATCAAGAACGAGATTGACCCAACCCTGACTTTCCGCCGGTCCTGCCGCGAAGGCATTTGCGGATCCTGCGCGATGAACATCGACGGGATCAACACGTTGGCCTGTATCTATGGCATGGATGAGATCAAGGGCGATGTTAAGATTTACCCGCTGCCGCATATGCCGGTCGTCAAGGACCTGATACCGGACCTGACGCATTTCTATGCTCAGCATGCCTCGATCATGCCGTGGCTGGAAACCAAGACCAACCGCCCTGCGAAAGAGTGGAAGCAGTCCATCGAAGATCGCAAAAAGCTAGATGGTCTATATGAGTGCGTGATGTGCGCAAGCTGCTCGACCTCGTGCCCCAGCTATTGGTGGAATGGCGATCGCTATCTTGGACCCGCAGCATTGTTGCACGCCTATCGCTGGATCATCGACAGCCGCGATGAGGCCACGGGTGAACGTCTGGACGAGTTGGAAGATCCCTTCAAACTGTATCGTTGCCACACGATCATGAACTGCGCCAAGACGTGCCCCAAGGGTCTGAACCCGGCCAAGGCGATTGCCGAAATCAAAAAGATGTTGGTCGAACGGGCAGTTTGATCACAGTTTCAAAAAATGACAAACCCTGGGATGGAAACCTCCCGGGGTTTTTCGTGTCATGCGGGTATTGAAATATCGGAGTACCTCAATGACTAGAATGCTGACAAAGGTTTTTCCCCTCGTTGCGCTTGCGGTTGTGTCCGCATGCAGCGGATCAAATGGCAGCCGGGCGGACCTTGTTTTCAAACAGGTGGATTGCGCTAATCAAGCCGGGATTGAAGGCCAATTCACCACTCAGATTGTCCGTAAGGATGGCAAACACACCGAGGTTTTTGTTCCGGGCAACGGGGTTAGCGAAGCGCAGGCCGCCCAAGCGAATGCCTGTGTCACCGCGTAAATCAAATGACCCGCAAGGTTGGCAAAACCATATGCCAGCCTTGCATGCAAATGAGGAATGGCGAGACTGCAAAAAGATGAGGTGACCCCCGCAGCTTGACAGCCTATTTTCCGCACAGGGAGGAACGATGGAACCGGAATGGGATCGCTCCGATGCAAGTGCAAGAATCTAAAAACAATTCGAACGCAGCTAAGGCGCTGGCGCTTTTGGAACAGGCATGGGCTTACTACATGCCTGAACCCACCGAAACTGCAGAGCTGCGCGAACCTGAGCTCTTTGAATACGCGAACGCGGCTTGATGCGATGGACGGAATGGGCAATGGATAGCCATGCCTGTTCTGTTGCTTTTACTTGCCGCCGGTGTTTTCGCCTACCTTTATTGGCGGTCCAGAACGACGTCACTGTCCCGCGATTGCCGGTGGCGTCAACATCGAAAGGAAGGCATCTGGGTCTGCGCGTTTTGCGGCGCCCAGCATGAGGGTAAAGACGCGCCGAACATATGTCTTAGAGAGCGCTAAACAAGCAGGGCAGTTTCGCCCTGCTTGAATCTATGCTGCGGGAAAGGCTGCGTGCAGAGCGATCTCGACCATATCGCCAAAGCTGCTTTCACGCTCGGAAGAGGGCAGAGCCTCTCCGGTCAGCAAGTGGTCCGAGACGGTGAGAACGGCTAGTGCCCTGCATTGATGGCGGGCGGCCAGAATATACAACTCCGCAGCTTCCATTTCGACGCCCAGGATACCATGACGCACCATCTGTTCATTCAAGTCGGGGCGCTCATCATAAAAAACGTCGGACGAGTAAATGCCCCCTACATGGGTCGGCGTACCCTTTGCGGCTGCAGCCGTCGCGGCGTCTTGCAACAGGTCCCAATCCGCACACGGGGCAAAGTTCAGCTCTTTCATGATCCCGCGGGACGGCGTGCTAAGCGTGGTCGATGTCATGGCAAGGATCACGTCGCGGATATTGACCTTATCCTGCATGCCGCCGCATGAACCGATGCGGATCAGGGTCTTGGCTCCATAGTCGCGGATCAGCTCGTTCACGTAGATCGAGAGCGAAGGCATACCCATCCCGCTGCCCTGAATGGTTACGCGGTTGCCCTTCCAGGTCCCGGTGAACCCCAACATGCCGCGCACATTGTTGACTTGTTTTACGTCGTCCAGAAACATCTCTGCCGCCCATTTAGCCCGGTATGGGTCGCCGGGCAAAAGAACCGTTTCTGCAATTTCGCCTTTTTCGGCACCAATATGAATTGTCATGTCAAAGTTAATTCCTATCAGATTTCCAAATCGGCTATATCCGCTCCGGAATTGAGCGCGTCATGAACCCATTGCGGTTTGCGTCCGCGTCCAGACCACGTTTGAGTTGGCTCAGAAGGGTTGCGATATTTGGCATTTGCTTTTGGTTTGCTGCCCGATCCGATGCCGCCATCCGACAATTCAGACAAGGAAAAGCCGAATTCTGCCGCAGCTTTTTCTGCAGCTTTCAAAGCCTCTTGCCGTTCGCGTTTTTCTGCTTTTATCAATGCCTTATCTAACTGTCCGCGCAGGTCAATCAGCTCTTTGCGCGACATTTTTTCAAGGTTAATCGCCATTCGTGCTCTCCCAGCCCAAGTTTTATTACGGCGTTTTCAAAGCAATGCCGTAAATCTAACAACGGGCGATATCTATCCCAATTTACCATGGAATAGATATTGAAAAAGAACAGGTAATGCGACTGTTATTGAGCGGCAATGTTTTGAGGGTCAACCAGCGTAACAATATCCCCCATTATTGCGTTCAGCTCAAAGTTCTTGGGGGTATAGATTTGCGCGACGCCCATTGCCTTAAGCTTTTCCGCATCATCTTCGGGGATGATCCCGCCGACAATTACCGGAACGTCTAAGCCGGCGGCATTCAGGCGCGCCATGACATCCTGCACCAGAGGAATATGGCTGCCCGACAAGATCGAAAGGCCAATCACATGGGCCTGATCTTCCATTGCTGCGGTGACGATTTCTTCGGGTGTCAGGCGGATGCCTTCATAGCTGATGTCCATGCCGCAATCGCGGGCGCGGAAAGCGATCTGTTCCGCGCCGTTTGAATGGCCGTCCAACCCTGGCTTGCCGACCAGAAACTTCAGACGACGACCCAGCTTGTCGCTGACCGCATCCACAGCGGCGCGCAGGTCTTCCAAACCTTCGGTTTTATTCGATACCGACCCGGACACACCAGTCGGCCCACGATATGTGCCATAAACCTTGCGCATTTCTTCGGCCCATTCGCCAGTGGTGACACCGGCCTTGGCAGCTGCGATCGAAGGCTCCATGACGTTCGCGCCTGTCTGCGCCGCTTCGCGCAATGCCGCCAACGCTGCCGTAACGGCGGCGTCATCGCGTTCGGAGCGCCATACGTTGAGACGGCTGATCTGCTCTTGCTCGACCGCTGGATCGACAACCATGATGCCGCCGTCCTCGGTCTGCAGCGGTGAGGGTTCACCTTCAGTCCACTTATTCACGCCGACGACAACGGTTTCATTACGTTCGATGCGATTCAGGCGCTCGGCGTTCGAGTCCACCAGACGGGATTTCATGTATTCGATCGAAGCGACCGCGCCACCCATCGAATCCAGATTTGCCAACTCGGCGCGCGCGCCTGCTTTCAGTTCTTCGACCTTGGCGTCGACAGCGGGGTTGCCGTCGAACAGATCGCCGTATTCCAGAAGATCGGTCTCATAGGCCAGAATCTGCTGCATCCGCATCGACCATTGCTGATCCCATGGGCGGGGCAGACCCAACGCCTCGTTCCAGGCAGGCAACTGAACCGCGCGGGCGCGTGCCTTTTTCGACAGAGTCACGGCCAACATCTCGATCAGGATGCGATAGACGTTGTTTTCTGGTTGTTGCTCGGTCAAGCCAAGCGAGTTCACCTGCACGCCGTAGCGGAAGCGGCGGAACTTGGGATCTTCGACTCCATAGCGGTCTTTCAGAATCTCGTCCCAAAGATCCACGAAGGCGCGCATCTTGCACATCTCGGTCACGAAACGGATTCCTGCGTTCACAAAAAACGAAATCCGACCGCAGAGCGCGGGGAAATCTTCGGCCGGTACGCGCGGGCGCAGCTCGTCCAGAACAGCGATTGCTGTTGCAAGGGCATAGGCCAGCTCTTGTTCGGGCGTCGCGCCAGCTTCTTGTAAGTGATAGGAACACACGTTCATCGGGTTCCATTTCGGAACGTTGGTATAGCAGTACTCCGCTACATCCGCGATCATCTTCAGCGACGGTTTCGGCGGGCACACGTAAGTACCGCGGCTCAGATATTCCTTGATCAGGTCGTTCTGAACCGTCCCTTGCAGCTTGGATACATCAGCACCCTGCTCCTCGGCCACGGCGATATACAGCGCCAGCAACCATGGTGCCGTTGCGTTGATGGTCATCGAGGTATTCATCTGTTCCAGCGGAATTTGGTCGAACAGAACTCGCATGTCGCCCAAGTGACTGATAGGAACGCCGACTTTCCCGACCTCGCCCCGAGCCAACGTATGGTCGCTGTCATAACCAGTTTGAGTGGGCAAATCGAAGGCCACTGACAGCCCGGTCTGACCCTTTGCCAGATTGCCGCGATACAATGTGTTCGACGCCTTTGCGGTGGAATGACCGGCGTAGGTTCGGATGAGCCAGGGGCGATCTTTCTGCGTCTGCGTCATGGCGGGCCTCGTGTCCTTGGTGGGCAATAAAATTACTCTGAAGGCTTCTAAAGCGCAATTTTTGGGATATGTCAATTCGCTGCGATGCGGCATATGCAGTTCTTGTGATTGTAGGACGCAACGTTTGCTGTCAGGGTGCGCGCATGACTGAGACCGTGGAGCTTCCGCTTTGGCTGTTTTTGCTGATCCTGGTGTTTGCCGCGGTCACATTTGCTTCGCATTTTCTGTTTCCGTCCGTGCGGTGGTTCTTTCGTCGTCGCCTTGAACGTGCGGTGAAGCGCCTGAATACGCGGCTGCAGCGCCCGATTCAGCCTTTCAAGCTGGCCGAGCGGCACGACATGATCCAGCGCCTGATTTACGACCCCCAAGTGGGACAAGCGGTTCAGGATCATGCACATGAAACCGGCGTCCCCGAAGCGGTGGCTTTCGAAACCGCCCGCCGTTACGCGCGCGAGATCGTGCCATCTTTCTCGGCGGTGGCGTATTTCAGTTTTGCAATTCGGATCGCCCGCATGCTGAGCAATGCGTTCTACGATGTGCGCCTCAGCTATCAGGATGAGGAGGCGATCAAAAACATCGACCCCGACGCAACCGTTGTGTTTGTGATGAACCATCGCAGCAACATGGATTATGTTTTGGTCACGTATCTGGCCGCGCAGCACTCGGCTTTGTCCTACGCGGTGGGCGAGTGGGCGCGCGTCTGGCCGCTCAGCCGCTTGATCCGGGCCATGGGCGCTTACTTTATCCGCCGCAGATCGGGCAGCGAGCTCTACCGGCAGGTCCTGGCCTGTTATGTGCGTCACGCGACCGAAGCAGGGGTAACGCAGGCTATGTTCCCTGAAGGGGGGCTAAGCCTAAGTGGTGCTCTGGGGCGCCCTAAGCTGGGTCTTCTAAAGTATATTCTGGATGGAACCAAACCAGATGGACGAGATGTGGTCTTTGTGCCTGTCGCGCTGAATTACGACCGGGTTCTTGAAGATACGATCCTGACCAAGGCTGCACTGGGGAATGAAAGGCGTTTTCGCGCCCGTACTGGGGTGATCACGGGTTGGATTCTCAAGCAGATCGGTCGCCGTTTGATCGGGCGGTACACTCGGTTCGGACTCGCGTCGGTGCGGTATGGGAAACCGATCTCTTTGCAGGAGTTTCGTACCGAGCATGAGCGGGACGTTATGACGGATCTGGCGCGTGCCCTGATGGGCCGTATCAAAGATGCTATCCCGCTTGTCCCTCTGCCGGCGATCTGCAAGCTGATCCAGGAACGTGGTGAATTGCTGGAAGATGACGTCCGGCGTATTGTTTCGGATTCCATGCGACGCGACGGAACTTCGGCAGGTCCAGACGACACTGTGATTACCCAGGCTCTGGACCAACTCGTGCAGAGGCGGATCCTGAAGCAGGTGGATGGAAAAATATCCCAATCTGGTCAACGGGTTGACCTGTTGAACTACTATGCGGCCTCTGCGCGGGAAGATATCGAGTTTGGAGATGCTGCGCCAGCAAGAGAAATTTCTGCACCCGCTGGGTCATAAAATTACAAAATAGATGCAAATTCTATTGCAATATTGCTCTGGTCCAAATATCTCATCTGGTAACGCAGGCGATTCTGCATCGCGGCGAAGGGTTAGATAAAAGGAGGCCAACATGGCTCTGGACACCGAAAGCGGTATCGCGTCCTACGACGCGCCGGAAAAAGACCTCTATGAGATGGGCGAAATCCCTCCGATGGGATTTGTACCTAAGAAAATGTATGCGTGGGCGATCCGTAAGGAACGCCATGGCGAGCCGGACACGGCCATGCAGCTGGAAGTGGTCGATGTGCCCAAGCTGGACAGCCACGAGGTGCTGGTTCTGGTGATGGCGGCTGGTGTGAACTACAACGGCGTCTGGGCGTCGCTGGGTAAGCCGATCAGCCCCTTTGACGGCCATGGTCAGCCCTTCCACATCGCGGGTTCGGATGCCTCGGGCATCGTCTGGGCCGTGGGTGAGAAAGTCACCCGCTGGAAAGTGGGCGACGAGGTCGTGATCCATTGTAATCAGGACGATGGTGACGACGAGCACTGCAACGGTGGCGACCCGATGTATTCGGACAGCCAGCGCATCTGGGGTTACGAGACGCCCGATGGCTCGTTCGCGCAGTTCACCAATGTGCAAGCCCAGCAGCTGATGCCGCGCCCCAAGCACCTGAGCTGGGAAGAAAGCGCCTGCTACACGCTGACCTTGGCCACCGCCTACCGGATGCTGTTCGGTCACGAACCGCATGACCTGAAGCCGGGCCAGAACGTTCTGGTTTGGGGCGCGTCGGGCGGTCTGGGATCGTATGCGATCCAGCTGATCAACACCGCAGGTGCGAATGCGATCGCTGTGATCTCGGACGAAAGCAAGCGTGACTTTGTGATGGGTCTGGGTGCCAAGGGCGTGATCAACCGCAAGGATTTCAATTGCTGGGGTCAGCTGCCTACAGTCAACACGCCGGAATATGCCGAGTGGTTCAAAGAGGCCCGTAAATTCGGCAAAGCCATCTGGGACATCACAGGCAAGGGTGTGAATGTCGACATGGTGTTTGAACATCCTGGCGAAAGTACCTTCCCAGTCTCGACCTTCGTGGTGAAAAAGGGCGGTATGGTCGTCATCTGTGCTGGCACCACCGGATACAACCTGACCTTCGACGTGCGTTATATGTGGATGCACCAGAAGCGTCTTCAGGGTTCGCACTTTGCGCATTTGAAGCAGGCATCGGCGGCAAACCAGCTGATGGTCGAGCGTCGTCTGGACCCCTGCATGTCTGAAGTCTTTGCGTGGAACGAGCTGCCCGAAGCCCACATGAAAATGATGCGCAACGAGCATAAGCCCGGCAACATGTCGGTTCTAGTTCAGGCACCGCGCACCGGAATGCGCACCCTCGAAGAGGTTCTGGACGCACGCGGGTAACCGGCCTGCTTCCTAGAAATTGCGCCCGCGAATCGTTAATTCGGTTCGCGGGTGCGCTGCGTTTTGGGCGCGGGTGATCGTTTTCAACGACTTGCAAAACCCGACCCCGCTATTTTTGGGGAGTAGAAACCAGTGAATAGCCGCAAAAACACTGCACATGTTATGGTTGTGTTAACCCTTCGTTAACCGTTTCGGAGCGACTCTAGATGGCGAAAAATGAGTGGATACTGGACGTTTTGTCGGATCTCAACGCATTCGCCGTTGAGAACGGTTTGACCGCGCTTGCCGAGCAGTTGGATGACACCAAGCTGATCGCAGCGGCCGAGATTGCGTCCTTGAAGGATGAGGCTCGGACGCACGCGAATGGGAACAACACCGGATATGGCTCAGGTCCTGGAGGACTTGGAAAACACCAGCACGCTTGATGAACTAAGCGATGTTGCCGTCAGGTTGCGCGACCGGCTACAGGTTGAACATCTTATATATCATTGGGTTGACGGGGCAGGTGACCAGTACGGTTATACCACCTATCCTGACGCCTGGGCAGAACGATACCGCGAGCGGAATTACCACCGTATTGATCCGGTAATTCTGGGCTGTTTCCAACGCTTTCACCCGGTGGATTGGAAGTCCTTGGACTGGTCGGGCAAGGTGGCGAAGAATTTTCTTCAGGATGCGCTCGAACACGGGGTGGGCAATCAGGGCTATTCTATCCCGATCCGAGGTCCTAATGGTCAGTTTGCCTTGTTCACCGTTAACCATTCCTGCGACGATAACAGCTGGAAAAGATTTATTGATGCGCATGGGCGCGAGCTGATTTTGATTGCTCATTATTTAAATCGCAAAGCGCTTGAATTTGAGACCGACCGTCAACCGGACGCGCCGCGTGGATTGTCACCCCGCGAGGTGGACGCCATGACCCTACTTGCGCGGGGCCACAGTCGCGCACAGGTGGCGCATTCTCTGTCGATCTCCGAGCATACACTGAGGGTCTATATCGAAAGTGCCCGTGCCAAACTTGGGGCACAGAACACGACCCATGCGATCGCAACAGCGTTAAGCCGGGGATTAATAGTCGTTTAACGGCCGCGCGCACCTCGAACGGTAAATTAACCACGACTTCGTACCCCCTTCGTTCCTGCACAGGACGACAGGGGGAAATGTCATGTTGCGCTATTTGTTTGCCGACGAACTTAACAAGTTTCCGGAGCTCGCCGACGGAATGTTCCGCGACCGAGCCGATCAGTTCAAAACCCGACTGGGTTGGGACGTATATGTCAATGAAAGGGGGGAAGAGCGGGATCAGTATGATGATCTGAATCCGCTCTATGTTATCTGGGAAGAAGAAGACGGTGGTCATGGCGGCTCGATGCGTGTGTTGCCGACAACCGGACGCGTCATGGTAAACGAAGTCTTCGGACATTTGACCGGAGGTGAGCCGATCCACAGCCCACTGATCTGGGAGGTAACGCGGTTTTGCCTGTCGCGCACCGCTAGCCCGCATACCGCCGGTGCTATCATGCTGAGCGGGGGGGAAATCATGGAAGGGTTCGGCCTGACCCACATCGCCGGCGTGTTTGATGCACGAATGATCAGGATTTACCGCCTGATCGGGTCGTCTCCGGTGGTGTTGGGGTCGCAAGGAACGGGGCGTGATCAGATTTCGGTAGGGCTGTGGCCTTATTCTTCTGACGATTGCAACCGTGTGGCCGAACGGGCCGGTATCCCGCGTGAACTGTCGCGTCTTTGGTTCAAGACCGCTTTCGGAACCGCGCGGCAGCATCGGTTTGCTCTGTCGGCATAACTTGCGGAAAAGCGGAAACCGCATCTGGTGATAGCTGGCGCGGCCTTGTAGGGTCGCGCCATGTCTACGCCCCTCGTGACCTTCTCGGACGATCAGGCCGCCGCCTATGACAACATCGCAGAGATGTTGAGGTCGGCAGGCGTTGATCTGGATGACGATGCCTTGCTGAAACTGCCGGGCAACGGAAAATCCGGTGTGATGGCGGTGATCGGCAAGGCTGGGTCGGGCAAGACGCTGCTGTTGGCCGAGCTTTATAAGGCGCTGGCTGAAACTGGCGTTCAGATCGTCTCGGGCGATTTTGAAAGCCGCAAGGCGCGGGACAAACGCAGCCTTGCAATTCTGGCCCCCACCAACAAAGCGGCCAGCGTATTGCGGTTGCGCGGAGTTCCTGCGACCACAATCCACCGCATCCTCTATACCCCGGTCTATGACCCAGAATATGAGCGGATTGCCGAGTGGCTGGCCGGAAACGACGAACGCCCCGAGATCGAGGGGCTGACGGACGAGGCACTGGACCGTGCTGCCGCGTTTTATGAAAACAACAAGTCCATTCCCGGTGCTTTGGCCGCGGCGGGGCTACGTGGTTCGGATTTCATTACTGGTTGGAAGCGTCGGGAAGAGCCCTTGGATATCGGGTTCGTGGACGAAGCTTCGATGTTGGATGACCGGCAGTTCGAAGACCTGCAGGAGATTTTCCCAACGCTGTTGTTGTTTGGCGATCCGGCGCAGCTGGCACCGGTCAATCAATCGGGCAGCATGGTGTTTGACGGTCTGCCCGAGCCGCGTAAGCAGATCCTGCACCGGGTGCACCGCCAGACGGCAGACAATCCCATTTTGGACCTGGCCCATGCGCTGGCCGATCCGGCCATGGGTTTTGAAGATTTTGAGCGTCTGGTTGAACAAACGGCCCGGCAGGATGATCGCGTCGTGTGGGGACAACGGGTCGAGGTTGATCTGATGGCCCGCAGCCCGGTTCTGGTGTGGCGCAATGCGACACGTATCCGTTTGATTCAGGCGTTTCGACAAGTGCATGGCGCTCCGGACACTGAACTGCTAGAGGGCGAGCCGCTGATCTGCGACGGGATCGAACTGCCCTTGAAGCACCGCAAGAAACGTTTGGACCTTGAGGCGCGCGGGCTGATCAAAGGGGCGCAGGTTGTCTATCTGGGGCCGGGTCGAAAGCCCGGTTTTTCGCGCCTGCACGTCATGGGGGCCGAGGACCCGCAGGTCAGCGCGGCCTCGATCGTCAAAATCGAAATGCCGGATGAAGAAGAGCCATTCATCCCCTATGCCGCCCGCATGGGCGCGACCTTTCTGCATGGGGCGGCCGTGACCATCCACAAGGCGCAGGGCTCTCAATGGGACACGGTGCAGGTCTTTGCACCCGATATCTACGCGGCTGCTCGGATGGGCCGAACCGAAGCGGGGCAGCCCCTTTGGAAACGTCTGGCCTATGTGGCCATCACGCGTGCGCAGGAACGGTTGATTTGGGTGGTACGGAACCGTTTGGCCAAGCCGACTTATCCTCTGCGCGTGGATGATCTGAGGGCGGTTCCGGCGGCCTCGCTGACATTGGAGGCGGAAGAGACATGAAGACGATCATCGTAACCGGCGCAAGCTCTGGCATAGGGCGCGCCACAGCCGAGCTGTTTCTGAATGAGGGCTGGACCGTAGGTCTGTTGGCCCGCAGTGCCGATAAGCTAGACGAAATTGCGCAACAGCACCCCAAGGCGATCGTTCTGGCTGCCGACGTGACGGATCCGGTTGCGGTATCTCGGGCCTTTCGGACGTTTTCCAATAGGGCGGACAGGCTGGATGTCCTGTTCAACAATGCGGGTATCTTTGCCCCCGGCGGCACCATTGATGAGATCGCGTTGGAAGACTGGTACCAAAGTGTAAACGTCAACTTGAACGGAATGTTCCTATGCGCGCGCGAAGCCTTTCGGATCATGCGACACCAAACGCCTCAGGGCGGCCGGATCATCAATAACGGATCGATTGCAGCCCACGTACCGCGACCAAACTCGGTGCATTATTCGGCAACGAAACACGCGATCACTGGGTTGACACGTAGCTTGTCTTTGGACGGGCGGGCATTTGGCGTTGCCTGCGGTCAGATCGATATCGGCAACGCGCGGACGCAGATGGTGCAGGATTTGGTAGACAAGGCCGTCGCAGCGGGGCAGCAGCCGGACCCCACGATGGACGTTGGTGACGCTGCCCGTTCGGTGCTTCACATGGCCAGTTTGCCGCCCGATGCGAATGTTCAGTTCATGACGGTTATGGCGACCACGATGCCTTATATTGGGCGTGGGTAATTCAGGTTTCGCGTAGTAGCCGGAAGGCGGTAGAAGCGCCCCAGCCAGCGGCAATCGCGATGACCAGAGACATCAGCCCATACCAGACGGGTTGTTCGCGGGACATTGTATAAAGGAACCGTTCCAGCCCCACTTTGCGCACGTCGATGATGGTTTCAAACTGCGACACGACTGCGCCGCCACGGGTGAGGAAAATGCGCGCCGCATACTCTCCTTCGGTCAGGTCCGCTGGCATGTCGATTGAGGTCCGAAATAAGGTTTGTTCGTCCACTGCAACCGTGTCCTCGCGAATGGAATACAGCCCTTCGTCTTCGCGGATTCGCACCACGGCATCGGCGAAGTCCTGTGCCCCGCGAATGTGCATCGCTGCACCGACAGATCGGATCGCACGTTCAATCGAAACACGATAGCGTAGGTCTTCGGTATCCGATAAAATGTCATCCAGCGGCGCGCTTGTTGCGACGGCGTAGAAACTGGGCGCAAGGTCGACCAGAACGCTGTCGGTATTGACCCAAATGCCAAGCTTGCGTTCTTTTCTGCGAACGGTCACCGGGCTGGATGGCCCCGCAACGGCGACGATGACCTCAAGCGGGGGACCGGACGGAATGGGTGTTTCGCGTTTGACGGCCCCGAAAATCAGAATCTCGGACCCGTCAAACGTGGCTGTGATCGCCACGCGATCCTGGCTAAGGCCAAGAACAACGGATTCTTCTTCGGCCAACGCGGGCGTCACGCACAGGGCAAGCAAAAGGATCAGGCGCTTCAGCATGATCAGTGCCCCCCTTCCACGCCCAGCGAATACAGCTCGGACGGTTCTAAAAGCAGATCAAGCGCCAGCTTTCCGCAAACGACCAAAACCAACGCAGCCAGCAGAACGCGCAGCTGCTCGGCCGGCATACGCGCGCCGATCACCGTGCCGATCTGCGCGCCTATGACGCCTCCGACCAGCAGCAGAACAGCCAGAACGATATCGACCGTATAGTTCGTTGTCGCGTGCAGCATCGTGGTGAACGCTGTTACGAAAATGATCTGAAAAAGCGAGGTGCCGACGACAACTTTGGTGGGCATTCCCAGCAGATAGATCATAGCAGGCACCATGATAAAGCCGCCTCCGACCCCCATGATCGCTGAAAGAACCCCAACGCACAGCCCGACCACAATCGGCGGGATGACCGAGATATAAAGGCCCGAGGTGCGGAAACGCATTTTGAAGGGCATGGCGTGCACCCAGCCACGCTGTCGTCGTTTCGCAGGCGCAGCGCCACCTTTTTTGGACTTTCGCAGCGCATTTAGGCTTTCGATGAACATCAGGCTGCCGACCACGCCGAGGAAGACGACATAGCACAGGGTAACCAGCAGATCGACCTGACCAAGACTTTTGAGGTAGTTGAATACCACCACCCCAAGGGCCGCGCCCATTAGACCTCCCGTCAGTAAGACAGTGCCCATCTTGAGGTCGACGGTCTTACGCCTGAAATGGGCCAGAACACCGGAAAACGAAGACGCGACGATTTGGTTCGCCTCGGTTGCCACAGCAACGGCCGGAGGGATGCCGATAAAGAACAGAAGCGGCGTCATCAGGAACCCGCCGCCGACGCCAAACATGCCGGAGAGGATACCGACCATACCGCCCAAACCCAGCAGCAGAAAAGCGTTAACAGAGACTTCGGCGATAGGAAGGTAGATCTGCATGGGGCACTAGGTCTTGTTAACAGGTGTGTTAGGTGATGATATGCGGTCCGTTTCCGGAAAGAGCTTTGAATTCTGCGTGAGGCGTGGCTTTGAACCCATTGGGCAATTTACCCGGGTGGGTATGTGTCCGGAATTGGCTGGCACAGGAAACACTCGCATACCTCTTTAGAGCGTCTGCGGCATGCAAAATCAACTGTGCATGCCGCTCTGCAGCGAACAGGACTGAAATCTGTCCGAAACTGGACTTATCACCGCTCTTTCACATAGGGCTCGCCACCCGCGCGGGGTGGAACAGCTTTGCCAACGAACCCGGCGAGAATCACCACGGTCAGGATATAGGGCAGGGCATCCATGACCTGTACCGGGATGACAACACCGCCCAGATCAATATTCTGGAATCGCAGCGCAACAGCCTGAAGCAAACCGAACAGCAGACACGCACCCATCGCATGCCAAGGCCGCCATTTGGCAAAGATCAGCGCGGCCAGTGCGATGAAACCCCGTCCGGCCGTCATTTCCTTGACGAACCCGGCTTGCAGGGCGGTCGCCAGATAGGCGCCCGCGATCCCGCACAGCACGCCGCAAATCGCCACGGCGGCAAAGCGCAGTCCCACGACCGAGACACCTGCGGTATCTACAGCGGCCGGGTTTTCGCCCACCGCCCGCAGGCGCAAGCCAAAACGGGTGCGATAAAGAATCCACCACGTCAGCGGTACCATCAGGAAGGCGACATAGACGAGGATGGAATGCCCCGACAGAAGCTCGGAGTAGATCGGTCCAACGATGGGTACGCCGCTTATGGCGTCGGCAAAGGGGAAGTTGATCGGCTCGAACCGGCCGCCGCCGAACAGGGACGGAGTTCGCCCGCCCTGCTGGAACCAGCTTTGTGCGACCAGAACGGTCATCCCAGAGGCCAGGAAGTTGATCGCGACGCCCGAGATCAGCTGATTGCCCCTGAACGTGATCGACGCAACGCCATGCAGGGCCGACAGGATCAGTGAAGCCCCGATTCCTGCCAGAAGGCCCAGCCAGACCGAGCCGGTCACAGCGGCCACGGCGGCCGAGAAGAAGGCGGACATAAGCATCTTGCCCTCAAGCCCGATATCAAAGATACCAGCGCGTTCGGAATAGAGCCCCGCCAGACAGGCCAGCAGCAGTGGTGTTGCAAGTCGGATGGTCGAGTCGAGGACTTGGACGAGGGTTACGAAAGCTTCCATCACTGCGCTCCTTTCCGCAGGCTCAGGAACAGCTTTTCAAGCGGCATCCGTACCATGTTGTCCAACGCTCCGGTGAACAGGATCACAAGCGCCTGAATGACCACGATCAGCTCACGCGGGATCGAGGTCCACAGCGCAAGTTCTGCACCGCCCTGATAGAGGAACCCGAACAGGATCGCTGCAAGGAACACCCCGAACGGGTGCGACCGCCCCATCAGCGCCACGGCGATGCCGATAAAGCCCGCGCCCTCGGTCGAGTTCAGGACCAGACGTTCCGCCTCGCCCATGACGTTGTTGATGGCCATCATTCCGGCCAATCCGCCCGAGATCAGCATGGCGATGATGGTAATGCGCACCGGGGAAATCCCGGCATAGACGGCCCCGGTTTCCGAATGGCCATAGGCGCGGATTTCATAACCCAGCCGCGTCCGCCAGATCAGCGCCCAGACCGCGACACAGGCCAGCAAGGCCACGAAGAACGAGATATTCGCGGGCGCGCCCCGGAACAGAGCATTCTCGGCGGTTGAGAACATGGATTGGAAGGTTGGCAAATGCACCGTTTCGGGGAAACGCGCGGTTGCCGGGTCTTGCGAGCCCTGCGGGCGCATCACGTTGACCAGCATATAGTTCAGGAAGGCTGCCGCGATGAAGTTGAACATGATCGTTGTGATCACGATGTGGCTGCCGCGCTTGGCTTGCAGGTAGGCGGGGATTGCCGCCCACATGGCACCGAACAGGGCCGATCCGACACAGGCGGCCAGCAGGGCAATGCTCCAATGCGGCCAGGGGATGTACAGGCAGACCATGGCGACACCCAGACCGCCCAGCATGGCCTGACCCTCGCCACCGATGTTGAACAGGCGCGCGTGGAATGCCACGGCGACAGCCAGGCCGGTGAACATGAAATTGGTTGCATAGTAGAGCGTATAGCCCCAGCCATAGGTCGACCCCAGCGCGCCTGTAACCATCAGGTTAACAGCCTCGATGGGGTTTTCTCCGATGGCGAGGATGACCAGCGCCGAGAGGATTGCGGCCAGTATCAGACTGATCAGCGGGATCAGAACGACATCGGCCCATTTGGGCATTTTATCCATGCTTCACGCGGCCTTTCCCGCAACACCGGCCATCAGCAGGCCCAGCTCTTTTTCATCCGTCTCATGGGGCAGGCGTTCGCCCATGATATGTCCGTCAAACATCACCGCAATCCGGTCGGACAGCGAGAAGATCTCCTCCAGCTCGACCGAGACCAGCAAGATCGCCTTGCCCTGATCGCGCAGAGCAACGATCTGTTTGTGAATGAATTCGATCGCGCCAATATCCACGCCGCGTGTTGGCTGACCAACCAGCAACAGATCGGGGTTCCGCTCGATCTCGCGCGCGACGACAATTTTTTGTTGGTTTCCGCCCGAGAAGTTTTTGGCCGCCAGCCAGCCATCGGGCGGGCGGACGTCGAACTTTTCCATCTTGGCCTCGGTATCAGCGCGCAGGGCCGCGTTGTCCATGAACAAGCCCCGCTTGTAGGCCGGGTCGCGATGATAGCCGAAGGCCACGTTTTCCCACGCGTGGAAATCCATGATCAGACCTTCGCGCTGGCGGTCCTCGGGTACATGCGCGATCCCTTGGGTACGGCGGGTTTGACCATCCGAGCCCGCTCCGCTCAGCGCCAATGATGCGCCGTTCAGCCGGATCGTGCCTTGGCCCTGACGCATCCCGCCCAGAACCTCAAGCAGTTCTGACTGGCCATTACCGGCGACGCCAGCGATGCCCACGATTTCACCCGCGCGGACGGTCAGGTCGATGCCTTTGACCCGCTCGACACCCGCACCATCGGTGACACTCAGATTTTCAATCTCAAGCACGGGCTGGCCGGGTTTTGCGGGCAGTTTATCCACCTGCAACAGCACTTTGCGCCCAACCATAAGCTCGGCCAGTTCCTGCGGGTTGGTATCGGCGGTTTTGACTGTGGCCGTCATCTCACCACGCCGCATGACCGAGACGGTGTCGGTGTTTTCCATGATCTCGCGCAGCTTGTGGGTGATCACGATGATCGTCTTGCCCTCGGACCGCAGCCGGTCGAGGATTCGGAACAGCTGATCGGCCTCGGCCGGGGTCAGAACCCCGGTAGGTTCGTCCAGAATCAGGATCTCGGCCTTGCGATACAGGGCTTTGAGGATTTCGACACGCTGCTGCATGCCCACGCCTATTTCGTCGATACGCTTGTCAGGGTCGACGAACAGCTCGTATTCTTCTTCCAGCGCTTTCAGTTCTTTACGCGCTTTGGACAGCGAGGGGGCAAGCAGCCCTCCGTCCTCGGCACCCAGAACGATGTTTTCCAGAACGGTGAAGTTTTCCACCAGCTTGAAATGCTGGAATACCATCCCGATACCTGCCGCAATCGCAGCCTGACTGTCGGGAATTTCGGTCTTGTCACCGTTGATCCAAATCTCGCCCTTATCGGCCTTGTAAAAGCCGTAGAGGATACTCATCAGCGTGGATTTGCCCGCACCGTTTTCACCGATGATCCCATGGATCGATCCGGGGGCGACGCTGATGGAAATGTCTTTGTTGGCCTGAACCGGCCCAAAGGCTTTGGAAATCCCTTTGAGCTCAATGGCGGGGACGCTCATGTCTTGTCCTCAGATTGCCGAAAAGGCCGCATGGCGCGCGGCAGGGTAGGAGGCCGGGCGGAGGCTAAAACCCCCGCCCGCGCGATATCAGAACTGCAGTGCGGGGCAGCTGTCGTTCTCGTAATAGCTGGTCACCGTAACATTGCCGTCAATGATGTCCTGACGCGCCTTGTCGACCGCGCCTTTCATCTCGTCCGAGACCAGCGACGCGTTGTTGTCGTCCATGGCAACGCCCACACCTTCTTCGGCCAGACCCATGGCGAAGACGCCGGTTTCAAGGTTCTCACCCGCTTTCATCGCGTCATAAACGGCGACGTCCACGCGTTTCAGCATCGAAGTCAGAACTTTGCCCGGATGCAGGTGGTTCTGGTTGCTGTCCACGCCGATCGACAGGATGCCTTCGTCTGCAGCGGTTTGCAGAACACCCACGCCGGTGCCGCCTGCGGCTGCATAGATCACGTCAGCACCTTGGCTGATCTGCGCTTTGGTCAGCTCGGACCCTTTCACCGGGTCGTTCCATGCAGCCGGAGTGGTGCCGGTCATGTTGGCAACAACTTCGATATCGGGGTTCACAGCTTTGGCGCCCTGGGCATAACCACAGCCAAAGTGACGGATCAGCGGGATGTCCATGCCGCCAATGAAGCCAACGGTGCCAGATTCAGACGCCATCGCCGCCATCATACCAACCAGATACGAGCCTTCATGCTCGGCAAAGCCGATCTGACGGATGTTCGGAGCGTCCAGCCAGTTCACGTCAACCGCGACAAATTTGGTGTCGGGGTAGTCGCCCGCAACTGCCGACAGCGGATCGGCCATGGCGAAACCCATGGTGATGATCGGGTTCAGACCGGCCTCGGCAAAGCGACGCAAAGCCTGCTCGCGCTGGGCTTCGGATTGCAGTTCGATTTCGCGATAGCTGCCACCGGTTTCATCGGCCCAACGCTGCGCGCCATTATGGGCGGCCTCGTTGAATGACTTGTCAAACTTACCACCCAGGTCAAAGATCAGGGCCGGCTCAGCCAGGGCCGCACCTGCGGTTAGTGCGACGGCTGCGGCGGCGCCCATCAAGGATTTCATCAGGGTCATTTGTTACTCCCGTTGTTATTGTCGGTCGGAGCCAAGATAGCCCCGTTCACCCACTAAGAGCGAGCATATCTGTTGTGATGGCGGGAATTAAGGCCGTTTGCAACAGCCGGGGTCAACTGATTTTTGACCACTTGGTCGAGAAAAAATTCGACGACTATTCAGGTCAAGTCACATTCCATCACGAGAGCGTCAATTTTCTGATTGTTTTCGCGCACATAGTACGATTTGCGTAATCCACAGGGGCGGTAGCCGCAGCTGTGGTACAAGGACAGCGCCGGAAGATTGTCCTGCGCCACATCCAGAAAGGCGCGCGTCGCGCCCAATCTTTGGGCCTTTGCATGCCACTCGGCCATACGGATTCTTGCGAGCCCCTGACGCTGCAGGTCAGGATGCGTCGCTATTGTAAGCAGTTCCGCTTCGTCGGCGATTACCTGAAACAAAGCAAAGGACGTCGCGATTCCGACTACGTGAGTAAAACGATTCTGCAGTAAATCCGCGAATTCTGCCTCGGACCACGGCCGGGATTGTGTAAAAGCCGCAGAATGGGTTTTGGCAAGGGCTTGCGGAGTCATCCGTCCAACAAAACCGGTGGCGAGTCTTTGGACGGGGCCGCATCTGCCGCGCGGATGTAAAGCGGCGCAGGCGCGCTGTTTGTGGTTTGCCACTTCTGAGAAGCCGCATTTGCGATCCCGCGAACCTGCACTTCGGGGTCATCGTTGAAAGCCAGTGGACTTAGTGATTCTGCCTGTTCAAGCGGGATCAAGGCCGGGTCTTGACCTTCGGGTGAGATATACACTTGATCCCGTGGTGCGCGAATGGCCGGTAACGCGCCTTGAGTTTCTTGCGCCAGCGCCTCAAAACCCGAAACGCCGACGGCCGGAACGCCAAGGCCCAACGCCAGCCCACGCGCAGCGGATACCGAAATTCGGATGCCGGTGAAATTGCCCGGCCCGATACCAACGCCGATGGCTGAAAGGTCTTTCCACGTGTATCCGGCATGGGTCAGCAAATCTTCCAGCATGGGCATCAAGTGTTCTGCCTGACCGCGTGTCATGGCGTCGACTTGAACCGCAATGATCTGATCTCCGCGTAACAAAGCGGCCGCGCAATGCGCGGCCGATGTATCAAACGCCAGAATCAGCGGGTCAGACGGCAACGGGGCGAACCTCGGTCACTTCAGGGATGTAGTGACGCAGCAGGTTCTCGATCCCCATTTTCAGTGTCAGGGTCGAGGACGGACAGTTCGCGCAGGCCCCTTGCATGTGCAGATACACAACGCCGCGGTCAAAACCATGGAAGGTGATATCGCCACCATCTTGGGCCACAGCAGGGCGCACGCGGCTATCCAGAAGGTCCTTGATCTGATTCACGACTTCCGCGTCTTCGCCGGTGTGTTCGGCATGACCAGATGCGGTTGTGGCGTCAGCGGCCATGACCGGCTGGCCCGACTGGTAATGCTCCATAACTGCGCCAAGGATCGCGGGCTTGATGTGGTCCCACTGAACATCGTTAGATTTGGTGACAGTCACAAAATCATTGCCAAAAAAGACGCCGGTTACGCCGTTGACGGTGAAAATCCGGTTGGCCAAAGGGGACTTCTCAGCCGCTTCTGCCGATGAAAAATCTGCGGTGCCCGCCTCCAGCACAGTTTGACCGGGCAGGAATTTCAGGGTTGCAGGGTTCGGCGTGGATTCGGTCTGGATGAACATAGCGCGGCTCCGTTTCAGTTGCCTCTGATATGCGGGTCCGCGCGCGGGAAGTCAAGATTTGGAACGATTCTAAATTTCAGCCGCCAGCTTTATCGCCTCATCTAGCCGGTCATCGCCCCAGAACAGTTCATCCCCGACCAGAAAACTGGGGGCACCGAACAGTCCTTTGGCCTGCGCGATCTCGGATTGTTTTTTCAACGCAGCTTTGATCTGAGGGTTTTGCGTCTGGCTCAACGTCTCTTCGGGCAATCCGGCGGCGGTCAGACAAGTAACCAGAACCGCGTCATCAGCGATGTTCTGGCCATGGGCAAACTCAGCGGAATAGACGGCGCGGACAAAGGCGGCTTTTTGGGCCGGGTCTTCGATGGCCAGCGTCAGGCGGGCCGCCTTCAAGCCGTTTTGCGGAAATGGATCGGGGCGCTGGAACGGCAGGCCGCGGCGGGCGGTCAGACGCTCCATATCGCGCCACATATACTGCCCTTTGGCTGGATAGAGGTTGAAGGGCGAATCCGTCCAGCCCTGTGCAAAAAAGATCGGGCCCAGCAGGAAGGGCTGCCAATCGACACTCACGCCATGCCGGGCGGCGGCCTCTTCGATCCGCATCGCGCTGAGGTAGGAATAGGTCGAGGCGAACTCGAACCAGAACTGAATGCTGTGGGGCATCTAGGTGATTTCTTCCAGTTTTTCCTTGCTCAGATCACCGGGAACGATGGTGATCGGGATCGGTAAACTGCCGGAGTTTTTGGTCAGTTGCGTCACCAGAGGACCGGGGCCCTTCTTTTCGACGCCCGCGCCCAGTACCAGCACGCCGATCTCGGGATCGGATTGCACGTGTTCGATGATTTGCGCCACTGGCTCGCCCTCGCGGATGGCCAGTTCCGGATCAACGCCCTGCTTGTCACGCATCCATTTGGCGAACACTTCGTAATGGGCGTGGATGCGTTCACGCGATTCCTCGCGCATCACCTCGGCCACTCCGATCCAGTGGTTGAACTCATCGGGGGGAATGACCGACAGGATCGTCACGCCGCCGCCCGTATGGGCCGCGCGCATGGCTGCAAAACGCATTGCGTTCAGGCATTCGCGGCTGTCATCCAATACCACCAGGAACTTACGCATGGGTGTCCTCATTCATTTCGGGCGATCATGCCCGACCAAATGCGCGCTGGCAACCGAAGCCTATCGCGTGCTGGCAGCCCAGTCCCAATACAACTCGCGCGCGCGACGGGCGACGGGGCCGACCTGATATTGCGTATCCTGCAACGCCGTGACCGGGGTGATCTTGCTCATGTTGCCGGTCATGAAGACCTCATCAGCTTTGTGGAAATCCTCGAAACTCAGGATCGCTTCGTGCACGGTCACACCGTCTGCACGCAGGTTTTCGATGTGGCGTGCGCGGGTGATTCCGGCCAGAAACGTACCATTGGGGGTGGGGGTGAACACCTCGCCATCCCGGACCAAAAAAATGTTCGCAGTCGCGGTTTCGGCCACATGTCCCAGCGCATCCGCGACCAGGGCGTTTGAGAAGCCGTTGGACCGAACTTCTTGCAACATCCGCGCATTGTTGGGGTAGAGACAGCCCGCCTTGGCGTTCACAACCGCCGATTCCAGAACCGGGCGACGGAAGCGCGTGTAGCCCAGTGTCACCGACGCAGATTCGGGCGCCATTGGAATCTCTTCGAGGCAAATCGCGAAGCCCGTACTGTTCTCCAGCGGTACGATTGCCGTTCGGTCGCCGTCGATGCCCCAATACATCGGACGGATATAAACCGCTGCGTCGGGCGCATAACTTTCCAGCCCTTCGCGGATGATCTCGACCATCTGCTCGGTGGTCACAAACGGCGTCAGCATCAAAGCCTCGGCCGAGCGGTTCACGCGGGCACAGTGCGCCTCAAGATCGGGGACCAGACCGTCGAAATAGCGGGCTCCATCGAAGACGGACGACCCCAGCCAAGCGCCGTGATCGGCTGCCCGCATGATGGGCGCATCCCCGTCATGCCACTGACCTTCGAAATAGGTGCGAATATTCTTGCCGACTGCCATCACGCCCTCCCAAGCTTTGCGGCAAACCTAGGAAGACGCCGCGGTAACGTCCAGAGCAATCAGCCCTGTTTTGCGCCAACCATGCCCACGATTTCGTAAGTTTGTTGCAGGATCGGGGCGGCAACAGCGCGCGCCTTTTCTGCCCCATTGGCCAGAATCCGGTCAATCTCGTCCTCTTCGCCCATCAGGCGGGCCATCTCGCCCGAAATCGGAGCCAGTTTCGACACGGCCAGTTCGGCCAGCATAGGTTTGAACTCGCCAAACTGCTTGCCGCCAACCTCGGTCAGAACCTGCTCGGCGGTTTGATCGCTGAGCGCCGCGTAGATATTGACCAGATTGCGCGCCTCAGGGCGTTCGGACAGGCCATCCACATCCGAAGGCAGAGCATTGGGGTCGGTCTTGGCCTTGCGGATTTTCTTGGCAATCGTGTCGGCGTTATCGGTCATGTTGATGCGCGTCATATCCGACGGGTCCGAGGACGACATCTTGCGCGACCCGTCCCGCAGGTTCATCACGCGCGGGGCAGGGCCGCCGATGACGGGTTCGGTCACAGGGAAGAACTCGACGCCATAGTCATGGTTGAACTTGATGGCGATGTCGCGGGTCAGTTCCAGATGCTGTTTCTGATCCTCACCCACCGGCACATGCGTCGCGTGGTAGGTCAGGATGTCCGCCGCCATCAGCGCCGGATAAGCAAACAGACCCAGTGAGGCATTCTGAGCATTCTTGCCGGCCTTATCCTTAAACTGCGTCATCCGCTGCATCCAGCCCATCCGGGCGATACAGTTGAAAATCCAGGCCAGTTGTGTGTGCTCGGGCACTTGGCTTTGATTGAACAGGATGGATTTTTCCGGGTCCAGACCAGCGGCGATGAAACCGGCGCAGACCTCGCGCGTTTTCTCGCGCAGGCGGGCGGGGTCCTGCCAGACGGTGATCGCGTGCAGATCGACCATGCAATAGATGGTCTCAAAATCGTCGCCCTGCATATCCACGAACCGCTTGAGCGCACCCAGGTAGTTGCCAAGGTGCAGGTTCCCCGACGGCTGGATGCCGGAAAACACGCGCGGTGTGAACTGGGTGTCGGTCATCGAAGGGAACTCCCGTCTGGAAAAATAGGCCCCCGTCGCTTACCCATGAGGCCAAGGGACGTCAACAGCCGCGAAAGGCCAGCCCAATGAGCAGTGAGCATTATACACCCGCCGTGAACCCTTTGCCGCCCGTGGTGGCGGCGTTGGCCTTGTTCATCTTCGGGATCGAACTGGCCCTGACGCTGGGCTCGCGCGGGTTGATCGGAGGGCCATCGGCCGTGGGCTGGCGGCTGGATGCGTTGCAGCACTACTCCTTTTCGCCGGACATTTTCGACTGGATGATGGAAAACGGGCGCTGGCCGTTTGAACATCTGATCCGCTTAGTGACATATCCGTTCGTGTCGGCCAATTTCACTCAGGCCATCTTTGTCTGCGTCTTTGTTCTGGCCATGGGCAAAATGGTGGCCGAGGTTTTTGGCAGCGTGCAGATGCTGGTGATCTTTGTGCTGTCGGGCATCGGCGGGGCGCTGGCCTATGCGCTGCTGCTGGACCCGCAATATCCGCTGGTCGGAGGGTTCCCACCCGTCTACGGCCTGATCGGAGCATTCACGTGGATTTTGTGGCGTAAGCTGTCGCTGGTGGGTGAAAACCAATCTCGCGCCTTCAGCCTGATTGCCGTATTGATGGGGATCCAGTTGTTGTTCGGTCTGATCTTCGGCGGCACGTTGGACTGGGTGGCCGATCTGGGCGGGTTCGCCACAGGCTTTGTTCTGTCATTTGTGGTTGGTCCCGGCGGTTGGTCCCGGATCATTGGTGGTATCCGCCGCGACTGATCAGGACCGCCGCAGGGCCTTTTTGAACTCGTTGATCTGGAAGGCGCGCAGCAGGTGGCCCAGCACAAAATACAGCACTGCCGCACCGATGATGAGGGCCAACAGTGCCACATAACGCCAGCCTGGCAGGTGAAATGCCCACCCGAACAGGGAAAGCGCGGCAAAAAGGCCAACGCCCATCCCAAGCGATGCGGCTACGATCCGCCATGCCCGACGTTTGAACCGGTCATCAAAACGCGCCTCCTCGCCCATACGTCGCGCCCCTAGCGCCAGCAGTCCGACCATGGCCCACCCGGCGACCGAGGCCGCAATTGCAGGCGCGATCCAGCCCAGCAGTGGATAAAGCCCAAAGGCCAGCCCCGCATTCACCACCATCGCCACCACCGCATAGCGGAACGGAGATTTTGTGTCCTCGCGTGCGAAGAACAGCGGTTGCAGCAGCTTTTGCAACATGAAAGCCGGCAGGCCGATGCCATAGATCGCCACGGCCAGCGCAGTGGCGGCGGTATCCTCGGCGGTGAACTGTCCACGCTCGAACAGGACCGAGACCAGAGGGATCGGCATGATCACAAAGGCCACTGTTGACGGAAGGGTCAGCAGCAGCGTGAACTCTCCGGCGCGGGAAAAGGCGTTGCGGGCGCCGTCTTTGTCACCCGCACGCAGGCGGCGAGACAGGTCAGGCAGCAACACGATTCCAACGGCGATGCCCACCACACCCAAGGGCAGTTGATACAGCCGGTCCGCGGCAAACAACCAACTGACCGCGTTTTCGGTTTTTGAGGCCACAAGCTGCCCCACCACAAGATTGACCTGCGTCACCCCCATCGCCAGCGCGGCGGGGACGGCGATGCGGACCATACGCTTCATCTCAGGGCTGAGTTTCGGCAGGCCGGGGCGGATGCGGATACCCGCGCGCTCGGTCGCGACCCAGACCAGCGCAAGCTGCGCCACACCGGCCAAGGGGATGATGGCGATCAGCCAGCGGATGACTTCGCCACCCGACAGTGCTCCGGCGATCATGGCGGTGCAGGCGAAAATGTTCAGCAGAACGGGCGCTGCGGCAGCGGCCGCAAAGCGGCCCGTGGCATTCAGAACGCCCGAAAACAGTGCTGCCAGTGACATGAACAAGATGTAAGGGAAAACCACGTAACCATAATCCACGGCCAGATCGAACCGGTCGTCGCCGTAAAACCCTTCGGCGGTGATCCAGACCAGTGCGGGCATGAACACCATCGCCAGCCCAACCAGCGCCAAAACGGCCACAGCCAGCAGGTTGAAGGCGTCCTGTGCGAAACCTTCGGCGTTCTCGTCCCCTTCCAGCCGTTTGGAAAACATCGGGACGAAGGCCGCGTTGAACGCACCTTCGGCAAAGAAGCGGCGGAACATGTTGGGCAGGCGGAAGGCGGCCACAAAGGCGTCCATCACCGGGCCCGGCCCGATAAAAGCCGTCAGCAGGATTTCCCGCAAAAACCCCAATATCCGACTGGCCAGGGTCCAGAACCCGACCGTGAATAGGCCCGAGAACAGCCGAATCTGCTTCATGATTCCGCGCGCTCGGCGCCCTCGGTGATGGCTTTGCGCAGCTTGGCTTCAAGTCCGCGCTGCTTGCTGTCCGAGTGGTATTTCAGCCCGAACATGTCTTTGACATAGAACGTGTCCACCACCTGTTCGCCATAGGTCGCGATCACCGCGTTGGCGACATAGACATTGGCTGCGGCCAGCGTGCGGGCCAGATCATAGAGCAAACCGGGACGGTCACGGGTATCGACCTCGATTATCGTGTAGATCTCGGACCCGTCATTGTCGAAGATGATATGCGTCGGCACGTTGAAGGCGCGTTCGCGTTTCTTAATCTTGTCGCGCGATTTCAGCGCGTCACGCGCCACAACTTCGCCCTTTAACGTTTTGTGTATCATTTGCGTCAGGCGTGGCAGGCGGCTGGCTTCGAATGGGCGGCCATCTGCGTCCTGTATCCAGAATGCATCCGTGACATAACCATCCTTGGTCGTATAGCTGCGCGCATCGACCACGTTCGCTCCAACCAGCGCCAGCGCGCCAGCGATCCGCGCGAAAATACCCGGATGATCGCCCATGGCGAAACAGGCGCGAGTGGCATCGCGATCCTCGTCCGGTTGCAGGCGAATTTCCATCGCGCCCGCGTCGCCACTGTGATCCAGCGCTTGCAGCATCTCGGCAAATTCAACATGCGTCGACAGGTTAAGGCCCTGCCAATAGGGGTCGTAATGCCGACCGGTCTCGGTTTTCAGGTCAGCCTTGGACCAATCGGCCAATTCGGCGCGTAGGGTCTTTTTCGCCTCAGCCCCGCGATTGGCACGGTTGAGGTCTTCCATCCCGGTCTCAAGCGCGCGTTTGGTTTCCGCGTGCAGTGCGCGCAACAGGGTGGCCTTCCAGTTGTTCCAGGTATCCGGACCGACGCCGCGAATGTCACAGACTGTCAGAACTGTCAGCAAGTCCAACCGTTTGACCGTTTTCACGGCCTTCGCGAAATCGCGTACCGTTCGCGGATCGGAAATATCGCGCTTCTGCGCCATGTCGGACATCAGCAGGTGATAACGCACCAGCCATTCGACCGTTTCGCAATCAGCCTTGTTCAACCCAAGCCTTGGCGCGATTTTGCGCGCCATCTGCGCGCCGAGGATCGAGTGATCTTCGGGCCGCCCCTTGGCAATATCGTGGATCAGCAGGGCGACATACAAAACCTTGCGGTTCACGCCCTCTTTCAGGATCGACGAAGCCAACGGGAGGGATTCCACCAGTCTTCCGCGTTCGATCTGGTTGAGGTTGACGATGCACTGGATGGTGTGTTCGTCCACCGTATAGCTGTGATACATGTTGAACTGCATCATCGCGACGATGTGCTCAAATTCGGGGATAAAGGCTGACAGGACCCCCAGCTCGTTCATCCGGCGCAGGGCGCGTTCGGGGTTGCCGTGTTTCAGCATAAGATCAAGGAAGATACGTTGTGCTTCCTTGTCTTCGCGCATGTCCTCATCGATCAGGTTCAGATTCGCTGTCACAAGACGCATCGCATCCGGATGGATCAGCATGCCCGTGCGCAACCCTTCCTCGAACAGACGCAGCAGGTTCACCTTATCGGACAGGAACTGGTCCGGGTCAGCGACGTCCAAACGACCATGAACGACTTGATACCCTGCCTTGACCCGTGGGCGGCGGCGGAAAATCCGTTCCAGCAGCGGTGCGCCCTTCATGTGTGCGGCTTCCAGCTTGGTCAGGAAGATGCGGGTCAATTCACCCACCATCGTCGCCTCGCGGAAATACCGCTGCATGAAAACCTCGACGGCACGGCGACCGGCGCGATCCTCATAGCCCATGCGATCGGCTACCTCGACCTGCATATCGAAGGTCAGGTGCTCAGTGGCGCGGCCCGTTACCAGATGCAGATGCGAGCGTACGGCCCACAGGAACTCCTCGGCCTCGTCGAAGGCTTTGTACTCGTCTTCTGTTATCAGCCCCAGCGGTACAAATTCAGACACGTCCTGAACGTCGTAGATGTATTTCGCGATCCAATACAGCGATTGCAGGTCGCGCAGCCCGCCTTTGCCTTCTTTAACATTAGGCTCGACCATATAGCGCTGGCCCTGCTTTTTGTGACGCTCGTCACGCTCTTGCAGTTTGGCTTCGATAAATTGACGTTCAGTGCCCTTGAACAACTCGTCTCGCAGGCGGGTTTTGAGTTCATCGCCCAAGGCCGTGTCGCCCGCCAGATAACGCTGCTCCAGCATAGCGGTGCGGATAGTGAAATCCTCGCCCCCAAGCCGCAGACAATCCTTGATGGTGCGCGAAGAATGCCCGACCTTCAGACGCAAATCCCACAGGATATACAGCATGGACTCGATCACGCTTTCGGCCCATGCAGTGATTTTGTAGGGCGTCAGAAACAGCAGATCGACATCTGACGCGGGGGCCATCTCGCCCCGCCCATAGCCGCCCACAGCCAGAACGGCGATCTTTTCGCCCTGCGTCGGCGTGGCCAGAGGGTGAAGATCGTGGCTTGCGACCTGCATGGCGGTGCAGACCAGTCCATCGGTCAGATAAGTGTAAGAATGGGTCAGCGGCCGTGCGTCGAACGGGCGTTGGAAAAACGCATCAGCGATGGCTTGCCGCCCTGCCTTTTGGGCATTCCGCAGAATGCGCACGCATTCGGCCCGGCGCGCGGTGTTGTTTGATACGTTTTCAAAGGCTTCCGACAGTTGCGCCAGAACGGCGGTGCTGTCGAATATGTCTTGGGCCGGGCAGATCAGCTCACCTTTTGGGGTGAGCGTCAGTGCCGGTCGATCAGAAACCGGCGCCTGAGAAGCTTTGTGGGGCAGGGTCAATCACTACTACCTGTTTGTTCTGGATCGTGGCAACTGCCAGACCGCGTTCGTTGGTACCGTTCGAGCGCAGGCGAAAGATGCCGCCCACGCCCTGGAAACCGGCATTCTGTGTCAGGGCCGAAGCCGTAAGCGCATCCGATTTACCCTGGCTGACCAAGGCTCCGATTGCTGCGATGCCGTCGTATGCCAGCCCGCTGATAGGGTGCGGTGCCTCACCATAGGTATTGTTGTACCGCTGACGATAGGATTGTGCCTTGGCCGGGTCGGGTAGCGCGAACCATCCCCCCTGCACGCCCGGCAATTCAAGCGTCTGAGCCGGAATATCCCAGCGTGTCAGACCGATATATTGCGTCGTTGCTGGCGAGACACCCGCCTCTGGCAGCAACTGCGAATAGAGTGGCAACGCACCAGCCGTGGTTGCCGTAAGGAACACCGAGTCAGCCGCCGATGCATCCACCGTGGCCTTGATTGTCGGAACCGAGTTGATCACGCCCTGCTGGGACCGGTCATAGCCGACTGTTCCAGCGTTGTTGACGCGACTGTTACTTAGCGCGTTGGCGATGGCAGATTGTCCCAACTGGCCTGCCGCATCGTTGCTGTGCACGATGACCATGTTGTTTTTGCCCCGCGAACCGGCAAAATTAACGAGTCGGTTAGCCGTGTTGTCGAAGGTGGGGCCCAGGACAAAGACGTTCCCGCCCGCGATGCTGGTGTTGTTCGAGAACGACAGGACATTCACGTTGTTGTTTAAAACGGCTAACCCTGCCGAGTTTGCTGCCTGCGCGTAAACCGGACCCAGGATAACCTTTGCACCATCCGCCACGGCCCGTTGGGCCACCTCCGCCGCTGTGTTCGAGCTGCCGCGCGTGTCATAAACCCGAAGGTCGATCTGCACATTTTGCAAATCTGCCATGGCCATACGTGCTGCATTCTCAAGGCTTCGGGCCAAGGCCGCATCGCCCGAATTGGCCGATCCCGCCGGAACCAGCAGCGCCACAGGCACCGGCTTAGAGGTGTTAATCGATGGCCCTCCGCCCAGTCCTGTTGTCTCACAGGCGGTCAGAAAAGCGGCGGTGGCCAAAACGGCGGCGGTTTTTGCCAGTTTGCGAACGGGCTTGCAAACGGTAAACATCTGAATGAAAACTCCCTGTCCCGGCGACTTGAAAGACGCCATTTTATTAGGTCGCGATAATAAACGTCACGCTGCGAGGGTCCAGCTTTGAATCACCAAAAAGTCAGATTGGGCGCGGGCCTGTATTTTGTCGCCACTCCGATCGGAACGGCGCGCGATATCACGCTCAGGGCGCTGGATGTGCTGGCCTCGGCTGATGTGGTCGCTGCCGAGGATACCCGCAGCCTTCGGCGCCTGATGGAGATTCACGGTGTGCCGTTGGAGGGACGGCGCATTCTGGCCTATCACGATCACAGCGGTGCAGGCGCGCGGGGCAAGATCCTGGACGCGCTGGCCGAAGGGAAATCGGTTGCCTATGCCTCTGAGGCCGGGATGCCACTGATTGCTGATCCGGGTTATGATCTGGGGCGTCAGGCGGCTGAGGCCGGTCACATGGTGACCTGTGCGCCCGGGCCATCGGCGGCTTTAATGGCCCTGACATTGGCCGGATTGCCAACGGATGCGTTCTTTTTTGCCGGATTCTTGCCCAATGCGTCGGGCGCGCGCCGGGCACGGATCGAGGCGTTGCGCGACATACCCGGCACGCTTGTTTTCTACGAATCGCCAAAGCGTGTCGCGGCCTGCCTGTCCGATCTGGCGGATGTATTGGGAGAGTCGCGTCATGCCGCCCTGTGCCGCGAATTAACCAAGAAATTCGAAGAGGTTCGCCGCGGGACTCTGAAAGACCTTGCCGAAGGGGTGCAGGATCAGACCACCAAAGGCGAAATCGTTCTGTTGGTGGATCGAAGCCATTCGGAAACTGTTAACGAATCTGACGTAGAAGAGGCTTTGAAAAGGGCCTTGGAAACCCATTCGGTTCGGGATGCGGCGGATCTGGTTTCGGAAATGTACAAACTTCCGCGCCGTCCAATCTATCAGAAGGCGCTGAAACTGGGAAAGAGATGACATGTCTGCGCGATCCGTTCGAAGCTCTGTCTCTAATGAGGCTGGTCAATCCGCCGAGATGCAGGTTGCGACCGATTATGAACGTCGTGGCTTTTTTATCGCTCACCACCGTTGGCGCGGGGCCGGTGGGGAAATCGACCTGATCGCGCGGGATGGTGACTGCCTTGTGTTCATCGAAGTTAAGAAAAGCAGCAGTTTTGACCGAGCTGCGGCACGGATCAACCAGCGTCAGATGAAACGGATCTGCGCCTCTGCTTCACAGTTTTTGGAAAATGAACCCGCAGGACAACTGACGAATGTGCGCTTTGACGCAGCGCTGGTGGATGCCACTGGCGCAGTCAAAATCGTTGAAAACGCCTTTGGGCAAGCCTGACCCCCATTGAACCCGCGGGCTCGCTGGGCCATGTATCTGGCGTGAAACTGAGGGACACGCCATGAAAATCGCCTTTCAGATGGACCCGATCGGGGCCGTGGATATCAATGCAGACAGCTCATTCCGACTGGCCGAAGAGGCGCAGGCACGTGGGCATTCGCTGTTTTTCTACGGACCGGATCAGTTGGCGTATCAGGAAGGGCGCATAACAGCACGCGGCCATGACATGACGGTGCAGCGTGTGGCTGGAAACCCGGCGAAACTGGGGCCTGAGCGTGAGGTTGATCTGGCTGATTTCGATGTGATCTGGCTGCGTCAGGATCCTCCGTTCGATATGCACTATATCACGTCAACGCATTTGCTGGACCGTCTGAAGGGCAAGGCGCTGGTGGTCAATGATCCGTTCTGGGTGCGCAATTACCCCGAAAAACTGCTGGTTCTGGATTTCCCCGATCTAACGCCGCCGACGACCATCGCGCGTGATTTACAGACGATCAAAGCGTTCAAGGAAAAGCATGGCGATATCATTCTCAAGCCGCTTTATGGCAACGGCGGTGCGGGCGTGTTCCGGCTGGATGCCAATGACCGCAACCTGACTTCGCTGCACGAGTTGTTCACGGGTTTCTCGCGCGAGCCGCTGATTGTTCAGAAGTTCCTGCCCGACGTCAGCAATGGCGACAAACGGGTGATTCTGGTTGATGGTGAGGCAGTCGGCGCAATCAACCGTGTGCCTGCCAAGGGCGAGACGCGGTCGAATATGCATGTGGGCGGTCGCCCGGAAAAGATCGGCCTGTCCGACCGGGATTTGGAGATTTGCGCCGCCATCTGTCCGTTGCTGAAGGAAAAAGGCCAGATCTTCGTCGGTATCGACGTGATCGGAGACTATCTGACTGAGATCAACGTGACCTCGCCTACCGGCATTCAGGAGTTGGAGCGGTTCGACGGTGTGAACGTCGCCGAAAAAATCTGGCAGGCGATTGAGGCCAAAATCTAAGACGCCGCCCGGGCGCTGATGCGAAAGCTCAGCGCCTCGGCCACGTGGGGTCGGCGGATATCTGGCGCGCCTTCAAGATCAGCAATGGTGCGCGCGACCCGCAGGATGCGGTGATAGGCGCGCGCCGACAGGCCGAACCGTTCGGCGGCTTTCAGCAACAGCTCTTTGCCTTCGGCGTCGGGGGCGGCGATTTCCTCCAACAACTTACCCTCCATATCCGCGTTCTGGCGGGGCTCCATGCCCTCAAACCGCTCCGCCTGCACAGTACGGGCGGCTTCGACCCGTGCGGCAACCGTGGCAGAACTGTCCCCCGAGGGCGGCAGGTCCAGATCGGTGAACCCGACCGGAGGCACCTCGATCCGCAAGTCGAACCGATCCAAAAGCGGGCCAGAAATGCGACCCAGATAGTCCTCGCCACAGACCGGCGCACGGGAACAGGCGCGGGCGGGGTCCGTTAGATATCCGCATTTGCAGGGGTTGGCGGCGGCCACCAGCATGAAGCGGCAGGGGTATTTCACATGGGCATTGGCGCGGGCAACCATGACCTCGCCCGTTTCAATCGGTTGGCGCAGGGTTTCCAGAACGGTGCGTGGAAATTCGGGGAATTCGTCCATGAACAGAACCCCGTTATGAGCCAAGGAAATCTCACCGGGTTTCGCGCCTCGACCACCGCCGACAATCGCAGCCATCGAGGCGGTGTGATGCGGTTCTCGGAATGGGCGGGAGCGGCTGATCCCGCCTTCGTCCAGCAATCCGCAGAGCGACTGGATCATAGAGGTTTCCAGCGCCTCGGATGGGGTCAGAGGCGGCAGAATTCCCGGCAGACGCGCGGCCAGCATGGATTTGCCCGACCCCGGCGTGCCGATCATGATCAGGTGGTGTCGCCCGGCGGCGGCAATTTCCAACGCGCGTTTGGCCCGTTCCTGCCCTTTCACATCGCGCAGGTCGCGCGCGCTGGACGCAAGGCTGACCTCGCCGGGTTGGGCGGCGGATAAAGGGGCCTGACCTGAGAAATGCCGCACCACATCGCCCAGTGATGTGGCCCCGATAACCTGTGTAGCATCGACCCAAGCCGCCTCAGCGCTGGAGGCTTTGGGGCACAGCAGCGCGCGATCTTCGGCGGCGGCGGTCATGGCGGCGGGCAGAGCGCCGACCACGGGTACAAGCGATCCGTCCAGTGACAGCTCACCCAAGGACACCGCACTTTCGGCGGCGTCGGAGGGAATGATCTCGAGCGCGGACAGCAGCGCGACGGCGATGGGCAGGTCGAAATGGCTGCCTTCTTTGGGCAGGTCGGCGGGTGAGAGGTTGATGGTTATTCGCTTGGATGGCAGCGCGATGGCCATGGAACTGAGCGCGCTGCGCACGCGGTCGCGGGCCTCGGACACGGCCTTGTCGGGCAGGCCGACGATGGAAAAAGCGGGCAGGCCCGGCGAGACGGCGCATTGCACTTCGACCGGGCGGGCCTCGACCCCTTGGAAAGCAACAGTATGAGAGCGGGCGACCATGAACGACCTTTTTGGTAAACAGGTCGTTGCTGGCACGCCGCCGGTTTAGGAATCGTTAACGCCTGCGACCATGGCAGAGAATTTCGGCCAAGCGCCCGGGTCTGCGGCGGTTTTGTCACGGCAGAACGGGTTGCAGAAGCCCCAGATGCGGCCGTCCAGTTCAAGGAAATTTGTCACAGGGTCGCCGGAATAGGGGCATGTGGTGTTGACCGAGGGGCCTGCGTCCACAACGCGGGCTACGGGCGAGCCGACTGGCCAGGGTTGTGTTGCCAATCCCAGTGCGTAGGGGAAAGGGTCATAGGACACAGTCAATCCCATCGCGCGCCATTGGCGGACGGACAGGCCTGACAGCAGGTCAAGGCAATAGACCCGGTTTGCGTCCGAGACTGGCAGACCATAGCCGATAATCCGCGCGGCCACCGGCGTATAGAAGACATCCGCCAGGGAATAGTCGCCAAACAGCGGACCGGAGGTGGCCCCGGACACGCTGCGAGAATGGGCCCATAGGGTCTCGATCCGGTCAAGGTCGCGCAGGGTATCTGCTGAGGGTTCAAACCCGGTCCAGCAATGGTGCAACTGCATCGGGCATTCGCCGCGCAAGGCGGTGAACCCGGCCACCATCTCGGCGCATAACCAGCGCGCGGTGGCGCGGGCGGCTGGATCTGCAGGCCACAGCCCGGTGTCGGGATGTCGTTCGGCCAGAGTTTCGGCCATGGCGAGGCTTTCGCCTACCACCGTCCCGTCGGGCATGCGCAAGGCGGGCACCAGACGGGCGGGGGCGAGTGGCTTCACATCCTCGGCCATGGTGCCGGAATAGAGGCCGATCATTTGGGTCTTGTAAGGCAGGCCGAACTTTTCCAGCATCAGCCAGCCGCGCATGGACCAGCTGGAAAACAGGCGGTCTCCGATAAACAGATCATAGGTCATGCACGCAGGATGGCGTGGCCCGGCACGGCGGTAAATCAGAGATTTGTGCGCTGGTACATCACGCGAGGTGATTGATCCGCCCGACCGACCAGCGATCCCCGTGATGGGTCAGTTCCGTGACCGAGAGGTTGTCGATCTTGTGGCTGAACGCCTCTTGTGCCGTCACGTCCAGCGCGCGCTGTACCTGTGTCAGGATCACGCCGAAATGCACCACGATGACCAGATCGCGCCCGCTATGATCGGCAATCAGCCGGTCGATCACGGCATCTACCCGCGTACGCACCTCGTTCCAGCTTTCGCCGCTTGGGGGCCGCACGTCGCCGGGATTGTCCCAATAGGCGAAGGCCAGTTCCGGGTCTTCGGCCTCAATCTCGCGGAAGCCGCGCAGCTCCCACGTGCCGAAATTGATCTCGCGCAGGTCGGGGTGATGGGGCAGGCGGGTGCGTGTTCCCTGAATGGCCGAGGCCGTATCCGCTGCGCGGGACAGGTCGGATGAGATAACAACCGCATCAGACGGCAGATGGTCATGCAAGCGTTGGATCGCCACTGAGTCGCTGAGATCAGCGGGCAGGTCGGACCAGCCGACCATGGTTTTGGCATGGGTCGGGCCGTGGCGGACAAGATGCAGGCGAGTCACGGCAGCTGTCCTTTCAGTACCAGAGGCAGCCCGGCTGTGACTTGCACCACCAGATCGGCCTGCGCGGCCAATGCGATGTTCAGCCGTCCCTGTGCCTCTCGAAAGCGGCGGGACAGGGCGTTGTCGGGGACAATGCCGTGGCCGACTTCGTTCGATACGACTACAATCTGGGCTTTGCAGGTATTCAGCGCATCCAAAAGCAGGGCTTGTTCTTGTTCGAGATCGTTTTCCGCCAACATATGATTGGTCAGCCACATCGTCGCACAGTCAATCAGACAGACCTGATCCCGCGTCAGAGCGGCCAGAGCAGGGCGCAGGTCGAACGGAGCCTCGATCGTCGTCCAACCCTCCCCTCGTTGCTTCACGTGCGACTTCACCTTTTTGTGCATTTCATCATCAAGCACTTGTGAAGTCGCGAGGTAGATGCGGCTTTTCTCTTTTGAAACAGTGAGTTGTTCGGCAAATGCCGACTTTCCCGAGGCTGCTCCGCCTATAACAAAGGTCAAATCCGAACCCACTGGTGTTACCTTCCATGTGATCCACCCGGTTTTGTCCTGCGTATCGACCACAAGTCGACAAGGCAAGGCTGGCTAGGCCTGCGAAAATGGGAGGCTTCCATGGCTCTGGATAATACAAACGATTTTTCGATGTCGCGACAGGCGATGAAAGCGGAACTGCTGGATGCAGAAACCGAGCTGAAACTGGCGTATGCGTGGCGAGATCATCGCGACGAGCAAGCCCTGCATCGCTTGATTACCGCCTATATGCGGCTGGCGATTTCCATGGCGGCCAAATTCAAACGGTACGGCGCGCCAATGAACGATCTGATCCAGGAGGCCGGTCTGGGCCTTATGAAAGCCGCCGACAAGTTCGACCCGGACCGGGGCGTGCGGTTCTCGACCTATGCAGTCTGGTGGATCAAGGCCAGCATTCAGGATTACGTGATGCGCAACTGGTCGATGGTGCGAACCGGCTCGACCTCATCCCAGAAATCTCTGTTTTTCAACATGCGTCGTGTGCAAGCCCGGCTGGAGCGTGAGGCCGCGACGGATGGAATGGATTTGGACCGCCATCAGTTGCATCAAATGATCGCCGCAGAAATCGGTGTGCCTTTGCGTGACGTCGAAATGATGGAAGGCCGCCTTTCGGGATCGGATTTCTCGCTGAACGCGGTGCAATCTGCGGATGAGGATGGTCGAGAGTGGATTGACGCGCTGGAAGATGAGCGCGAACAGGCTGCCGAAATGGTCGAAAACAGCCATGATATGGAACAGCTGCGCCATTGGCTGGTCGCCGCGATGCAATCGCTCAACGAGCGCGAGCGGTTTATCGTCCGCGAACGGAAACTACGTGAGCCTTCGCGTACCTTGGAAAGCCTGGGGCAGGAATTGGGTCTTTCAAAAGAACGGGTGCGTCAGCTTGAAGCGGCGGCATTCGTAAAAATGCGCAAGAACCTTGAAGCGCAATCGCGCGAGGTGCAACACTTCATCGCATGAGACAGTTTGCGATTCTGCTGTGCGCGTTTGTGGTTGCAGCCGGTATAGGCCGGGCTGAAGGTTTGATTCCGGATGACGTCGCCGATGCGATGCGTGCGGCTGACGTGGTGATCCTGGGTGAAATCCACGACAACCCGCAGCATCACATCGTCCAAAAAGAAGCATTAGAGATCGTCAACCCCTCGGCCGTGGTCTGGGAAATGGTCACCGAAGAGGGCGCGCAACGGCTGGCTCAGAAAGCTGCGACCAACCCCGAGGAATTGGACCGTATTCTGAAATGGGCCGAGATGGGGTGGCCTTCCCTCAGCATGTATTACCCGGTCTTTCAGGCTACTGATGCGCCGGTCTATGGGGCGATGGTTCCCCGTGCGGCGGCGCGCGCTGCAATGGAACGGGGTGCTGCCACGGCGCTGGGCGCGGATGCGGCGCGCTATGGGCTGACAGTGCCTCTTTCGGCTACGGATCAGGCTGCACGCGAGGCCGATCAACTGGCGGCGCATTGCGATGCGCTCCCGCAAGAGGCGCTGCCTCAGATGGTTGCAATCCAACGTTTGCGCGACGCGGTTCTGACGCGTTCGATCTTGCGTGCCGATGACGAAACAGGCGGGCCGATTGCTGTGATCACCGGCAATGGGCATGCCCGCAAGGATCGCGGGATTCCGACGTTCACGTCCCGGCTGCGCCCTGGTTTGAAAGTCTTTGTGTTGGGGCAGTCCGAGGATGGCGCGATCTCAGGCGAGTTTGACGCGGTGATCGACAGCCCTTCGGTCGAACGCGAAGACCCCTGTCTGGCATTCCAGACGCAGAATTAACCGCTGGAACTGTCTGGCCTGCTTGCCTAATGTCAGGGCCGACCGGGACGGGAAGGGCTGAACATGCTGGCATCGAAACGAATTCTGCTGATCATCGGCGGAGGCATCGCAGCCTATAAATCACTGGATCTGATCCGACGCCTGCGTGAACGCGGCGCGGCTGTGACCCCGGTTCTGACCCGCGCGGCTGAAGAATTCGTGACGCCTTTGTCCGTGTCTGCCTTGGCCGGAGAGAAGGTCTATCGCGATCTCTTCGATCTGACCGATGAGGCCGAGATGGGCCATATCCAACTGTCCCGCTCCGCCGATCTGGTGGTCGTCGCCCCGGCCACTGCCGATCTGATGGGCAAAATGGCGGGTGGGTTGGCCAATGACATGGCCTCGACCCTGCTGATGGCGACCGACACGCCGGTTTTGAGTGCGCCCGCGATGAATGTACGGATGTGGGATCACCCAGCGACGCAGCGCAATCTGGCGCAATTACAGGCGGATGGTGTCCGCTTTGTTGGCCCGAACGAGGGCGACATGGCCTGTGGCGAATACGGCCCCGGCCGCATGTCCGAACCGCTTGAGATCGTCGCAGCGGTTGAGGGCGAGTTGGGCGGCGGCCCGTTACAGGGCAAGCGTATTCTGGTCACGTCTGGCCCCACACATGAACCTATTGATCCGGTGCGCTATATCGCCAACCGGTCCTCGGGCGCGCAGGGAACGGCGGTGGCGCGGGCGCTGGCCGTGTTGGGGGCAGAGGTGGTGTTTGTCACCGGCCCTGCGGATGTTGCCCCGCCTCAAGGGGTGCAGGTGGTCGCGGTCGAGACCGCACAACAGATGTCGGATGCGGTGGACGCCGCCTTGCCCGTGGATGCGGGCGTCTTCGCGGCAGCTGTGGCGGATTGGCGGGTGGCCAGCGCCTCGGACCGGAAGCTGAAGAAAACCCGCGACGGTTTGCCTGCGCTGGAGTTTGCAGAAAACCCAGACATTCTGAAACGCGTCTCGCATCTGGAAACGGGTCGCCCCGCGCTGGTCGTGGGCTTCGCGGCCGAAACCGACAATGTGATCGACCACGCCACCGCAAAACGTGCGCGTAAGGGGTGCGACTGGATCGTGGCCAATGACGTCAGCCCCGCCACCGGCATCATGGGCGGGTCTGAGAATGCGGTCACGCTGATCTCGGACGCAGGGGCCGAAGAATGGCCGCGTATGGGCAAGGACGACGTGGCCGAGCGTTTGGCGCGCAAGATCGCTGACGCGCTGACCGCGTGAGGGAAAGGAAACAAGATGGTTGCAATCCGTGTGATCCGCGAGGGCGGCTCTGACCCCTCAGTTCCGTTGCCGTCCTACGAAACCACCGGCGCGGCGGGGGCCGATGTGCGGGCCAACCTGCCGGGTGGCGCGTCGATGACGTTGGAGCCTGGGCAGCGCGCCCTGGTTCCCACCGGTCTGCGGATCGAAATCCCGAATGGCTATGAGGTGCAGGTCCGCCCAAGGTCCGGGCTGGCGTTGAAACACGGGATCACGTTGCCTAACACACCGGGTACAATCGACAGCGACTATCGCGGCCCGCTTGGCGTAATCGTACTGAATGCGGGGCAAGAGGTGTTCGAGATCACCCACGGTGAACGCATCGCGCAACTTGTCGTGGCCCCGGTCGTGCAGGCCACGTTTGAGTCTACCGATACACTCAGCGATACCGAACGCGGCGCGGGTGGGTTCGGCTCGACCGGGCGGGGCTGATGTTGCTGGTTTTCGTTCTGGCCGCAGGGCTGTGGGGCGTTGGCTATCTGGCTGGCGTGTCGCGCAGCGCGCGGATGACATCCGTCGGGGTGATGCTGTTGGGCGTGATCACGGCGCAACTGGTTCTGCCGGATGGCCACCCCTTGCGTCAGGCGACTGGCGGCTCTGCAGCGATGTGGCTGATCTTGGGTGGTTTCGCGGTTCTGGTTCTGGTTTATGGAAGGGTGCTGAAAGCGTTGCGAAACCGTGCAACGCCCGCCACGAAGGAGCCCGCCATGCCATCCGACCAATTCTCAGAGACCGAACTGGAACGTTATGCCCGCCATATCGTGCTGCGGGAATTGGGCGGGCCGGGTCAGAAAAAGATGAAACAGGCCCGTGTGCTGGTCATCGGCGCAGGTGGTCTGGGCGCGCCTGCCTTGCAATATCTGGCCGCAGCCGGGGTTGGAACCATCGGTGTGATCGACGATGACGAGGTTGAGAACGCGAACCTGCAACGTCAGGTGATCCACCGCGACGCGGATATCGGGATGCCCAAGGTGTTCTCGGCCCAGCAAGCAATGCTGGCGCAGAATCCAAACGTGACGGTGCTGCCCTATCACCGCCGTCTGACCGATGAGATTGCCGCAGACCTGTTTGCCGATTTCGATCTGATCCTCGATGGCACTGACAATTTCGACACGCGCTATCTGGCCAACCGCACGGCGGTTGCGCTGGGCAAGCCGCTGATCTCGGGTGCGCTGTCGCAATGGGAAGGGCAACTGAGCGTCTTTGACCCCGCTCATAACGCCCCCTGCTATCAGTGCATCTTCCCCGAGGCCCCGGCCCCCGGATTGGCCCCGTCGTGTTCCGAGGCGGGGGTGATCGGCCCTCTGCCCGGCGTGGTGGGATCGATGATGGCGGTTGAGGCGATCAAGGTGATCACCGGGGCGGGGCAGGCCCTGCGCGGTGAAATGCTGATCTATGACGCGCTTTATGGGGAAAGCCGCAAGATCACACTGTCACGCCGCGCCGATTGTCCGATTTGCGGTAAGTGAGCGCGCGCACTGGATCATTCCACCTTGCGTTCCTAGGTTGTGCTCAAAGGAGAGTTTCATGACCAACCCGATCCTGTCCAACTGGACCACACCGTTTGAAATCGCGCCCTTCGACACGATTGCCGACAGCGATTTCGCGCCCGCGCTCGATGCGGCCCTAGAGGCCCACAACGCGCAGATCGACGCGATTGCGGACAACCCCGGCGCGCCCAGCTTTGCAAACACGGTTGAGGCGCTTGAGGCCGCAGGCGAGCAATTGGACAAGGTCCTTTCCGTCTTTTTCACCGTGGCCGGGGCCGACAGCAACCCGGCGCGCGAGGAACTGCAACGAGACTTCTCGCCCAAACTGGCGGCGCATTTCTCGGGGATTTCGTCGAACAAAGCACTGTTTCAGCGGGTGGCCGATCTGTGGGCGCGCAAGGATGATCTGGGCCTGACGGACGAACAGGCGCGGGTGCTGATGCTGACCCATCGCGGCTTCGTGCGCGCAGGCGCGGCGCTGACCGGGGATGCAGACGCAAGGATGCAGGAAATCAAGGCGCGGTTGGCCTCGCTGGGGACGTCCTTCACTCAGAATCTGCTGGCGGATGAGCGTGAGTGGTGCATGCCCCTGTCCGAGGATGATCTGGAAGGTTTGCCCGATTTCGTCGTTGATGCCGCCCGGGCTGCCGGGCAAGAAAAGGGTGCAGACGGCCCGGTTGTGACCCTGTCACGATCAATCATCGTGCCCTTCCTGCAATTTTCGCCCCGCCGTGATTTGCGTGAGGTTGCGTGTAAGGCCTGGACCGAGCGTGGCGCCAAAGGGGGTGAAACGGACAACCGCGAGATCGCCGCTGAAATCCTTTCGCTACGCGAAGAACGCGCCAAGCTGTTGGGTTATGACAATTTCGCGGCCTACAAGTTGGAAACCGAGATGGCCCGCACTCCAGACAAGGTGCGTGACCTGCTGATGCAAGTGTGGGAGCCCGCCAAGGCCCGCGCGGATGCGGATGCCGAGACCCTGACGCAGATGATGCAGGCGGACGGGGTCAATGGCCCACTGGCCGCGTGGGACTGGCGCTATTATGCCGAGAAACGCCGCAAGGCCGAGCATGATCTGGATGAGGCGGCGCTGAAACCCTACTTGCAGCTGGACCGGATGATCGAGGCCGCCTTTGCCTGTGCCAACCGTCTGTTCGAGTTGGAGTTCGCGCCGCTGGACGTACCGCTCTACCACCCGGATTGCCGCGCGTGGGAAGTCACGCGCAACGGTCAGCATATCGCGGTGTTCATCGGGGATTACTTCGCGCGCGGGTCCAAACGATCCGGCGCGTGGTGCAGCGCGATGCGGTCGCAGGCCAAGTTTCCTAAGGTACAAGCTCCGGTCGTGATCAATGTCTGCAACTTCGCCAAGGGCGATCCTGCGCTGCTGTCATATGATGATGCGCGGACACTGTTTCACGAATTCGGCCATGCGCTGCATCAGATGCTGTCAGATGTGACTTATGAAAGCATCTCGGGCACATCAGTGGCGCGCGATTTCGTAGAACTGCCCAGCCAGCTTTACGAACACTGGTTGGAAGTGCCCGAAGTTCTGGCCGAGTTCGCCACCCATGCCGATACCGGCGCACCGATGCCGCAAGACATGCTGGACAAGGTGCTGAAGGCCGCCAATTTCGATCAGGGGTTTCAGACGGTCGAATATGTCGCCTCGGCGCTGGTTGATCTGGAATTCCACGACGGTGCGGCCCCCGCCGATCCGATGGCGAAACAGGCAAAGGTGCTGGAGGGTCTGGGAATGCCCCCGGCCATCGGAATGCGCCACGCCACCCCGCATTTCGCGCATGTGTTTGCGGGCGACGGCTATAGCTCTGGCTATTACAGCTATATGTGGTCCGAGGTCATGGACGCCGACGCCTTCGCTGCCTTTGAAGAGGCTGGAGGCGCATTCGACCCCGACCGCGCCAAGGCGCTGGAGGAAAACATCCTGTCCACCGGAGGCTCGCGCGAGGCCGAAGACCTGTATCTGGCCTTCCGTGGCCGGTTGCCGGGGGTCGAGGCGTTGCTGAAAGGACGCGGGCTAGTAGCCTAAAGCGCGGTCGACGAGGTGCAGGTAGGGCTCGCCTGCCTCACCGCGTCGAATGTTCTCAACGATCACCTGCGCGGCTGTCACCGGCCGCGTTTCCGAGGCGATATGCGGCGTGACCGTCACATTCGGATGCGCCCAATAGGGGTGGTCGATTGGCAAGGGTTCAACCCGGAAGACGTCCAGCGTGGCGTGGCCTATATGCCTAGCATTTAGCGCATCCAGCAGGGCGTGGTCGTCGATCAGAGGTCCGCGGCCGGGGTTGATCAGACACGCGCCCTTGGGCAGTAGGGCGAGGGTTTCCGCGTTCAGCAGGTTCTCGGTCGCCGGTGTGTCGGGCAGAAGTAGAACGGCGATTTCGGCGCTGGCCAGCGCGTCGCGCAGCCCTTCATCGCCGTGCAGGCAAGTGACGCCGAGGATGTCCTTGGACGAGCGGCTCCAGCCCGTGACGTTGAAACCCAACGCCGCCAGGGCCCGCGCGGATGTCTCGCCCAACATGCCAAGGCCCAGAATACAGACGGTACGTTCAGGGGCCAGCGGTGGGGCCTCGGGTGTCCATGTGCCGTCTTGCAGGGTGATATGGCGGTCCATCCCCAGATGATAACGCAGCACATGGCCGACCACCCATTCGGTCATGCCTTGCGACAGCCCGTGATCGACCATCCGCGCCAGCGGGACGGTCAGAGAGGCGTTGCCCGCGATCTTCTCGACCCCGGCCCAGAGGCTAAGCACGGCCTTGAGGTGCGTATAGGGGGTGAAATCCAGCAGCCCTCCATTCGGGGCATAGACCACATAGTCGACCTGATCGGCCGGCAGGTCGGTGGCAAGATGGGCATCCACGCCTGCTTGTTCCAACCCTTTGGTCAGCAGTGGTTCATACACGGGCCACAATTCAGGGCGCGCGGAAAACAGAACGTTTACGGGCATCGGGGGCCTTTCAAATCAGCGGGGACGGTGGATATGGGCGCTTTGCACAATACCGAAGGCCGCCATCAGAACAAGCATCGCCGAGCCACCGTAGCTGACCATCGGCAGGGGTACTCCCACCACCGGGGCCAGCCCCATCACCATCGACATGTTGACTGCAAAGAACAGGAAGAAGTTCAACGCGATGCCCAGCGTCACCAGCGACGAGAATCTGTCCTTGGTCGACAGTGCCGTGACTAGGCAGAACACAAGGATCAACCCGTATAGCGTCAGCAGGGTGATGCCGCCGACAAAGCCGAACTCTTCGGCCAAGGTGGTAAAGATGAAATCGGTGTGTTTTTCCGGCAGGAAGTTCAGGCGCGATTGAGTGCCTTGCATGAAGCCGCGCCCATTCCAACCCCCTGATCCCAGCGCGATCTTGGACTGTGTGATATGATACCCTGCGCCCAGGGGATCGGTCGATGGGTCCAGAAACGTATCAATGCGACGGAACTGGTAGTCTTTAAGCAATTGCCACTCGGTCCCGCGGCTGTTGAACACAGTGGCGATTAGGCCGACCACCGCCGCGATGACGGCGGCAAAATAGGCCCAGTGGACACCGGCTAGGAACATCAGACCTCCGCCCGCCGCAAGCAGCAGGATCGACGTGCCCAGATCGGGCTGCTTCAGGACCAGCGCCGTCGGGATCAGGATCAGCGCAACCGGGATCAGAACCCATATCGGGCGTGAGGTTTTATGCGAAGGGAGCCAGTCGTAGTAAGCGGCCAATACCATCACCAACGCCACTTTCATCACCTCGGAGGGTTGCAGCCGCATGAAGCCCAGATCAATCCAGCGCTGCGCGCCCATACCGATTGTTCCGAAAAGCTCAACCATGATCAGCAGCCCGATCGAGCCCAGATAGGCCAAAACAGACATGTTTCGCCAGAACCAAATCGGAACCAGCGCGATGATGAACATTACTGTGAGGCCCAGACCAAAACGCTCCATCTGGGGCTCGGCCCACGGGGTCCAGGATCCTCCGGCCACGGAAAACAGCATCAGGAACCCGGCGCTGGCTGTGCTGATCAGCAAAAGCGTCAGAGGCCAATTCATGTACAGGAACTTGCGGAACCCCGATGGCGTGGATTTGACGGCGTATTCAAGATAGCTCATGCGCGGTCCTTTGTGGTTGGACGCGCTTTGGGGCGGCGGTCGCCTTCAAGCTGTTTCTGTTGTTCCTTTATGCGTTCCCGGTCTGCGACAGGATAGGCTTCGAGTGGGGGCGTGCCGTTGTATAGCGCCTGTAGCATAATATCCCGCGCGACGGGTGCGGCGGCCTTAGAGCCGCCTCCGCCGTGTTCCACAACAACAGCGATTGCGTATTTCGGTTTGTCATAGGGGGCAAAGCTGACGAACAGCGCGTGGTCGCGGCGTTCCCATGGCAGGTCTTCATTTCGGATCACGCCTGCGGCACGTTCGGCCTTGGTGATGTTGCGCACCTGACTGGTGCCGGTCTTACCAGCCATGCGCAGATCGTCGGCAATGATGCGGCTGCGATAGGCTGTACCACCCCGATCATTCGAGACCGAGAACATGGCCTTGCGCACCTGTTCAAGATTGTTTGGGTTCACCGCCAAAGGTTCACCCAGGCCCGAGGGTACTTCGACCCCATTGATCGAACGAACAAGTCTTGGTTTCACTTCACGTCCCGTGGCGATCCGTGCAGTCATGACCGCAAGCTGCAGAGGTGAGGCCAGCATGAAACCCTGACCAATCGACGCATTTGCTGTGTCGCCCACAAGCCAGCTTTCACCGTGTACCCGCTCTTTCCATGCCTGGTTCGGGGCCAGCCCGGCCGCAACTGCCGACATCGGAATGTCATGTTTGACGCCCAGCCCGAAAACACGCGCCATGTCGGAAATCTTGTCGATACCGGTCCGCAGTGCCACATCGTAATAATAGACATCACAGCTGCGCTTGAGCGAAAGGTTCAGATCGACAGTCCCATGCCCGCCGCGCTTCCAGCAGTGGAAACGGCGGCTACCCACCTTTAGATGGCCGGGGCAATAAACGGTATTGCCGGGGCCGATCACTCCGGCCTCAAGCGCGGCCATGGCGGTGATCATCTTGAAGGTTGATCCCGGAGGGTACGTGCCTTGGACTGTCTTATTCGCAAGCGGGCGGTAATTGTCTTGAGTGAGGGCTCGGTAATCCCCAACCGAGATACCGCGCACAAACAGGTTCGGGTCGAAACTGGGTGCTGAACTGATCGCGCGGATATCGCCGGTCTCACAGTCGATCACCACGGCTGCGGCGCTTTCACCCGCCAATCTGGCCTGCGCGTATTGCTGCAGGTCAGCATCAACTGAAAGCTGCAAGTCTGCTCCGGCCTCGCCTTCTTGCCGGTCCAATTCGCGCATGACGCGACCGGTGGCGTTGACTTCGACCCGCTTGGCCCCGGCCTTGCCGCGCAGGGTGCTTTCCTGCTTGGCCTCAAGTCCAACCTTGCCGATTTGAAAGCGGGGGATGCGCAAAACCGGCTCGGGGTCGTCGATCTGGCTTAGGTCATAATCACTGACTGGGCCGACATATCCGACCACATGGGCAAAATCCTCGTAGCGCGGATATTGCCGCGTCATGCCGACTTCGGGTGTCACCCCCGGCAGAGCGGGCGCATTGACGGCGACTTTCGAGATATCCTCCCACGTGACCTGATCAGCCAACGTGACCGGAAGAAACGGGGCTGAACGGCGCATCTCGGTCTTGGCGCGTTCCATTTCGTCTTCGGTCAGCGGAATCAGGGACGACAGCCGCGTCAGTACTTCGTCCACATCGCCTGCGTCCTCGCGGACCATCACGATACGGTAGGAAGGTGAGTTTTGCCCGATGATCTGACCGTTTCGGTCATATATACGTCCGCGCGTCGGAGGGATCAGGCGAATGTTGATGCGGTTTTCTTCGGCCAGCAGGCGGTATTCATCGGCCTGATCGACCTGCATATAACGCATGCGGGCGGCCAAACCCCCGATAAAGGCAGCTTGCAACCCGCCAAGAATCAAGGCCCGACGGGGTAAGCGTTTATAGGCCAATCCTTGTGACTTGGGCTTCTGTTGCTTCATCAGCGTGCCCCCATCGTGCCGGTTTCGGCGGCGGATATGCGTTGAACGCCGAATGCGCTCTGTGTCAGCAGAACGATCAAGGGGTAAATAGCTATTGTCAGAACCACTTGAACCACGACTGGCCCCAATGCCGCCTGTTGCACGGACACAATAGCAAGAATAACGCGGTTGAGCACAAAAACTGCCGTGATCACCACCGCTGATGTCATCCACTCACTTGGAAAACCGGCATCCCTCATGCCCAGCGATGCTGTTCGCAGATAGGCCGCGCCCATTACCACCAATGCCGCCATCAGGCCCGGCGGACGCTGAAGCAACAGGTCGGCAGTCAGCATCACAACCGCTATCAGCGGAATCGGCACAAATTCGGGCCGGCGCATGACCCACGCGAACGTTAACGCGATCAGCAGATCGGGAAAGGGCCAGCGGTCCGGTTTCGTATCCAGCGGAAGGAGGTGCATGAACAAGATCAGCATTGCCAGAAACAGATACAATGCACGCTTGGTCCAAAGCTGAGACGCATTCCTATCCATCTCCGACCTCTGCTGGTGTCAGGGCGGCTTCGGGACGTCGTGGTCCGACGATATCCCCCGAGTCTTCGATGGCAGGAGCCGAGTGGAACCTCAGAACACGCAAGAATTCCAGCCGTTCGAAATCGGCAGACAGGCGTACGCGCAGGCGCCCGCCCGGATCGGCCGTGATCTGGCCGATCAGCAGGCCGCCGGGAAACACTCCGCCATCACCTGACGTGACAACACGGTCGCCCGGCCGTACAAGTTCGCGATTTTCCAGAAACTCGACGGCGGGTGCGGATGTGTTATCGCCCGCGATCAGTGCAGTCTGGCCCGAAGGCTGAATCGTCGCGGGAATGGCGCTTGAGGCATCGGTCAATAGGATGACCCGGGCCGTGTCGGGGCCAACGCCCGAGATGCGCCCCACCACGCCAATACCGTCCATCGTTGCCCAGCCATCCATTATGCCGTCGCGTTCACCAACATTCAGCAAAACCGATTGCCGAAAGGGTGAGCCGCTGTCGGCCATAACGACACCAGTGATATAGGTCAGGCGCGGGTCAAGCCGTACATTGTTAAGGTCCAGAAGGCGCGCGTTTTCCTGTTCCAACTGCAGTGCGGCCTCTTTCCAGGCGCGCATCAGGCGCAACTCGCTGCGCAGTTCCTGGTTCTGTTCGCTCAGCCGCTGATAGCTTTGGAAGTCACGGGCCAGATTGACGATTCCTGTGACTGGCACCATCGCCCATTCCATCGAGGGCACAACCTTGTCGACCACTTGCGCGCGGAACCGTTCAACCCGAGGGCTGTCGATGCGCCAGACGAGAAAGATGCCCAACAGGCAAAGCACAACAATCCCCAGCAACAAGCGGCGCAGAGGTGCCGTGTATTCATCGCGCTGTGATCGGTCGTTTGCCACAGGTTACCTTCCCGTGCTGCTCTTGCCCGAGTTCTTACCCCGAAAGGGTGCGCGCCTTAGCTTTCGTAGTCAATCGCGTGGCGCAGTTGTTTTTCGTATTCCAGCGCTTTGCCGGTGCCCAAAGCCACACAATTCAGGCTTTCATCGGCAATCGACACAGCCAGACCGGTCTGTTCGCGCAGGGCAAGGTCCAGATCGCCCAGCAGCGCGCCGCCGCCGGTCAGCATCACGCCCCGGTCCACGATGTCGGCGGCCAGATCGGGCGGTGTGGTTTCCAATGCAGTCATCACCGCTTCGCAAATCTGCTGGACAGGTTCTGAAAGGGCCTCGGCCACTTGGGCTTGGCTGATCTCGATTTCTTTGGGCACGCCGTTCAGCAGGTCGCGGCCCCGGATATGCATTGACTGGCCCCGACCATCGTCTGGCATCCGGGCGGTGCCGATGGTGGTTTTGATACGTTCTGCAGTAGATTCGCCCACCAGCAGGTTTTGCTGACGCCGCAGGTAAGAGATGATCGCCTCGTCCATACGGTCTCCGCCCACGCGGACCGAGCGCGCATAGACGATGTCGCCCAGCGACAGAACGGCCACCTCGGTGGTGCCGCCGCCGATATCGACAACCATGTTGCCGGTCGGATCAGTGATCGGCATGCCAGCACCAATGGCGGCTGCAATCGGTTCGGCAATCAGGCCCGCGCGGCGCGCACCTGCCGACAGAACCGACTGGCGGATCGCTCGCTTTTCAACCGGAGTCGCGCCATGGGGTACGCAGACGATGATTTTGGGCTTCGAGAAGGTCGAGCGTTTATGCACCTTGCGGATAAAGTGCTTGATCATTTCCTCAGCAGTGTCGAAATCGGCAATCACGCCTTCGCGCATCGGACGGATCGCCTCGATCGAGCCGGGGGTCCGGCCCAGCATCAGCTTGGCGTCTTCGCCCACGGCCAGAACCTTTTTGACGCCGTCCTTGACGTGATAGGCCACCACCGAGGGTTCTGACAGGATAACACCGCGTCCTTTGACATAAACCAGCGTGTTCGCCGTCCCAAGGTCAATCGCCATGTCCGCTGTGAACAGGCCGCCCAGATTGCCAAAGATTCCCATGTTTTCAATGATCCCGTTCGTCAAAATTTCCACTGCCCGCGACTCGACGGTTCCGGGACGGATGTCTTATAGGGTGCCATCTCGCCCGGTAAAAGGGCTGATTCCGCGTCAATCAGCACCTTTCCGCCTTAATGATAGGGACTTTAGAAGGCAACATGCTCTCATATCAACATATTTACCATGCTGGAAATCTGGCTGATGTGCAAAAGCACGCTTTGTTGGCATGGGTGCTGGAATATTTGACCCAAAAAGAGAAACCATTGACCTATCTCGAAACACATTCAGGTCGTGGTTTGTATCACTTGGACGCGGATGAAGCAGTGCGAACAGGCGAGGCTTTGGCCGGGATAAAGCGGGTGCAGCGCGAAGGTTGGTTCGCAGCGGATCATCCGCTGTCTCGTGCGCTGACGCAGGTTCAGGCGACACACGGACGGCACGCCTATGCGGGTTCACCCCTGATTGCGGGTAATTTGCTTCGCGATCAGGACAGCATGCATTTGGCCGAATTGCATCCACAAGAATTCGGCGCCTTGTCGCTGGCCGTGTCGCGGTTCGGAGCAAAAACCTACAAGCAGGACGGATATGAGTTGGCGCATTCGCTGCTGCCGCCAACGCCGCGGCGAGGGGTTCTGTTGATTGATCCGAGCTATGAGGTGAAGTCAGAGTATGACCGGCTGCCGGGTTTTGTCTCTAAAGTGCATCGGAAATGGAACGTAGGCGTTATTGCCTTGTGGTATCCAATCCTTGCGGACGGGCGGCACAAGTCGATGGTCGCGGCGCTGCAAGGGCAAGACTTACCAAAGGTCGAGTGTCACGAAGTCCGCTTTCCCGCCGCGCGCGAAGGGCATCGCATGATCGGATCAGGGATGTTCGTTGTAAATGCGCCATTCGGAATTGCGGATGAGATGCGCCGTTTGGATGCGTTGTTTGCCAAGCTCTGAAGATACCTGAATACACTTGATCAGGGCATTCGCGTCTTCGCGATACACGCCTTGGGTGTTTTTACAAAATCTGTTTTGGAAATGGGGTGTTCGGTCCTAGACTTTGGTCAGGGAGGTGCGCGATGGATCGCCGACTAGCTACGGTTCTGGCCGCTGACATGGTGGGTTATAGTCGGCTGATGGAAGCGGATGAACAAGGCACGCTTGCCCGTCTGCGTACGCACCGTATCGAGCTGATCGACCCGGCAATCGACAAGAACCGCGGAAAAATCATCAAAACAACGGGCGACGGGATGCTGGTTGAATTCCCCAGCGCCAGCGAAGCAGTGACCTGCGCGGTCGCGGTGCAGAACCGGATGTTGCGTCGCAATGCAGATGTTCCGAAGGACCAGCGCATTCATTTCCGCATCGGGATAAATCTGGATGAGATCATTTTTGAGGATGGCGATATCTTCGGCAGCGGTGTCAATATCGCCGCGCGGCTTGAGCAATCTGCAAATGCTGGTGAGGTTCTGATCTCGGGCGCGGTGCATGAACAAGTCTCGGACCGATTGGAGTTGCAATATGATGATCTAGGCGATCTGACACTTAAGAACCTGTCTCAACCTGTTCATGCCTATCGGGTCGCTTTGGATGGCACGGTTGCAGACGATGCGCCAGCAGGTGATGGCGATACCAAAGTGGTCAAACCCTCTATCGCGGTTTTGCCCTTCGCAAACATGAGTGGAGATACCGAACAGGAGTTTTTTGCCGACGGTCTTACCGAAGATTTGCTGACCGAGTTGAGCCGCCGGCATGAGCTGTTCGTGATCTCGCGCAATTCCAGTTTTGTCTACAAGGGACAGGCTGTGAATGTACGCGAAGTGGGTGCTAAGCTGGGTGCGCAATACATCGTCGAAGGTAGTGTCCGAAAGGCTGGCAACAGGGTACGTGTCACCGTTCAGCTGATTGATAGTTACAGTGATGGCCATGTCTGGGCTGAGAAGTATGATCGCGACCTGGATGACATTTTCACAATACAGGACGAGGTTATCTCGGCCGTGGTTGCCACACTTCCCGGTCGTATCGAAGCTTCGCAGCAAGAGGGGCTGACGCGCAAGAAACCTTCCAGTTTTGCAGCCTATGAATGCGTTTTGGCCGCGAAAGTCCTGCATCACCGCAGCACGCGCGAGGATAATGCCGAGGCGACAAAGTTGATCGATCGCGCTATCGAACTGGATCCGGATTACGCGCACGCCCATGCCTGGAGCGGTTGTATCCGCGGTCAAGCTTGGGGATATGGTTGGTGCGATGATCGTGAAGCCATGCTGGGTGAGTGTGAAAAGGCGATCCTCAAGGCCGCTTCTCTGGATGACAACGACGCAGATGTTCATCGTTTGATGGCTGCGGTAGAGATTTTGCGAAACAACCTTGGCCGGGCGCGGTATCATCAGGAGCGCGCGCTGTCGCTGAACCCGAATTACGATCTGGTTGTGGTTCAGATGGGCGAATTGCTGACATGGTCGGGTCGTGCCGATGAAGGTGCCGAGTGGATACAAAGGGCGATGCGTCTGAACCCTCACCACCCTGCACGGTTCTGGAGCCATCTTGGAAAGGCGCGCTTCGGTGCTAAGAAGTATGATCAGGCATTAGAGGATTTCGCCCGGTTGCCTGCCCTCGACTCGCTTCAGAACGCATATGTCGCTGCCTGCCATGCGTGGCTGGGAAACCAGGTCGAAGCGCGAGCGTACGTTGACGCAATTTACGAGGCCCAGCCAGAGTTCAAGATCGCTGATATTGAAGGCATGCTGCACTACGCCAGCGATGAAGATCTTCGGCATTTTGTGGATGGGATGCAAAAGGCCGGGTTGTCCTGACCTTTGCGACGAAAAAGCGGCCCGCAAAGACGGGCCGCCGTTCGGTCAGGTCAAATCTTTGTAGCTGATCTCGCGCGCATCAGCGCCCGGACCCGCTTTTTCACGTCTTACAATCAGGCGGTTCAGCGCGTGGATGTAAGCTTTGGCCGAGGCGACGACGGTATCGGTGTTCGCCGACTGACCGGTGGCGATCATGCCTTCCTCTTCCAACCGAACAGACACCGTGGCTTGGGCATCGGTTCCTTCGGTCACTGCGTGGACCTGATAGAGTTGCAGATGCGCTTTGTTGGGATAGATAGCACGGATTGCCTTGAAAGTCGCGTCCACTGGACCGTCGCCATGTTCGGTGGCGATGATATCCTTGCCGTCCATCTCAAGTTCGACCGTAGCCTCGGCTTGGCCGCCTGTGCCGCAGGTCACCTTCATCGACACGAGCTGCAAATAGTCGTCGTGCTGATCCATGGTCATCAAGGCAATGAGGTCGTCGTCAAAAACCTCTTTCTTGCGGTCGGCCAGATCCTTGAACCGAACAAAGATGTCCTTGAGCTGGTTGTCGCCCAAATCAAAGCCCAAGGTCTCGAGCTTGTCGCGCAGGGCCGCGCGGCCCGAGTGTTTGCCCAACGGCAAAGACGTGCCGGACAAGCCGATATCCTCGGGGCGCATGATCTCAAAGTTTTCGCGGTTCTTCAGCATCCCGTCCTGGTGGATGCCGCTTTCATGCGCAAAGGCGTTTTTGCCGACGATAGCTTTGTTGAATTGCACATTGAACCCGGACACCGTCGCCACACGACGCGAGATATGCATAATCTTGGTGGTGTCGATACCTGTGTGCCACGGCATGATGTCATTGCGCGTGCGCAATGCCATCACGACCTCTTCTAACGCGGTGTTGCCAGCGCGTTCGCCAAGACCATTGATGGTACACTCGATCTGCCGCGCTCCGCCCGCCACAGCAGCCAGCGAGTTCGCCGTCGCCATGCCGAGATCGTTGTGACAGTGGGTGGCGAAAACCACCTCATCTGCACCCGGTACGGTCTCGATCAGGCGTTTGATCAGGTCGGCGCTTTCTACCGGAGCGGTATAACCCACCGTGTCGGGGATGTTGATCGTCGTCGCGCCCGCCTTGATCGCGATCTCGATCACGCGGCACAGGTAATCCCACTCGGTCCGGGTGGCATCCATCGGCGACCACTGCACGTTGTCGCACAGATTGCGTGCATGGCTGACCGTTTCGTGGATCTTCTCGGCCATCTCGTCCTGGGTCAGGTTCGGAATGGCGCGATGCAGCGGAGAGGTGCCGATGAAGGTGTGAATACGGTTTTGCCGTGCGTGTTTCACCGCCTCCCAGCAGCGGTCAATGTCTGCGAAATTGGCGCGGGCCAGACCGCAGATACGGCTGTTTTTCGAGCGCTCGGCAATCTCGCTGACAGCTTTGAAATCACCCTCGGAGGCGATGGGGAAACCGGCCTCGATGATGTCGACGCCCATTTCGTCCAGCAGCTCGGCAATTTCGAGCTTTTCGTTATGGGTCATGGTTGCGCCGGGGCTTTGTTCGCCGTCGCGCAAGGTGGTGTCAAAGATCAAGACGCGGTCTTGGTCGGTCACGTTGGTCATGGGAATCTCTTTCTTCTTCTGTCCTAAAGCCTATGGCGCGCGGGCGTCCTCCTCTGAGCGGGCGCGCCGGGTGGCACGCTCAGAGGCGGATTAGGATCAGTAGGCCACGCAGGGACGCACCGCAAAGGGCGGTGTCGGCAACAAGGATATCTGCGCGGTTGATCATGGGTTTGAGGTTATACAGACAGCGCTGCGAATGAAAAGACGGAATTTGCAGCTTGTTACCGGTCGTGTTTGTTTTTCGGGAAGTATTGATTGGTGAGGGCGGGCTGCTAGGTGAAGAGGCATGCAAACAGCACTTATCATCGGCGCGTCCGGGGGGATCGGTTCAGCCCTTCACGCGCGGCTACTTGGGCAATCTGTTTCAGTCACGACCCTGTCGCGGTCTGTGGACGGGTTCGATTTGATGGATCCGGACAAATCCAACGCGTTTCTGGGCATGCTAACTGGCCCTTATGACATGATCTTCGTCGCGTCCGGCGCGCTTGAGATCGACGGGGCCACGCCGGAAAAGTCGATAAAGGCAGTGTCTGCGCAGGCCATGATGGATCAGTTCGCATTGAACGCGGTAGGCCCCGCTTTGGTTCTGGGGCACGCAGCCAGACTGATGCCCCGTGACAAGCGCTGCTTGATTGCCGTGCTTTCGGCCCGCGTAGGGTCCATCGGCGACAACCGGTTGGGTGGATGGGTCAGTTACCGCGCGGCCAAGGCCGCCGTGAACCAGATTGTGCATACAACCGCGATCGAATTGGCGCGGACGCATAAACAAAGTGTTTGCGTGGCCTTGCATCCTGGCACGGTTCAAACCGCGTTCACCGAGAAATACGTAGGTCGACATCCGGCAGTTAAACCGGACAAGGCGGCTCAGAACCTGCTGGCTGTGGCTCAATCACTGACCCATGCTGATACTGGCGGCTTCTTCGATTGGGCGGGTCAGACCGTTCCGTGGTAGCCTAAGCTACCCGTCCGAGGGTGTCTCGGTCGGTTGGGACGCGGGCGGGGTTTCCTCTGGCGCCGTCGTCTCAGCCTCGCCGCTGCTGGGCAAGACGTCGTTTTCCCAGGTGCCAGTCTCGACCTCTCCATTGGCATAACGCATGGTGCCGTCACCGTGGCGTTTATTGTCGCGGAAATTGCCCTCGTAGACGTCGCCGGTGGCATAGGTCGCGATACCGCTACCACTGATTTTTCCGTCAACCCACCCACCGGTATATGTGAAATTGCGTGCCGTGGTGACGGTACCTTGGCCGTGCCGCTTGCCGTTCAGGAATTCGCCTTCGTAGACTGTGCCATCCGGAAAGCTGGCTTTGCCAGTGCCTTGACGGTTTCCGTCAACCCATTCGCCCTCGTATACATAACCATTGGCCAATTTCAGAACACCTGAGCCATGGCTCAGGCCGTTCCTGAACTGGCCCGAATAGACTACGCCGTTGGGATAGGTGACGGTTCCGCGGCCTTCGTAGATGCCAGCGATCCAGTCACCGTCGTATACAGTGCCATCCGGGTAAGTGTGTACGCCTTTGCCGTGGGGCAGGTCGACGCTGAAATCCCCCACATAGACCGAGCCGTCAGGATAGGTCATCTCGCCGAACCCGTCGATCTGGCCTCCGGACCATTCGCCGTTATATTCGAACCCGTCTGCGCCAACAAAGCGGCCCTTGCCTTCTCGACGGTCATCGACATACGCGCCTTCGTATGTCGTGCCGTTCACATAGGTCGCCTTGCCGATGCCCTGACGGCGCCCGTCCACCATGTCGCCTTCGTAGACGTCTCCATTCGCCAGAACCTGCCGGCCCTTTCCGGTCATCCGACCTTCAAGCCACGCACCGCTATAGGTCATGCCGTCGGGAACGGTCAGAGTGCCTTCTCCATGGCGCTGCCCATTCAGGACGTCGCCTTCATAAACGTTACCGTTTGCCCAGGTGATTTTGGCCTTGCCCTGCTTGACGCCCTCGACCCAATCACCGTCATAGGTATAGCCGTTCGGATTTGTCAGAATGCCTTTGCCGTGACGCTTGGCATCTTTGAACCCACCTTCGTACCGTTGACCATTCGCATAAGTCGCAATGCCGGTGCCGTTGATCGTGCCGTTAGCCCAGTCGCCCTCATAGCTGCCGCCGTCAGTATAGATGATCTTGCCACGCCCCTCGGGCTGACCCTTTGCAAACATACCTTGGTAGATCGACCCATTCGCGTATCGGGCAATGCCGCTGCCTTGAATTTCGCCTTCGGACCACTGGCCAGTGTATTCGAACCCGTCCGGTAGGCGATACGTGCCGGTTCCGTGGCGCAGGCCGTTCAGAAACGTACCTTCGTAGACGCCGCCGACCTCATCATCGGCCGTGATCACTTGTCCTTCCTGCGCGCTAACGGTTCCGGCCATCAAGGCCAGGGCCGTTACAGCAATTGAGGTGCGGAATGCATTCATGATCGTTCCAACCTGCCCGGTTATCATCCTTTTGCGCAAAACTAAGATACCGCAGGGGGCAGGGCAACGGCTTTTGCCGCATTTGCCTTTCACTCGCGCCGCGATCTGCTAAATGGCATAAGACTGACGAGGGCAAGAGGGCAGCATGGCCGACCGTTTCCGCATCACTCTGGCGCAACTCAACCCGACTGTGGGGGATATCGAAGGCAATGCGGCGCAGGCGCTTGACGCATGGGAACAAGCGCGCACCGCAGGGGCCGAGATGGTGGCGTTGCCGGAAATGTTCATAACCGGGTACAATACGCAGGACCTGGTCATGAAGCCTGCTTTCCATCGCACGGCCATGGCCGCTGTCGAGGCTTTGGCCGCGAAATGTGCAGATGGGCCTGCTCTGGCGATCGGCGGGCCTTGGGTGGAAGACGGCCACCTATACAACGCTTACCTGATTCTGAAGGGCGGCAAGGTCAGTAGCAAGGTGTTGAAACATCATCTTCCCAATGAAACCGTTTTCGACGAAGTGCGCCTTTATGATTCAGGCCCTTTGGGGGGGCCTTACTCAGTTGGCAATACGCGCATCGGCAGCCCGATCTGTGAGGACAGTTGGCATCCGGATGTGGCCGAGACGCTGGAAGAGACCGGGGCCGAGTTCCTGCTGATCCCGAATGGTTCGCCCTATTTTCGCGACAAATACGACATCCGCCTGAATCATATGGTTGCACGTGTGATCGAGACAGGGTTGCCCCTGATCTATCTGAATATGGTCGGTGGACAGGACGACCAGGTATTTGATGGCGCGACTTTTGGCCTGAACCCGGGCGGAGAACTTGCTTTCCGAATGCCCGTTTTTGACGCGGCCCTGGCTCATGTTGATCTGGAGCGTGGGGACGACGGGTGGCGTATCGTTCCGGCAGATATCGTGCCGCAGCCCGATGCATGGGAGCAGGACTACCGCGCCATGGTCCAGTCTCTGCGTGATTACATGGGTAAAACGGGGTTCAAAAAGTGCGTGCTTGGACTGTCCGGGGGGGTGGATTCAGCGCTCGTTGCCGCGATTGCCGTGGATGCGCTTGGGGCCGAGAACGTGCGCTGTGTCATGCTGCCGTCGGAATATACCAGCCAGGCCTCGCTGGACGACGCCGAGGCCGTCGCCAAGGCGCTGGGCGTGCATTACGACTATGTTCCGATTTCGGATAGCCGGGCGGCCGTTACTGGGACTCTGTCCCAGCTCTTTGCCGGGCGGGACGAGGATCTGACCGAGGAAAACATTCAATCCCGTCTGCGCGGGCTGCTGCTGATGGCGATATCAAACAAGTTCGGCGAGATGTTGCTGACCACCGGTAATAAATCCGAGGTCGCCGTGGGCTACGCCACGATCTACGGCGATATGAATGGCGGCTATAACCCGATCAAAGATCTGTACAAGACACGGGTTTTCGAAACATGCCGTTGGCGGAATGCCAATCATCGCGACTGGATGAAGGGCCCCAATGGCGAAGTTATTCGGCCGTCGGTTATCGACAAACCCCCCAGCGCCGAGCTGCGCGCGGATCAGAAAGACAGTGACAGCTTGCCGGATTATCCGGTGTTGGACGCGCTTTTGGATATTCTAGTCGATCAGGACGGCTCGATCGCTGATTGCGTTGCTGCTGGTTTTGACGAAGCGGATGCCCGCAGGGTCGAGCATCTAATCTATATCTCAGAGTACAAGCGGTTTCAGTCTGCGCCCGGAACACGTCTGACAAGCCGTGCCTTCTGGCTGGATCGCCGCTATCCGATAGCGAACCGGTGGCGCGACCGCTCCTGAGGTAGATTGTCAGCAATCCCGATCCAATTTCCCTAAGTGCGATAAAGTGTTTCCACTCAATCTCCTTTGATCGGGGTGATAGCCTTTGTTTGGCAGTTTTCCTTGTCGACAGGCCGCTTTTTCGCCACATTTTAGCTGTATTGTCGCCCAATGTCGGGCGGGTGTGACGTAATTGGGTTGGACAAACCGGACGGTTGACTCGACCAGGTAAGTTTGCGCGTCGCCTCAGATGTCTGTGTTAACGATTTGGTATCGCCATGCGTGAGGAATACGATAAACCGCTGCATTCTCCGTTACCGTGGAAGTCCATGGAATCGGAAGGTCAGGTTCTGGATGAAACCAAGCTGGACTTGGCGATTGCCGACCTGATGAACCAAGAGCATTCGGTCAAGTCGGAACCAGAGCCAACACAGCCAACGATTCCGGCATCCGAGGACAAGCCTGAAGAGGCTGCACCTGACTCAGTCATCGGGTTTTCGGCCTCTCTGCGGCAAAAATGGGCTGAACTGGTCGGGGCAGCCTGAGCGCTTGCGGTTTTTGGAAACTGTGCGCGATAGCCACAGATCACGAAAATAGTAGCAACTACGACTTCGGTCGTATTGCCACTGGTTGTGCCACGGGCATTCATTGCGGTCCGAGCAATGATAAAAGAGCGGTAGATGCCCGGCCCGAAACCCACCCACGTGGAACCAGATTTGAACCTTCCGAAGTCCGTGGATGTCGTGGTGATTGGAGGAGGTATTATTGGTGCCGTAACCGCTTTGGAGCTGTCCGAGCGGGGCGCACGGGTTCTACTTTGCGAAAAAGGCCACATAGCTGGTGAGCAGAGCTCGCGCAATTGGGGTTGGGTGCGATTGGGTTTGCGGGATCCTCGCGAAATTCCTTTGATGCTGGAGGCCCAGAAACTCTGGGATGGGCTTGATGACCGTGTCGGGCGCAAAACCGGATTTACCCGGTCAGGAATTCTGTTTGGTGCTTCGGGTCGCCGCGGGGCCCAAAACCTCGAACGGTGGGCGCAGCATGTTGAGGGATTGCAGACAGGCGCAGAATTGCTGTCTGGCGCTGAACTGGACGCTGTGTTGCCGGACCACAAAACTGGATTGAACTACGCGCTTTACATGCCTCGCGATGGGCGGGCCGAGCCGCAGTGGGCAGCCCCTGCGATCGCCGAGGCAGCCCGCGACAGGGGTGCGGTGCTCATGACCAACTGTGCAGTGCGCAGCTTGGATGTGCAGGATGGGCGCATTGCCGGGGTTTTCACTGAACGCGGCCGTGTCGCCTGTGATTCCGCGGTATTGGCAGGAGGTGCCTGGTCCCGCCTTTTCGCAGGCAACGCGGGTATAGATTTGCCACAGCTCAAAGTGCTGAACACGGTGTTACGGGCTTCTCCGGTTGCAGGTCCCGAGACAGCTTTATGGTCGGACGACTTCGCAATTCGTAAACGTGCGGATGGAGGGTACACAATAGCATCTGGCCATGAGAATACGGTTGATATCGTCCCTGACAGCTTTCGATTGGCCCGGCGTTTTCTGCCCGCAATTCGGCAGGAATGGCGATCACTCCGGTTCCGATGGTCCAAACGTTGGGCGGTCGAAGCACAAGAGGACAGATCGTGGCTGCCTACGGATGTCACGCCGTTCGAGCATACCCGCGTTCTGGACCCCGATCCTTCGGGCAAGGTTCTTCGCCGCGCTTGGGCGAGTGCGCAGAGAGCAATTCCGGCCTTACAGGCAAGTGAACTGGTTCAGAGTTGGGCGGGGATGATCGACGTTACACCCGATGCCATACCTGTCATTTCGGGTGTGGATACGATGCCGGGTATGTTCATCGCCACGGGCTTCTCCGGCCACGGCTTTGGCATAGCGCCCGGCGCGGGCCGCCTTATGGCTGATTTGGTCGCGGACACAACACCATGTGTTGATCCGGCCGCGTTTCGTCTGTCACGTTTTACCGATGGCTCACGCGTGCGGCCGGACCCAGGATATTAAGAGTTAGCCCATCATCTGATAGCTGACGGGGACAAAGCGGAAACCATCCCCGCGTGTTTCAACAAAACCTGCTGCAGGGAACGGCATATGGAACCCGATCATCGGGACTTTATCTGCGGCCAGCATACCCAAAACCTTACGGCGTGATGCTGTGGCTGCAGCCTTGTCCATGTCAAAGCGCACCTCCCATTCGGGATGCGCGAAAGACCAGACGTAATGGTTTGCGAGGTCAGCAGTCAGCACCAGACGCTGCCCGTTGCTTTCAAGGTGATAGACAGTGTGGCCCGGTGTATGGCCATACGCCGCGACGGCTGTGATGCCTGATGCGACTTCTCCGCCATCGCCAAGGAATGTCATCTTTTCAGCTTGCGGAGTGACCTTGGCGGCAACCAGATCGCCGACGCGGTTCCCGGCATCCTGAGCTGCCCAGAAATCATATTCGGGCGAAGCGGTCACAAAACGCGCGTTGGTAAAGGTGGGGGCATCATTGATTGTCATGCCGCCGATGTGGTCGGGATGCATATGGGTAAGTACGACGACGTCGATCTGATCAGCGGTAACCCTCGCATCTGCAAGAGCGGCCTGAATACCCCCCTGACCCAAGCCGGTGTCGAACAGAACCAGCTCGGATCCGGTGTTGACCAGCGTCGGGGTAAAGAAGAATTGTGCTTGGTCGGCAGGGATGAAATTGTCGGCCGAGACCTTGGCAAATTCCTCGTCCGAGGCACCGCCGCCAAAAATCTCTTTGGCGCCGTCACGCGGCAAACTGCCATCCAAAAGCGAGGTGACAGTGAAATCGCCCAGTTGAAACGATTTGGCGATTGTTGAGTTCGCTTTGGTTTCGTTCGTTGCTGCCAGCACCGGGGTTGCAGCGGCGGCAAAAGGCAATGCTGCGGCTGATCCGAGCGCTGCGCGGCGTGTCAGTTTGATGGTCATGTCTCATTCTCCCTGTCAGAGCACCAGTTGTAATCCTAGATCGGTGAAGGCCACTTGCCAGTTCACACATCAGTGAAATGGGCTGCGTGAGCGAACATAGCATGTTAATTTTTGCTCATGTTACGATCCGCGCCGGATCTGAAGGCAGATTTGTTTCCTGCCGCCCCGTTTTCCTGCATGTGCTGGACAAAATGCCCATCCTGTGACAAGAGCCGCGCCAACAGGAGACACCTATGACAACCACCCGTTTCGCCCCGTCGCCCACCGGTTACATCCATGTGGGCAACCTGCGCACCGCGCTGATGAACTATCTGATCGCTCGCAAGGCAGGCGGCACGTTCATCCTGCGCATCGACGACACCGATCCCGAGCGGTCGAAGGAAGAATATGTCGACGCGATCAAGCAGGATCTGGAGTGGCTGGGTTTGCATTGGGACCGGGTCGAGCGTCAGTCCGACCGTCTGGATCGTTATGCCGAAGCAGCCGACAAGCTGCGCGAGATGGGTCGTTTCTATGAGGCGTTCGAGACACCGACCGAGCTGGACCTGAAACGCAAGAAGCAGCTGAACATGGGCAAGCCGCCGGTCTACGACCGCGCCGCGCTGAACCTGTCGGCGGCCGAGAAAGAGGCTCTGCGCGCGGAACGTGGCAATGGTGTGTGGCGCTTCAAACTGGATCACGAACGGATCGAGTGGAATGATGGTATTCTCGGCAACATCTCGATTGATGCGGCGTCAGTGTCTGATCCGGTGCTGATCCGGGGGGATGGTCAGGTTCTGTACACCATCGCGTCTGTGGTCGACGATACCGAGATGGGCGTGACCGATGTGGTGCGCGGTTCGGACCATGTGACCAATACCGCGACGCAGATTCAGATCATTCAGGCGCTGGGCGGAGACTGCCCGCGCTTTGCGCACCACTCGCTGCTGACTGGCCCGCAGGGTGAGGCGCTGTCGAAACGTCTGGGTACGCTGGCCTTGCGCGATCTGCGCGAACAGGGAGTGCAGCCGATGGCTCTGCTGAGCTTGATGGCGCGTCTGGGGTCCTCTGATCCGGTCGAATTGCGTTCGGACATGGCCGAGCTGATAGACGGGTTTGACATTGTCCGTTTTGGCGCGGCGCCGACTAAATTCGACGTGCAGGACCTGTTTCCGCTGACCGCAAAACACCTGCAATCGTTGCCACTGGCCGATGTGGCCGATGCGGTCGCCGATGCGGGTGTCCCGGCTGAGCTGGCCGAGTCGTTCTGGGCCATGGCGCGCGAGAACATCACGACTCTGGCTGATCTGAAGGGCTGGTGGGACCTGTGCCGCGACGGGGCCGAACCTTTGATCGCTGACGAGGATCGGGCATTCATCGCCGAAGCTGTTGCGCTGTTGCCAGAAGGACCGTTTGATGGTGAGACCTGGGGTGCCTGGACCAAGGCCGTCAAAGAGGCCACGGGCCGCAAAGGTAAGGGGCTTTTCATGCCGTTGCGCAAAGCGCTGACAGGGATGGAGCGCGGACCGGAAATGGCGACTTTGCTGCCCTTGCTGCAAGTGATCCGCGCGCGCGGGTGATAAACGCGCTCTGCGGCGCACGTATTTTCTACTAAAGAATGGCGGGGCAAGCGTCCCCGACCTTTTTTACAAAGAGTGGACCAGTTTTGCAGAAAGATGCTGCAGGCGGGTATCCACAAATTCGGTCTCGTTCGGTTTCAACTGCTGGTGGCGCGGATAGCGAGGTTCGGCGCGGTCGTTTAGGATCGGAGCATCCCATCCATCAGTGGTGGCAAAAAAGCGGTCCGCCCCTGCTTCGCCAAAGGCCCGCAGATAGCCTTGTACAACCACGTCGATATAGCTGAGCAGCAAGGGATGGCGATTGGTCGGTTCGGCGTGACGGCCATGAGGCACTGCATAGACGGCGATTTCCACATCATGAGTCAGGGGATGTGTCACGGCTTGGGTTGCGGGTACTCGGTCATAGGCCCATTCGCGTTCATCCAGAGCGGCCCAATCGTTTCGAGGCACATGTGCGATCATGCCTTCGATTTCGCTGTTCGGATCAGGGATGGCCGTTAGAAATGCCACCGGGCGAAGGTCCGTATGCCGCCACGCGCGGCGCCAGCCCTTCAGGCGGGCAGGGCGGGCATCCGGAAAATCGTGGGTCGCAAGGTTGACCAGGCTTCCGTAGCCAAAGAAGTAAGGGTCTGCCATGTGCCACTGTGTCCTTTGCGCCGATTGATGTATGTCAAACCGCTTTTTTGCAGGACATGCAATAAGGTCGCATCTTGAAATTTGGGAGGCGACCATGCGCATTACCAAACGGACGAATATTGCGGTGCGCCTGCTGATGTATTGTGCCGCGCATCAGGACAGGCTTGTGACCAAATCCGAGATTGCCGAAGTGTGCAACATCTCGGAAAACCACTTGGCGCAGGTGATCAATCAACTGAGCCAGCTTAACTATCTTAGCACGCAACGGGGTCGAAACGGAGGCATGACGCTTGCCAGACCTGCTGACCAGATTCGTATCGGGTCGGTCTTTCGCCATGTCGAAGGGAACCTGCCGCTGGCCGAGTGTTTTGCCGATGCAGACAACACTTGCCCATTGACCGATGCGTGCCGTTTGCGGTTGGCGCTGCAAGATGCTGCCGAAGTGTTTTATGCGTCGTTAGACGACATCACGCTGGACGCGCTGGTATGCGACAACGACCAACTGTTGCAGATACTGCAACCCGTGGCCTGCGTGCGATAGGATCAGTCACTGGCGCGCAGAATGCGGGCCGGTCTCACCGCGAGAGGGCGCAAAGCGAAGATCAGACCTGCGCCCAGCGTGACCAGAACCCCGGCCAGAACAATGCCAATGGCCGAGGGCCAGATGACCGCAAAACGAGTGTCAAAAATATAGGTGGCGACGGCCCATCCGCCCAGAATACCCGTCAACAGCGCAACGCTTCCGGCAGCTGCCCCCAAGAGAGCTGCGCGCATGGTGAAGCTGAGCAGGATGCGACGCCTGTCAGCGCCCAGCGTTTTCAGGATCGCGGCTTCATATCGTCGGGCCGGTTCGCCCGCCGCAGCGGCGCCGATCAAAACCAGAAACCCGGTCAACAGCGATACGCCTGCACCGTAAGAGGTCGCAGCGGCCAGACCGGCCAGTAGGTCTGACACCCGGTCAATTGCGTCGCGCACCCGAATGGCAGTGATATTGGGAAACTGCCCGGCAAGGTCACGCAGTATCGGACCTTCGGCCTGTTCTTCGGCGTAGACTGTCGCGATGAAACTGTGCGGTGCTCCGGCCAAGGCGGACGGGTTTATCGACATGATGAATCCCATGCCAGCATTGGAAAAGTCGACTTCGCGCAGGGATGTCAGCTCTGCCGTGATGTCGCGCCCGAGGATGTTGACTGTCAGCATGTCGCCAAGGTTAAGCCCCATCTCTTCGGCTTCTTCTGCGGCGAAACTGACCTGAGGGGGGCCTGCATAGTCCTCGTCCCACCAGTCCCCTTTGGTGACACGCGCGTTGCTTGGTGGCGTTGCTGAATACGTAACGCCTCGGTCGCCGTCCAGAACCCAGTGATCACCCGCCACATCACGCGCAGGGCTGCCGTTGATCTGAGTGATGATGCCGCGCAGCATCGGAGCACTCTCGATGCGGTTGACCGCCGGGTCGGTTTCCAGACGTTCGAGAAAGCCGGGCATTTGGTCTTTTTGGATGTCTACGAAAAAATACGACGGTGCCACATCCGGCAGATTTCCCGAGATCGCATTGCGAAGTGTGCCGTCGATCTGGCCAACTGCCGCCAAAACAGACAACCCCAAACCAAGCGAAAGAACAACCGACGCTGCCCCTTCCCTTGGATCGGAAATGGCAGACAGCGCCCATCGCATTGCGGGTTTACCGCGTGCCCAGGGGGCGCTGACACGAGCCAGCTTGCGGATGGCAAATGCCGATAGGGCCAACAGCGCCAGCGCGCCGACCAACCCTCCGGCAGTCCAGAGCGTCAGGCGGGTCGATCCGCTGAACCAAGCTGCAGAGGCAACAAGCAATCCCAGCCCGATGACCGTCGCCACTAGGAATACAGGGCGCGGAAAAACGCGTGCCGATGAAAGGGCATCGCGGAAGAGTGTTGCCGCGCGGACCTGTTCAGTGCGGGCCAATGGCCAAAGGGTAAACAAAAACGCAGTTAGCACTCCATAAAGTGCCGCCTCGGCCAGCGGTTTGGGGTAGAAAGAAAACACTGCGGGTACGGGCAGGCGCGCCTCGATCAATGGGGCAAGAAGCACGGGTGTCAGACCACCCAGCACAAGGCCCAGCAGGATCCCGATACCAGACAGAATCCCGATCTGGATCATATAGGTTTGGAAAATTGTTGCTCGATCCGCACCCAGTGTGCGCAGCGTCGCAATCGTTTCCGTTTTTTGTGACAAATAGGCCCGTACGGCGGCTGATACGCCGATGCCTCCGACCGCCAGTCCGGACAGGCCAACCAGCACCAGAAACGCGCTGAGCCGATCTACGAACTCGGCGATGCCGGGTGCCCCGTTTCGGGCGTCGGTCCATCGCATTCCGGTGCCGTCGAATGTCTTTTCTGCGGTCGTGGCCAGCTGGGCAAGGTCAGTGTCGCGTGGCAAGTCCAACCGGTACTTGGTTGAAAACAGTGTTCCGGGTGCCAACAACCCCGAACTGCCCAAATCCTCGGTGCGAACCAGTGTGCGTGGGCCCAGCCCGAACCCGTCTGCCGCTCCGTCGGGTTCGTGGATAAGCGCAGCTGTCAGCACAAAGTCTTGCGAGCCAAGAGCAAAAGTTTGGCCCACCGACAGGTTCAATCGGTCCATTAAAGACGGGTCCATGACCGCACCGGGCAAACCCTGATCGCCCTCAAGAGCTTGGGACAGAGTCATGGTGGGCTCTAATACGGTTTCGCCCACCAAAGGATAGGCATCGTCCACGGATTTTACTTGCGTCAGCGCGCGCTGCGCGGTCTCTGCCTGCCCGGTTACGGCCATCGACCGGAAATCGACGACTTCGGAGGTTGCCTCGGCCGCCTGTGCCATCCAAGCACGCTCATCGTCGGACGCGAAGCGATAGGTGAACTCTAACTGTGCGTCTCCGCCCAACAACGCGGCCCCTTCCTGTGACAGGCCGTTCTGAATTGCGTATCTGACCGAGCCAACAGCTGCGATGGCAGCCACCCCAAGCGCCAGACAGGCAAGGAAAACGCGGAAACCACGCAAGCCGCCGCGCAACTCGCGCCGCGCTAGCCGCCCCGCAAGGCGCAGGCTCATTCGGCGGCCTCTTGCCGTGTATCTTCGGTAATCCTGCCATCGCGCAAGCGGATCACACGGTCGCACTTACGGGCCAGGCTATGGCTGTGGGTTACAAGGACCAATGTCGCGCCGTGGCGGTCCCTCAGGTCAAACAGAAGATCGACGATTGCAGCGCCGTTGGTTTCATCAAGGTTTCCAGTTGGCTCATCCGCCAGCAATATTTTCGGTCGAGGAGCAGCCGCGCGCGCAAGTGCGACGCGCTGTTGTTCGCCACCCGACAGCTGTGCAGGGTAATGTTCGTGCCGGTGGGAAAGGCCGACCGCATCCAATTCCGCTTGCGCACGAGAGAATGCATCTTTCTGGCCGGCAAGCTCCAGCGGCGTTGCTACATTTTCCAATGCTGTCATAGTTGGGATCAGGTGAAAGTTCTGGAACACCACGCCCATCGTGTTACGACGGAACCGAGCCAGAGCATCTTCGTCCATACGACCCAAATCCTGGCCGAGTGCGTTGATCTTGCCGCTGGTTGCCCGTTCCAACCCACCCATCAGCATCAGCAGCGAAGACTTGCCAGACCCGGACGGCCCAACCAGCCCCAGAGTTTCATTCTGAGCAACCGAAAGAGTGATGTCATGCAGGATATCCACCCGACCGGCATTGCCATCCAGCGATAAAGCGGCATGTTCAAGGGACAGAACTGGTAGAGTCATAGGGCGATCCAAATCGGGGGCGTTGATGATTGATATGGAGCGGTTATGATGTTGCGCAAGGCTTTGATCACGATGCTTTTTGCTTGCTGGGGCGTCATGGCAACAGCGGAAACCGTCGTGATTGCGGCATTAGGAGATTCCCTGACGCAAGGATACGGCCTGCCAGAACGTGATGGGTTTGTGCCGCAACTTGGCCGTTGGCTTGATGGTCAGAATGCTAACATCCGCTTGATCAACGCCGGTGTTTCAGGCGACACAACCGCTGGCGGTGCTGCAAGGGTGGGTTGGACCCTGACCCCCGAAGTTGACGGGTTGATCGTCGCACTCGGTGGAAATGACCTATTGAGGGGAATCGATCCGGCCGTTTCGCGTGCCAATCTTACAGCCATCCTGAAAACCGCGCAGGAGGCGGGTGTTGAGGTCTTGCTGGTCGGCATGCAGGCCCCGGGCAACTACGGAGCCGAATACAAGGCGGCCTTCGATCAGATGTACCCTGATCTTGCGCAGCAATTTGACACCGCTTATGCCCCTAGCTTTTTCACGGGTCTCACATCTGACGCAGACCCGAATGCAGCGCGCCGATTTATGCAACCTGACGGCATCCACCCCAATGCCGAAGGCGTTGCGTTAATCGTTCAGGACCTTGGGCCTTACGTTCTGGATCTTGCCGATTATGCCATAGAATAGTCAAATGACTGTAACCACGGTTCCGATCGGTACACGTTCGTAAAGATCGACAACATGTGAATTCAGCATTCGGATGCATCCGTTTGATGCGGCGGTGCCAATCGTCTGTGGCTGCGTGGTGCCGTGAATGCGAAAATACGTGTCGACCCCGTTCTGAAACAGGTACAACGCCCGCGCGCCAAGCGGGTTGTCCCCTCCGCCGGGTTGGACGTAGTCGTTATCCTTGAAACGGGCATAGGTTACCGGCTCGCGCTCGATCATCTCGTTGGTGGGGCGCCATGTGGGCCACTCTTTCTTGACGTCGATGGTCGCTGTTCCCGTAAACTCGAGCCCAGCTTTGCCGACTCCGCAGCCATAGCGAATCGCCTTGCGCGGTTCGGTGACGAAATACAGGTAGAAAGACCTCGGTACGACCAGAAGCTGGCCGGGCAGGAATTCTTTCTTGATCCGAACGTACTGGGGCGTCGGGTCGTATTCAGCAGTCTTCGTTTTTGCTGATGCAACGCCCGGCACAAGGCTTAGGGCGGTGGCGCTTGTCATGAAGCTTCGGCGTGTGAACATGTCGTATCTCTTCACTCGAAAAACAAAATCTTGAACAGAGTGTCGGAATGATATCCGATCCGGTCAATCTGCGGTGAAGAGTAACTGAAATGTGATGTCGTCAACGGGCCACACTATTCGGGCCCGTTGAGAAAAAAGGCAGAGGAAATCCTCTTCCCTTTCAATGGCTTATGCCAGTTGAATGTCGTCGGCGCTTTCGCGACCGTCACGACCCGAGCGCAGCTCGTACGTGACTTTCTGGTTGTCGGCCAGACCGGTCAGGCCCGAACGCTCGACAGCCGAGATGTGAACGAAGATGTCTTTGCCGCCATCTTCGGGTGCGATAAAGCCGTAGCCTTTGGTGGTGTTGAACCATTTAACGGTGCCTGCGGGCATATCCGTATTCTCCTGTTTGGTGCTGCCCACGGGGATGCGGCAGCCTGGCGTCGTAGTCTGGATCGAATGACTGAGCGCCGAAAGAGGAGACAGTAGGTCGAAATAGAAAAACGTTAGCCCTTTGGATATGGCATTGGTGTAGGGATGTGGCAAGGGTGATCGTCTTTGTGTACCGTAATCGGTTCATAAGGCGACATCGATCGCCCGAGTTAGCGGGTTTGCGCTGGCCTTCCGCTTTGCACCTAAACCGGAAGCTTGGCGACAATATCAGCGTATTTGGGTGATGCTATGAAACACCTTGGCAGTTCTTCGACAATTTCATCAATCGAATCGTAGACTTGGCTTGCCGCCGACCTGAGTTCAGTCGGAATCTCTTTGGGCGCGCGCTGTTCACGTTTCGGGAGCTTCATTTTCAGGCCGGTAAATTCCGATATGTCGTTTTGATGATCCCATATCGCATCATAGTGAACGCATAAAACGGGGACGCCCTTAAATACGGCCCATTCTTTTATCTGCTTGGCTTGTTGCAGAACATCCCGCTGAAACAGATCGCAATATTCGCCGGTCGCATGAAGGTGATAAAAATGCTGTCGGATCCAATCTTCACCATACCGCTCTTTTGCCGAATAGACGGAAAAGGCCGAATCCTTGGTGGAACCGAAGCAAAAGACCACTCTGGTATTGGCCGGCCACTCCAACAACGCCTGCGGAAAATCGTGGGTCTTGTAGATGAACGGCGCTTTGAATTCGGCGTCCTTGAGACGAGCAACGAAGGCCGAGCGTTCTACAGCTGAAGGGTTTCTTTTTCTAAGTGCCTTGCTAAGGGCAAGATAAGTCACGGTACTTCCGGATCGACCGTTGCTTGCGACTATGACGCAATGGTCGCGGTCCGGTGTCTTTCCAAACCTTGTAATGCGTCCAATCGCCAAGAACAGCGATTGGAACATACGTTTGGAAATTCGGGTTCTCACCGGGCAAACTTCTTATGCTTCAACCGCTTGGGCTCCAGCGCGTCCGGTCCCAGACGGCGCTTTTTATCCTCTTCGTAATCCTCGAAGTTGCCCTCGAACCACTCCACATGGGCATCACCCTCAAACGACAGAATATGCGTGCAGATGCGGTCAAGGAAGAAGCGGTCGTGCGAGATGACCACAGCGCAGCCGGCGAAATCGACCAGCGCGTCTTCCAGCGCGCGAAGGGTTTCGACGTCGAGGTCGTTGGTCGGTTCGTCGAGCAGCAGGACGTTGCCGCCCTCTTTCAACAGGCGGGCCATGTGGACGCGGTTGCGCTCACCACCTGACAGCAATGAGACCTTCTTCTGCTGGTCACCGCCCTTGAAGTTAAACGACGAGCAATAGGCGCGGGAATTGACCTGTGCGTCGCCCAGCTGGATGATCTCGGCCCCGCCGGTGATCGCCTCCCACACAGTGTCGTTGTCCGCCAGATCATCGCGGGACTGGTCGACGTAAGACAGTTGTACCGTGTCGCCCAGCGTGATGGTGCCGCTGTCGGGTTGTTCCTGACCGGTGAGCATCTTGAAGAGCGTCGACTTACCGGCACCGTTGGGGCCGATGACGCCCACAATGCCGCCGGGGGGCAGGGCGAAGTCCAGCCCTTCGATCAGTTGCTTGTCGCCCATGTGTTTCGACAGACCCTCGACCTCGATCACCTTGCCGCCAAGGCGCTGGCCGTTGGGGATGACGATCTGGGCACGAGTCAGCTTTTCGCGCTCGGACTGCTCGGCCAGCTCGTTGTAGGCGTTGATCCGGGCCTTGGATTTGGCCTGACGGGCCTTTTGACCCTGACGCATCCACTCCAATTCACGCTGCAGGGTCTTCTGCTTGGACTTGTCCTCGCGGGCTTCCTGCTCCAGCCGTTTGGCTTTTTGTTCCAGCCACGCGGAATAGTTGCCCTCGTACGGGATGCCGCGGCCGCGGTCGAGTTCCAGGATCCAGCCAGTGATGTCATCCAGGAAATACCTGTCGTGGGTGACGATCAGGATGGTGCCTTTGTAGTCGATCAGGTGCTGTTGCAGCCAGGCGATGGTCTCGGCGTCCAGGTGGTTGGTCGGCTCATCAAGCAGCAGCATGTCGGGCGCTTCCAGCAACAGCTTGCAGAGCGCCACGCGGCGTTTTTCACCGCCCGAGAGGTTGGCGATGTTGGCATCGTCCGGCGGGCAGCGCAGCGCCTCCATCGAGACGTCGATCTGGCTGTCGAGGTCCCAGAGGTTCTGGCTGTCGATCTCGTCCTGCAGCTTGGCCATCTCATCGGCTGTTTCGTCCGAGTAGTTCATGGCGAGATCGTTGTAACGGTCGAGGATCGCTTTCTTCTCGGCCACGCCCAGCATAACGTTTTCGCGGACGGTCAGCGATTCATCCAGTTGCGGTTCCTGAGGCAGGTAGCCGACCTTGGCACCTTCGGCGGCCCATGCCTCGCCGGTGAAATCCTTGTCGAGACCGGCCATAATCTTCATCAGGGTCGATTTACCCGCGCCGTTGACGCCGACAACACCGATTTTCACGCCGGGCAGAAAGCTCAGGTGGATGTTTTCAAAGCACTTCTTGCCACCGGGATAGGTCTTTGAGACACCCTGCATGTGGTAGACATATTGATAGGCGGCCATGTCGCGTCCTCTGGGTCGGGGAAATTGGGTTGATCCGCTTGATATCCAAGCGGGGCGGGCGGGGCAAGCTGGTGGTTTTGTGAATTTTGCATTCGGATGTGCGTCGGTAGTTGTCCGATTGTAGCAAAGGGGGAAGCATGGCGGATTTGGCGGCACTGATTGCAGGATGGGCTAAGCCGGGTCGGCTGGAATGGATTGGTCTGCGACCTGATCGCAGGGCCGAGGTTCAACTGGTCGATACTGTTTCGATCTCCGCCGGTGGTTTGGAAGGCGACCGCGCTCGTGCGGGCAAGCGTGCCGTGACCCTGATCCAGCAGGAGCATCTGGTCGCGATTGGATCGTATCTGGGTCGCGGGCCGGTTGCGCCTGAAATCTTGCGGCGCAATCTGGTTGTCTCAGGGATCAATCTGGCCGCTCTCAAGGGGCGTGAAGTGCAAGTCGGTAAAGCGATTTTGCGCTTTACCGTGATCTGCGCGCCCTGCAGCCGGATGGAGGAGGCTTTCGGTAAAGGCGGCTATTCTGCCGTGCGCGGCCACGGGGGCTGGTGTGCTGAAGTCGTCAAACCCGGCCGGGTCAAGCTGGGCGATGTCGTGCAGCCCGTTGATTGACAAGCCGTCCCAGTTCTGAACAACAGCAAAGGATGGAACGTTTTGCCATACCACACGCGAGGCCCGGTCAAGTAATCGGTCTGTTCGGGGGGTCTTTTGATCCACCGCATCAGGGACATGTTCATGTCACGCGAGAGGCTATGAAGGCATTTGGGTTGGATCGGGTATGGTGGCTGGTATCCCCCGGAAATCCCCTGAAAGCACGCGGGCCAGGGCCATTGGCGGAGCGTGTCCGGGCCGCGCAGAACGTGATGCAAAATCCGCGTGTGGAGGTCACGGATATCGAGGCGGCGACGGGGACCCGGGCGACCGCAGATACTCTGGCGGCATTGCAGCGACTTTATCCGCAGGTGCGGTTCGTATGGATCATGGGGGCCGACAACCTTGCCCAGTTCCACCTCTGGAAAGATTGGCGAACCATCATGGATAACGTGCCTGTCGGTGTTGTCGCACGCCCAGGTGATCGTATTTCAGCGCGAATGTCTCCGGCGGCCAAGGTCTATGCGACGTATCGCATAGACGGGCAGGCGCGGCATCTTCTGGGGCGGGCGCAGGCCCCGGCGTGGTGTTTTGTCAATGTCCCAATGCTTGATGTGAGTTCAACTGAACTTCGCAATCGCGGCATCACGGCGAATGGGGTGTTGCCGGAATAGCCCCCACCGGAGCATAATCCTTTTGACTGGTTGTTCGCCCGCGATCTGTAGGATTTTAATTGGCCATGGCTGATCGTTTCACACGTCGTTTTGTTTTGGCTGGCCTTGGGGCAGCGATGGCTCCGGGCGTTGCCCTGGCGAATGCACCGCTGGTTTCCCTTAGGCCGCAACTCCGGGGTGCGCAACCGCTAGGGGCGGAACGCTTGATACAGGCTGCGGGTTTGCGCGGTGAGGTTGCTTTCGCCGTTGCCGATGCGCAAACCGGGGTCGAGTTGGAAGCGGTCGGAGGAGATCTCGGCTTGCCGCCAGCGAGCGTGGCAAAAGCACTGACCGCGCTTTACGCGTTGGATGTTCTGGGCCCAGAATTCCGCTTTGAGACAAAGCTGGTTGCGGATGGCGCCATTGAAAATGGCGTTTTGAATGGCGACCTGATCCTTGTGGGTGGCGGCGACCCATTGTTGGATACAGATGCGTTGGCAACGATGGCAGCCAATCTGCGCGAGGTTGGGATCACCGAAGTTCGGGGCGCATTCAAAGTGTATGATGGTGCGTTGCCTTACGTGTTCAGCATTGATCCGGGGCAACCTGACCATTTGGGTTACAGCCCTGCCATCAGCGGGATATCCCTAAACTTCAACCGTGTTCATTTTGAATGGAAACGGGCCGGAACTAACTACGATGTGACCATGGATGCGCGCAGCGCGCGGTATAAGCCCGCGGTGGACATGGCGACGATGTGGGTCGAAGCCCGCAAGGCCCCGATCTACACCTATGAAGCCAGTGCCCGGCAGGATCGCTGGACTGTTGCGCGCGCTGCCCTTGGCAACGGCGGAGCGCGATGGCTGCCGGTGCGCAAACCCGCCCTTTATGCGGGAGATGTGTTTCGGACGCTCGCCCGGTCCAACGGGATTGTCTTGGATCGGGTGCAAGTGACGCGCCAAGCGCCAGTCGGTCTTGCTTTGGTTGTGCATAACAGCGATCAGCTGGACAGCATTTTGCGCGGAATGCTCAAATACTCGACCAATATCACTGCCGAAATGGTGGGTATGACGGCATCAAGAGCGCGTGGCGCGGAATTGCAGAGTCTGACGGATTCGGCGGATGAAATGAACCTTTGGGCCGCCCAAACTTATGGGGTTGATGGCGTCGCAATGGTGGATCACTCGGGATTGGGGGATGCGTCGCGCATAGCCCCGAGCGCTCTGGTCAAGATGCTGGTCGCGGCGCAAAAATCCGGCGCGCTGCGTCCATTGCTGAAACGGTTTAATCTAACTGACAGTCAAGGCCGGCCGGTCAAGAACCACCCAATCAAGGTGGACGCCAAAACCGGAACTTTGAATTTCGTGTCCGGCCTGGGTGGGTTTATTACGACGCCTGACGGGTCTGAACTGGCTTTCGCCATCTTTACCGCCGATGTTGATCATCGCGCAAAAATACCACGCTCTCAACGCGAACGCCCGTCAGGCGCACGAAGTTGGAATAGCCGGTCGCGCAGATTGCAGCGCGCCCTCATTGCAAGATGGGGAACCCTAAGCGGCAGTTAAGTCGTGTGACGCGCACGCGCGCCACGCTCGATCGCTGCAGCATGCAAGCGGTCGATATTCAACTCGTACCGGATTTCTTCCAACAAACGCAGCTCGGTTTCCGCCAGCGACCCATCAGCGGCTGCCACGTCACAGGCCAGTGCATAGGCTGTTTCGTTCAATCGCGCGGGCAGGTTTTCGCGGATCAGGCCGAACAATGCGTCTAACCCGTCCTCTTGCTCGAAAAGGTCGAACACGATTTGCGATACGCGCCGGGTGCGGTCGGCATCGTATTCTGCAAAAACCGGCAGCATGTTCACCGCGCCTTCGATTTTGACCAGTTCAGCCGTGCGAATGGTTTCGTCCGACGCTGAAATCGCCACCATAATCGCAACAAGGCAATCCTGTGGGGACATCGGGTGAGGCACTTGATCGGTCATGGCGGGGTCCTGATAAAGCTGTTCTGAGGGCGCACGATAGGAGGGACCGGGATCGGGTTCAACGCATTTCGGCGGCCAAAGCGTCACAGGATGGGCAGAGGTCCGCGCGTTTTCGTCTGACGTAACACGAAATTGCTGCGGGTATCTCTTACGAGGCCGGACTTCAGTAAGCGCTGCATAATGAAATGCTCAAGGTCTTCGGGCGTACGCGCATAGACTTTCAAGATGAAGTCGTGATCTCCGGTAATCGATGCGCATTCGACGATCTGGGGTTCTGTCTCGACCAGACGCAGGAAGGACGCGATGCTGTCTTCTTGGTGGTCTTTCAGGGCGATGTGCACGTAGGCGATCGCGTTCAGCCCCACCGATTTTGCGGGCACGCGCGCGGCGTATCCTGCGAGGACGCCCGTGGCCTCAAGATCTCGCACACGCCGCCAACATTGCGAGGCCGACAGCCCGGTCCGGTCGGCGAGATCCTGCATGGACAGACGTCCGTCTGACTGAAGCTCTTGCAGAATGGCGATGTCGGCAGACTGAAGGGTTTGGCTCATAATTTAAGAATTATCGAAATGTTTTGGTCAAAAATCCAGGAATTACTCACGCCATGAGGTCAATTTTACCACGAGTATGGGCTAAAATTCTATCAAGGAGGACGTTCCATGCCCAAATCCACCAAATACGTGGCCAAACAGGCCGACGCGCGGGGCCATATTGCTTATACTGCCGAAGAGGATGCGGTTTGGGCGGACCTTTATGCAGCGCAGCAGGAAAATGTGCAGCGCTACATGGCGCGTGAATATCTGGACGGGTTGAAGCGGTTGGAGATGCCCGAAACCCGCGTTCCGTCCTGCGCGGATATATCCGAGCGTCTTCTGGACCTGACCGGGTGGCGGGTTCAACCGGTTCCGGCGCTGATCGGGTTCAAAACCTTTTTTGGTATGCTGGCGGATCGAGTTTTTCCTGCAGCCTCGTTCATCCGGTCGCGCGAGGATTTTGACTATATTGAAGAACCCGACATCTTTCACGAAATCTTCGGCCACACGCCCCTACTGAGCGACCCGCGTTTTGCGGCTTTCAGCCATGCGATCGGCAAGGCCGGGGTGCAGGCGGGGGACAAGGACTATGCGTGGCTGATACGCCTCTATTGGTTTTCGGTTGAATTTGGATTGCGCCGACAGGACGGGCAGATCAAGGCGCTGGGCTCGGGGCTGGCGTCCTCGCCCACGGAACTGGTCTATGCTGTGGAAAGCGACATTCCTGACCGGGACCCGTTCGATATTCTGACAATCTTGCGCACGCCTTATCGGATCGACATGCACCAGATGGGGTACTTTGTACTGGGCGACCCCGAAGAACTGTTTGCCGCCGCTGATAGGGATCTGCTGGCTGATGTGCATCAGGCACAGTGTTTGGGTCTGTTGCCTAATAAGTTTCCACCGAAAGTAACGGCAGCCGAGTAAGCCGCAGTCAGGGTTTCCGTTCAGAAAAACAGCGCGCTTTATTGACTCATGCTGCACCGGCACAATAGGAGGGGCCGGTCGGGCCGCATGGGGCGTCCGGCGCTGTATTTCCCGATGGAGCACCTAAAAAATGTCTGAACTGCGTGAAACCGCGATGTCGTCCAAGGCTTGGCCTTTCGAAGAGGCGCGCCGGGTCCTCAAACGCTACAGACAAGGTGCGCCGGAAAAAGGCTATGTGCTGTTCCAGACGGGCTATGGCCCGTCGGGCCTGCCGCATATCGGCACCTTTGGCGAGGTCGCGCGGACCTCGATGGTGCGGCATGCGTTTGAACAGATCAGCGATATCCCGACCAAGCTGATCTGCTTCTCAGATGATATGGACGGGTTCCGGAAGGTGCCGACCAACGTGCCGATGCAGGATGAGTTGAAAGAAGATCTGCATCTGCCGCTGACCAAAGTGCGCGACCCATTTGGCACGCATGAAGGGTTCGCGCAGCACAACAACGCGATGCTGTGCGATTTTCTGGATAGTTTTGGGTTCGAGTATGAATTTGCCTCGGCCACCGATTACTACACCAGCGGCAAGTTTGATGAGGCGCTGCTGATCGCGCTGGAGCGCTTCGACAAGATACAAGAAATCATGCTGCCGACCCTCGGGCCCGAGCGGCGCGAGACCTATTCATGCTTCTTGCCGATCAGCCCGAAAACCGGCCACGTGCTGCAAGTGCCGACGCTAGAGCGTAACGTGGCCAAAGGCACGATTGTCTATCAGGAGCCTGATGGCGAAAGGGTCGAAATCCCGGTCACGGGAGGCAACGTCAAGATGCAGTGGAAGCCCGACTGGGCTATGCGTTGGGCCGCGCTGGGCGTGGATTATGAGATGTCCGGCAAAGACCTGATCGATTCAGTCACGCAATCGTCGAAAATCTGCCGGGCGTTGGGCAAGCAACCGCCCGAGTCGCTGAGCTATGAGCTGTTCAATGATGAGCAGGGGCAGAAGATCTCGAAGTCCAAGGGCAATGGCTTGTCGATGGAAGAGTGGCTGACTTATGCCGCACCCGAAAGCCTGTCGTATTTCATGTATCAAAAGCCCAAGACGGCCAAGCGTCTGTATTTCGACGTCATTCCCAAGGCTGTGGACGAGTATCATCAGCAGCTGCGCGCCTATCCCGGGCAAGAGCTGAAGGCGCAGTTGAACAACCCTGTCTGGCATATCCATGGCGGTGAGGTTCCCGAATCCACGCTGATGGTGCCGTTTGCCATGCTGCTGAATCTGGCTTCAGTATCTGGTGCCGAGGACAAAGAAGCGCTGTGGGGCTTTATCCGCCGCTACGCGCCGGAGGCTACGGCTGAGACCCATCCCGATCTGGATCAGGCGGCCGGGTTTGCCGTTCGCTACTTCAACGATTTCGTCAAACCGACCCGTCAGCACCGCGCACCCACCGATCAGGAACGTGAGGCGTTGGAGGCGTTGAAAGCTGCGCTTGAGGCTTATGACGGCCCGATTGAGGATGAGGCGCTGCAATCGGTGGTCTATTCCATCGGGCGCGAGCGGTTTGATCCGATGCGCGGCTGGTTCACAGCCCTGTACGAAGTGCTGCTGGGTGCGTCGCAAGGCCCGCGCTTTGGCGGGTTCATCGCACTGTATGGCGTGCCCGAAACCATCGCTCTGATCGACAAGGCGCTGGCCGGAGAACTGGTCTGATTTGACCTGATGCCGTATGGGGCTACCCTTGGTTTAGGAGGTAGCCCCATGCGTCGACTATTGCTTGCTTTGTCCCTGAGTGCCGGTCTGGCCACGGGTGCGTTTGCCCAGAATGCCGAGATCGAGGCCAATATCGCCGCCCAGATACAGGCGTTTCAGGCGGATGATTTCGCCACTGCGTTCACATTTGCCAGCCCCAACATCCAACGTCTGTTTCAGACGCCCGAGAATTTCGGCGTGATGGTCAAGCGCGGCTATCCGATGGTTTGGCGTCCGTCGGATGTGCGGTTTCTGGAACTCCGCGAAGTCTCGGGGCTGCTGTGGCAGAAGGTGATGATCACCGACGTCGACGGCCGGGTGCATATTCTGGACTATCAGATGGTGCAGCGTGAAAACGGCTGGAAGATCAATGGCGTGCAGCTTCTGGGTAACGGCGATCCGTCGGCCTGATGCAACACCAACGTGCGCTGGCATGAGCGTCGGTTAATTCCTTTTCCTTACTCAGACTTATGCGTTCGGGGCATTCCCCCGGACACTGGGTTAATGCGCGTAGCTTTTGGCTGTGGCGCGATTGGGAAAGGGATTTCTATGAACAAGGCAATCACCGACGGCATGGTGTTCATGCCGCCTGCTTTCGCAAACGGTTTGAACGTCTGGTCCAGCGGAGACGGCACGCCGGGGTCGCCCACTTATGACGGATCGGGCACTGGCGCGTTCGTTCCTGCGGATGCGGATTTTGGCGGCTGTCTCGAGATCCTGAAGGTCAGCGCCACGCAAAAGCTGCGGTACATGGGTCAGACACCTTTGCAGCCGGGGTGTTATCTTCAGATCAAAGCGAGGTTGAAAGCGATCAGCGGCCCCTTGCCCGAAGTTCGGATCGCCGCATGGGCAGGGGGTGCAGGTGACTCGCATGTGACAGGAGTGATCGAACAAGGCCCCGCAACCCAGCTTTCGGGATATGGCAGGGTTCAGGAAATCACCGCGATTGTTGGCACGGGTCAGCGCAACGGTGTTGATATGCCGTGGGGCGTCGCAGCGCTGTACGGCCACTTCGGATTGGACTTGGTCGGGTCAAACGGTGCCGTTGTTCGCGTTGATGATATCGAGATCACCGATGTCACAAGTGTTTTCCTACGCGATATGATCAGCCTTGTGGATGTGCGTGACTTCGGTGCGATTGGTGATGGCGTCGCAGATGATACGGCTGCATTTGTGGCTGCTGATCAGGCGGCGGCCGGGCGCCGTGTTTTCGTGTCAGAAGGGACATATGCGCTGACGCAAAACACGACCATCGCCTCTGAGATCGAGTTTGAAGGCACTGTCACAATGCCTGAGGACAAGATGTTGCTACTGACGAAAAACTTTGATCTGCCCGCCTACATCACGGCTTTTGGGGACGAAGAGCTGGCCTTTAAAAAAGCGTTTCAGGCGTTGCTGAACAATTCGGATCATGAATCGCTAGACATGGGTGGGCGCAAAATTTCGGTCAACGGTCCGATAGATATGGCTGCGGCGGTTCCAAACCGACAGAGTGGTTTTTCCACGCGCCGCGTCATCCGAAACGGCCAGTTTGATGTGAAAAGCAATTCGGCTTGGGATACCGAAACTTTCACTTCGGTCGCCACCTATAACCCTTCGGACCCGACTCGCCTGACCAATGTCGCCAATGTGGCCAATATACCAGTTGGTGCGTTGGTTCAGGGAAACGGCGTTGGTCGCGAAATATATGTCCGGTCCAAAAACGTGGGCGCGGGTGAAATTAGGTTGAACGCCCCCATTTTTGACGCCGCTGGCACCCAAAATTTCACGTTTTATTCGTTCAAGTATCTTTTGGATTTCATCGGCTTTGGCACTCTGCGCAAGTTCGGCATGGAGGAGATTGAGTTTCAGTGCAACGGTCGCTGTAGCGCGATCCGGCTTGCTCCGTCCGGGAGTACCTTTGCGGTGGCCAACTGTTTCATAAGCCGTCCGAAGGACCGGGGCATCACCTCGATTGGAACGGGATGTCAGGGAATGCTGATTGACAATTGTCAGTTCCTGTCGAGCGAGGAGTCGTTCAATGTGCCGGACCGCAGGTCTATTGCCTTGAATGCGACGGCCAATGACGTCAAATTGCGACACAACCGAGCTGTCAGGTTCCAAAGTTTCGCTGTTCTGGCGGGGACAAACAACCTGGTGCTTGGTAACCATTTCTTCCAGGGGGACAGTATTGCCCAAGGCGTGCGCAGCGCAGGGCTTGTCATGATTGGCACATATAACAGCTCGACCATTTCCGAGAACTACGTCGACAACTGTTTTGTGCAATGGACGAACGAGAGGGATGCGAACCCGACTTACACGGCCGGGTTTTCGTTCAGTGCCATGACCATCACTGACAATATCTTTTACTGCAACGAGGTTGCGCCGTGGTTCAGCAATATCGTGATCCGCCCGCATGGCCCCGGGCATTTCCTGAATGGAGTCGTCATTGCTGGGAACAAATTCCGGTCGGTCAACGGGACTATTGATCGGGCTGAACGCGTGGACACGACTTTTGCGGGGCTGAACCATTTTAGGCATCTGAACGTAAGTGTCAGGGACAACACGTTTCACGGCGTTAGGACCAAGGTCGAAAATCCTTTGCGTTTGCGGTTTTCGCAGAACTCAAACTCGCAAGTGTGGGGAGTTTGGGCTCAAGGGCGTTTACCATTTGGGGGAAAAGCACGTGGGTGTGATGCGGTCACAGTCCTGGGGCCGCTAAGGAATAGTTTTGGGCAAATCGTGCATGACACGCCTTATGTCCAACTTGAGCAAGGTGCAGGCAATGACGTGATCAACCTTCGCTGGTCGCAGTCACTTCGCGGAACGGTGTCTACCATGATCCGAATGGAGGTCTGATCTGCGGGTTTCAGAAATCCGCCCATATTGCGACCTTGATGCCCGTATCATCGCGGGCATCTTTTCGTTCCAACCCCAGAACCCATGTTGTCGGTCTGTCCTGCTTGCGGATCATGACTGAAGGGCGCACACGCCAATACAACGGGTCCCCTGAGCGATAGGATGTTTCTATCTGCAACAGCGGGTTGAGCAATCTGGGTGCGGACAGACCGGTCGTAATATCCAGCTTTCTGAAAAGCGCATCGTGAGTTCGGTATTCCAGCGTTGTGTCAATTGCGACCCACCCGCTGCCCCAGCCAGTCTGGAAACCTTTGCCGTAGGACAGTGTCGCCTTGTAAAGGGCCCATGCGTCACGGTGTCGGTGATGCACTCCGACGCCGAACTCAGCTGCAAAGCGCCCTATATTTTTCAAATCGGCAACCGGAACGCGGGCGAAAGCGGTGGCGTGCCCATAAATGTCACGGTTTTCTTCAAAGTCGAAACCCAGTGTCAGGTTCTCGCGGTACCCCCATTCCGCATACAGAGCTGACTTATAGTCGTACCCGTAGTCATCTTTGAAAACTGTGACCGACGCGGCAGCAAATGCCGAGTCCTTGGCGCGCAGCCAGGCGCCGGGCCACGCGGGGGACGCCATAAACAACAGAGCAAAAAGACAGCCAAGCCGGAACATGCGCAAAGCATCGGGCAGCATGGTTAACGGATCGTTAGTTATTCTTACTTTTTTGCAATTACCGGTTTGTGGCGCACCGTTCAGGAAACCCCGGGACCTTTTTAGAACTTGTGTTAGGCTCGACCAGAACAAGGGAGATTCCAGATGCCGCACATCGCGAAAAATGCCAGCGTCCAGACCGTAATCACCACATTCGAGATGACGCCGGGCACATGTCATGACCTGCTTGAAGCGCTGACCGATGCCTATGCCGAGTTCATTTCCAAGCAGCCGGGGTTCATCGCCGCAGGTTTACATGTCAATGATGCACAAACCCGGATTGCCAACTATTCGCAATGGGAACGGCGCGAGGATTTCCTGGCCATGCTACGCACGCCGGAAATGCGCGACCGCAATCGTAGAATAAACGAAATGTGCAAAAGCTTCGAGCCGGTGATGTATGACGTTGCCGAAACATTTGGTACTTAGTGACCTAAATCAAAGCCGACCCCTTGGTATTGGTGCAAATTTCCGATGAATGAAACGGAGGTACGCGTCATGTATCACAATATTTTGGTCCCGATTTCCTTTGATGCAGAACGGGATATTTCCGGCCCTTTGAAACTGGCAGAGGTTTTGGCAACACCAGATGCTCAGGTCACTCTGCTTCACGTGGTTGAACATATCCCCAACTATGCGATCTCGTACATGCCACCCGAGTATCTGACCGAGGCGCGTAAAGCGCTTCAGGCCGAGTTGGACAGCCTTGCCGCCAAATTGCCCAATGCAAAGGGTGTCGTGATCGAGGGGCATTCAGGCCGTACTATCCTGGATTGGGCCAGTGAGCATAAACCTGACTTGATCATTATGGCATCGCACCGCCCAGGTATGCAGGACTTGCTGTTGGGCTCTACGGCGAACCACGTTGTGCGGCACGCGGCGTGTGCGGTTCATGTTGTGCGTTGATCGGCTCGAATATCTTCAGGGGCAAGGCGCCATGCCTTGCCAAAACCGCCATTCAACAGCGCGTCAGTGACTGCAAAGCGGACAAATCTGAAATCCGAAAAATCGACATACAGCTTGGCTTTTGGGCGTTGGCTTAGGTAGCTGTCACGTAGGTCAAAGTGTTCAGGTGTACCGGGCACGACAAATCCGGCTTGCGCATGCAGGGTCAGACGCGGATGGGTCAGCGGATCGCCGGTGTCGCCGGGTTCACCAACTAAAATGGCGCAGTTTGGATATGCGGTCAGGGCGCGCGTATGATCGGCTAACGCAGAGATCAGCGTCATGGGCAACCCATCTGGTGCCATGGCCAGCGCGATCCGAGAGACAGATGGCAACCCTGTATCCGGGCGGTTTACCGCCAACGCCCCGAAGGTCGCCGACGCAATAAGGTCGTAGGCCAGTTTTCGGGCGTAATCATCTACGGCTCGAAAAGGGTTCGTTTCTGTCATTCTGTGCCCCGCCTGCTCTGGTCCAAATTACTTTAACCTTTGATGTCTCGGTTCGCGACAGTTCCGATCACCAAAACTTAATCACTCGTGTTCGGACTCAGGGGGCTCGGAATTGCCGCAAACCGTGTATACTCAGACCGTATGACGACCCGAGAATCCTCCCTGCGTCCGGTCTTTACCGATCCGACCTGCCCAGAACGCCAGCGGCGTGCGGAAGTGACCCGTAAAAGGGCGCTGTCACCGGTTCGGATTATGCTGATGATTCTGATGCTTCCGGTCACAACTGCGGCGATTGCGCTGAGCGTGTTCATACGCACATCGGATTTTGAGCGGGAAGAGGCCGTGTTTCACCTTGCTGCGCTTGTCGGAGGGTGCCACGCGGCGCAAAAAATCCTGCCCGGTCCGTATTACGAAGGGCAACCTGGCTATCATTTGCGCAATGACCCGGATGCAGATGGAATCGCATGCGACTCTGGCCGACAAAGCGCGGTAAAGACGCCTTTGCAAGCGGAGAAACAGGTCGGTAACGCCAAATTCTTGCGCCCCTGATCCCTGCATGACCCGCGACGAGTTCAACCGTTTCTGCGACACTCTCAAAGCGACCACCCATGTGGTGCAATGGGGTGATGCGGATGTTTGGAAAGTGGGCGGCAAGGTGTTTGCGATCTGCGGCTGGAACAATGGCCAGGATGCTTTCACCTTCAAAGCCACCGATCTCGCCTTTGAGGTTCTAAGCGACGAGCCCGGTATCCGCCCAGCGCCCTATTTGGCTTCGCGCGGGATGAAATGGCTGCAGGTACACGAGGAACGCGGGATGAGTGACGCGTCGCTGCGCGAACATATCGTGACCTCTTATGATCTGGTCGTTGCGAAGCTGACCAAAAAGTTGCGGGCAGAGCTGGGGGTTTAACCCTTCATCGCCTGCAGCAATTCCAGCAACTGTTTGCGGTCATCATCATTGGCATAGTCACCGGTAGCCAGACGCTCGGCAATGCGCAGGCGCAGGCGTTCCTGTTGGGTGCGGACCTCTTCACCTGCGGTCTCAGCCAGGGTTTTCATGATCGCCGCCACGGCCTGCTGGCGCTTGGTGGTTGGGTTGGCGATGTAATCCACAAGGCTCTGCTGCCCGGAATCGAGGATGTTTTCGGCCAGATCGCGCAACTGCTCACCATTGGGCAGCAGCGGGGCGGGTGCATCCTCGGGCGGCAGGATTTCCGGCGCGCTGCGCGGGGTTTCGGCCAAAGCATTCGCGCCGTCGACAAAGGCCTCGGTAATCATCCGCGTGATCCTGATCGCGCGCGGGTCCTTGAACAGGGCCGAGGCGATGGCCACGCCGTAGTCGGTATAGACCCAAGGATTGACCCGCCGCCCGCCGCGGCCCTTGGGTTTTGAGATCACATTTTGTGATTGCAAATCGGCGACTTCGGCATCGGTCAGTTGAAAGCGGTAGCCCTCGAACAGGTCCTTGTTGCGCGACACGGCCTGATTGAAGGCGCTGACGGATTTTCCATAGAACTGTGCCAGATCCTCGGCCAGCACCACGCGGGTGCCACGCACGCGGTGAATGGCGCTTTGGACCTCATGCGTGCTGGGCAAGGTGTTCGTCATGGCAACCTTTTGGAATCACAATTTGTGATTTCAAACGTGAAGCAGAGAGCGCCGGGCTGCAACTGTGAAGTGTCAGCCGTCGCAAATTGCTGAGGCTTAAAGTTGAAATTACCTCGAAAAACAAACTCTCAATATGAGATTATTTGGCGGCGTGTTAATATGTTCTTGGCGAGGTTGCATAAACCCAGCACAGCGCAATCTCGTCCCATGAGGGAGGAAAATGATGTTTGCGCGAATTACTCAATTTAAAATGAAGCCCGGCACCCGTGACGCCGCAACTGAGAAGATGAATGCACTGAAATCCGAAATTATGGGCATGCCCGGCATGCACAGCTTTACCAATGTCATGAATGAAGACGGTTCAGGCTATGTGATCTCGGTGGTCGAGAGTGAGGAAACATCGAACGCGAACGCCTCGAAAGTGGCCGAGCTCTGGGGGCATTTTGCTGAATTTATGGAAGGCCCTCCCTCACCAGTTGGGTATGATGTGATTGCCCATTGGGATAAGGGGTGAGCACGGACCCGCGCGAGAAACACTCGCGCGGGGTATAGGCGTTCGAGACTTATACAATCAAACTAAATACCGTGGAAACGCGCTGAGGCAAAAATCAGGAATGGTCATATTCCGGATGGGTTAGGACAGTTGAGCCCCAGCACATTCGCGGAAAATCCGCACCGGGTCAGCAGCGCCGTCCAGCGAGAATGTCGCCACATGATCCTGTGTGAATGCGTAGGCTATTTGGTTGTACTCCAACCCATCAAGAACGTTTCCGAAACCCGTATTTGTAACCGTCAATGACTTTGCGTCGTCGGAAAGAACATGGTGGGATGTGGCAATTTCGATCGGGGACGATCCTTCGAAGCGCATTGCGAACCACGGGGTCTGTGTCCAATCAGAGTTCGATTGGGTCACGGTGATTGTATAAAGCGGCTTGGACGGCTCGTAGGTAAGGAATATTTTCGCTGCGTCGGTCTCGTGCGAAAGCGTGCAAATTTGACCAACGGTTGCATCCCACGCGTAGGCAGGGGTGCTGAGGATCATTAATAACAAAACGGCTCGCATAACCTGAACCTAGCTACAGAACGCAGCTGGGCAAGGTGGCAGAATCAAATTTCGCCATGCGCGGCATCTTTGAATTACGTCTTTAACGGTCTACCGTTTCCTCCGCTTCACATTCCCACCCCGCTGGCCCGGCCTGCCAGCCGTTGACCGTCCGCGCGCATTCACTGCGTCTTCCGAGGCCTTCTCGACCGCCCATTGCCGCGCCATAGGGTCGTCGGCGACGGCCAGATCGACCGCTTCCAGACGTTTGATCTCATCCCGGATGTTGGCGGCCTCTTCAAATTCCAGATTCTCGGCAGCTTTGCGCATTTGTTCGCGCAGGCCGTCCAGATGCGCCTCAAGGTTCGCGCCGTGCATCGGTTTGTCGATGGTGGCGGTGACGCGGTTCATGTCGACGTCGCCCTCATAAAGCCCAGCCAGAACGTCCTCGACATTCTTCTTCACCGTCTCGGGCGTGATGCCGTGTTCCTCGTTATAGGCGATCTGTTTGGCGCGGCGGCGGTTGGTTTCGTTCAGGGCGCGTTCCATGGAACCGGTGATCTTGTCGGCATACATGATCACGCGGCCATCGGCGTTTCGCGCGGCGCGGCCGATGGTCTGGACCAGAGAGGTCTCGGACCGCAGAAACCCTTCTTTGTCGGCATCCAGAATGGCGACCAGACCGCATTCGGGGATGTCCAACCCCTCACGCAGCAGGTTGATGCCGATCAGGACGTCAAAGGCGCCCAGCCGCAGGTCGCGCAGGATTTCGATCCTCTCGATCGTGTCGATATCCGAGTGCATGTAACGCACCTTGATGCCCTGTTCGTGCATGTATTCGGTCAGGTCTTCGGCCATGCGTTTGGTCAGCGTCGTGACCAGCGTACGGAACCCGTTGGCGGTGACTTTGCGTACTTCGTCCAGCAAATCATCGACCTGCATGCTGACGGGGCGGATTTCAACCTCGGGGTCCAGCAGGCCGGTGGGGCGGATCACCTGTTCGGTGAAGACACCGCCGGTCTGTTCGATCTCCCACTTGGCAGGGGTGGCCGAGACGAAGACGGATTGCGGACGCATGGCGTCCCATTCCTCGAACTTCAGCGGGCGGTTGTCCATGCAGGAGGGCAGGCGGAACCCGTGTTCGGCCAGCGTGAATTTGCGCCGATAGTCGCCCCGGTACATGCCGCCGATCTGCGGGACGCTGACGTGGGATTCGTCCGCGAAGACAATGGCGTTGTCCGGGATGAACTCGAACAGGGTCGGGGGCGGCTCGCCCGGCGCGCGGCCCGTCAGATAGCGCGAGTAGTTCTCGATCCCGTTGCAGACGCCAGTGGCCTCGAGCATTTCCAGATCGAAATTGGTGCGCTGTTCCAGACGTTGCGCTTCCAGAAGTTTGCCTTCGCCAACAAGTTGATCCAGCCGGATGCGCAGTTCCTGTTTGATCCCGATGATTGCCTGCTGCATCGTCGGTTTCGGCGTCACGTAGTGGGAGTTTGCGTAGACCCGCACCTGCTCCATCGTCGCGGTGCGCTCGCCGGTCAGCGGGTCGAATTCGGTGATCTGTTCCAGTTCTTCGCCGAAGAAGGACAGCTTCCATGCACGGTCCTCAAGGTGGGCGGGCCAGATTTCGAGGCTGTCACCGCGAACACGGAACGACCCGCGCTGAAACGCCTGATCGTTGCGGCGGTATTGCTGGGCGACCAGATCAGCCATCACCTGCCGCTGATTATATTCGCTGCCCACCTTCAGATCCTGCGTCATCGCCCCGTAGGTCTCGACCGAGCCAATACCGTAGATGCAAGACACCGAGGCCACGATGATCACGTCATCGCGTTCCAGCAGAGCCCGCGTGGCCGAGTGGCGCATCCGGTCGATCTGTTCGTTGATCTGAGATTCTTTTTCTATGTAGGTGTCGCTGCGCGGCACATAGGCCTCGGGCTGGTAATAGTCATAGTAGCTGACGAAATACTCGACCGAGTTTTCGGGGAAGAAGCCTTTGAACTCACCATAGAGCTGCGCGGCCAACGTCTTGTTGGGCGCAAGGATGATGGCGGGGCGCTGGGTTTCCTCGATCACCTTGGCCATAGTGAAGGTCTTGCCTGTGCCGGTCGCGCCCAGCAAAACCTGATCACGTTCACCGTCCTGAACGCCGCCCGCCAGTTCCTTGATGGCCGTTGGCTGATCCCCTGCGGGCGCAAAATCAGTGTGCATGACAAATGCCTTGCCGCCTTCAAGCTTCAGGCGGGCGCGGACATCTTCAGAGATCAGTTGCGTCTTGTCGGAATGTGCATAGGCCATAAGGGGGGATTCCTTTCGGGCCTGATTTTGGTCTGTTTTTGTTCTTGTTCAAGGGGGCATTTCCAATCGCTTCAATTGCGACAATTGCGGGCTTGTCCGGGCGGCGCGTCTGACGCATAAACACCCCTAGCCAAGCGAGTACGGAGAGGCGACATGCGCGCACGGATTTACCAACCTGCAAGGAATGCCATGACTTCGGGAATGGCCAAGACCCGCAAGTGGGTTCTGGAATATGCCCCTGCGTCGTCGCGCGAGGTTGATCCGCTGATGGGTTGGACGTCGTCGTCCGATACGCAGACACAGGTGCGCCTGAAATTCGATACCAAGGAAGAGGCGCTGGACTACGCCAAAGACAACGGTATCGAAGCCATTGTCAGCGAGCCGCATAAGCGCAAACCAAATCTGCGTGCACGTGGGTATGGCGAGAACTTCGCTACCGACCGGCGCGCGCCCTGGACGCACTGAATGGTCCACATTCGCCTGGCTGATCCCACCTCGGATGGTGTGCAGCAACTGGTGCAGGCTCACTTTGCACATAGTGAAACGGCAGGACCGGCTGAAAGCAATCATACTATGGATGCGCAGGGACTGGCCGGGCCGGACATGCGGTTTTGGGCTGTGTACAACGACAGCAGGCCTGTCGGTTGTGGCGCGCTGAAAACATTGCCGGACGGCACCGCCGAGGTGAAGTCCGTACATGTTCTTTCATCTGAACGGGGGAAAGGGCTGGCGCGCGAGATAATGAACCACCTGGCAAATTTGGCGCGGGCCGAGGGCGTTTCGGCATTGGTTCTTGAAACCGGAGCGGCGCATCTTGGGGAATATGACGCCGCACGTAAGCTCTATGAAGCTCTGGGCTACGCATATTGCGGACCGATTTACGGATATGAGGCAGACCCAAATAGCGCGTTCATGCGATTGGACCTTAACCCAAAGGCTTGAAACTCGGTCGCGCGTCAGGGTCGCAAATACCGCGTTGACTTATGGGTTGGCGTTGTCCAATAAAAGCGAACTTGCGCCCACGTAATTCAACTGGATAGAATATCCGACTTCTAATCGGGCTGTTGGGGGTTCGAGTCCTCCCGTGGGCGCCACTTCATCTGATGGCTGAGTCTTGACTAAAAAAGACCGAACCCTTGGCGACTAGCCAAGGGGATTTGCCAACACTGTCGCGATGGCTTGTGCCTATTTGGCGAAAACCAGCCGAGCCAGAAAATACAATCCAACCACTGTGATGATCAGGAAAACCGGGTTCCCGACGATTTGACCGATCCAGGTTGATACGCCGAATTCTCCGAAATTGAACCCGCCCAAACTGAATTTCGATGTAATTCCATAATCAAACATTTTGACAGCACCCCACAAAACAATGGGTCATTATGACATAAATTTTGTAAAAATTCCTCGTCTTAGGTGAGTGATACGTAAGTGTCTGAAAATTAAGATCTTACACCACCCATGCTTTTTTGGGAGCGTGAAGGCGCGCCACCAGAATCACCCAGGTTTCAGAAAGGTTTCTGACTTCGAAACGTTTGAAATCGTGAAGGTATCATTCGATCTTCGATCTGCAATCGAGTCTGAGTAGCGCTTGTGACTTGCGATACGGATGCCCCGACCGCGAGAAAAAGCATTGCAACCGGTTGCAAAAATGAACATTGTTACGCTGAGAAGAGGATTCGGGAGGCCTCCATGCTAAAGATCGGATTACTGGGAGCAGGACGTATCGGACGTGTGCATGCAGATGCAATCGCCGGTCATCCCCAGTCCGAGTTGGTGGCAATCTCTGACGCAGTGAACGTGGCGGCGGATACTCTGGCGACCCAATACGGTGCCAAAGCGGCCAGTTCTGAAGAAATTATCGCTGATTCCTCGATAGATGCGGTCCTCATTGCTACGCCAACCGACACGCATTCCGATTTGATCCAAGCCGCAACCAGCGCAGGAAAGGCTGTTCTGTGCGAAAAGCCCGTGGATTTGAATCTGGAGCGTGCTCAAGCCTGTCAAATGGCGGTTGCTGAGACAGCTCAACCTGTGATGATCGGGTTTAATCGTCGGTTCGATCCCAGCTTTTCGGCCCTTAAAGCTGCGGCTGATCAGGGGGAGATCGGAAAGCCCGAGATGCTATCTATCACTAGCTTCGATCCTGCGCCTCCTCCGATCAGCTATGTCAAAGTGTCTGGCGGCCTGTTCCGCGACATGATGATACACGATTTTGATATGGCGAACTATTTGATGGGGCAGTTGCCGGAACAGATTTCTGCCATTGGCAGCGCGATCGTCGATCCCGAAATCGGACAAGCAGGCGACGTGGATACGGCTGTTGTAACAATGACTTACAGCAGCGGTCAGATCGCCGTCATCAAGAATTCACGGCGTGCGGTCTACGGATATGATCAGCGGATCGAGTTGTTGGGGTCCGACGGATTGCTGCAAGCCAACAACGTATTGGAAAACGCTGTGGTGAAATCCACCGCTCAAGGCGTCACAGGTGCCAAGCCAACGTATTTTTTCCTTGAGCGTTATATGCCAGCGTACCGCGCCGAATGGGATGCGTTTGTGAGGGCAGCGCAACACTCATCACCTATGCCGGTCACTCTTGCAGATGGAGTGGCCGCCCTAGCCATGGCCGAGGCCGCGACCCTTTCGCTGCGATCTGGTCGGGCAGTTACCCTACCTGATGTTTTGAAACCGGTTGCAAAATGAGTCGATATACGGAAACTGGGAACAGCTCCGTCAGCTTCCGGAGTGGAGGAGATTCGGTCCGTCCGAATGATTGGGGCTGAGACCCCGGCAAAAAAGACAAACTGTTCTTATGGGAGGAAACCAAATGAATAAGTTCGTAAAAAGCGCTCTGGCGGCCAGTGCGATGGCGCTGGCGACCGTGACCGGCGCGGCTGCGGAGGGCGAGAAGTACATTCTGGTCAGCCACGCCCCTGACAGCGATAGCTGGTGGAATACGATCAAAAACGGCATCGCCTTGGCGGGCGAGCAGATGGGGGTCGAGGTGGAATACCGTAACCCTCCGACCGGCGATCTGGCGGACATGGCGCGGATCATTGATCAGGCGGCTGCCTCTGGCCCGAATGGGATCATCACCACTCTGGCCGATCCAGACATCCTGGAAGGTCCAATCCGGGCTGCGGTGGATTCCGGTATCGACGTTATCATCATGAACACCGGCACGCCTGAGAAAGCGCGCGAAGTGGGCGCTCTGATGTATGTTGGCCAGCCAGAATATGACGCGGGCCTCGCTGCTGGTCAGCGCGCCAAGGCTGATGGCATCGGGTCGTTCCTCTGCGTGAACCACTACATCGTACAGCCATCCAGCCAGGAGCGTTGTCAGGGCTTCGCCGATGGTCTGGGCGTCGAACTGGGCGAGCAGATGATCGACGCGGGGCAGGACCCTGCCGAAATCAAGAACCGGGTTCTGGCCTATCTGTCGGCTAACCCGGACACCGACGCTGTTCTGACACTTGGCCCGACCTCGGCTGATCCGACCATTCTGGCGCTACAGGAAAACGGCATGGCCGGTGACATCTACTTCGGCACATTCGATCTGGGCGGTGAAATCGTCAAAGGTATCAAGGACGGCACCATCCAGTGGGGCATCGACCAACAGCCCTTCCTGCAAGCCTATCTGCCGGTTGTAGTTATGACCAACTACCACCGTTACGGCGTTCTGCCGGGCAACAACATCAACTCGGGCCCCGGTTTCGTAACCGCAGACGGTCTGACCAAGATCGAAGAGTTCGCGGGCGAATACCGCTGATCTTCTCAATCACGGCGGGCACCAATTGGGCGTGCCCGCTGTACCCCCCAAAACTCAGAACCCCGCGCGAGGGAGGACCACGATGTCTGAGTCAGTTCAATCCACGGCAGGCGGCGACGAACGGATCAAAGAGATCTCACCACTGCGCCGCGCTCTGATCCGCCCCGAATTGGGTGGGATGGTCGGCACTGTCGCCGTATTCACCTTTTTCCTGCTGTTCGCCTTTGACAGCGGCATGTTCACCGCTCAGGGGGTCATGAACTGGTCGGTCGTTTCGGCTCAGTTCATGATCATCGCTGTTGGGGCCTGCCTGCTGATGATCGCCGGTGAATTTGACCTGTCCGTTGGGTCGATGATCGGGTTTGCGGGCATGATGATTGCTATTTTCTCGGTCACAATGAGCTGGCCGGTCTGGATGGCTATCATAATCACGTTTGTCCTATGCGTCGCCATCGGAGCGCTAAACGGCTACATCGTTGTCCGAACAGGCCTGCCCAGTTTTATTGTTACGCTGGCGTTTCTGTTCATTCTGCGCGGATTCACGATTTACCTGCCACAGACGATTGAACGTAAAACCATCATCGGCGGGATCAAGGACGCAGCCGAAGGCGATTGGCTGGCATCTATCTTTGGCGGCAAGGTCGGGCAGGGCCTGTTCGTTTGGCTGGGTGACAACGGTATTATCGAGGTTTTCGAACGGGGTACGCGTCAGGGTCAGCCGGTGGTGGACGGCATTCCAATGCTGATCATCTGGGCTATCGTAATCATCATCTTTGGCCATGTGCTTTTGACCAAGACCAAATTCGGCAACTGGATTTTCGCAGCTGGTGGCGATGCCGAGGCAGCCCGGAACTCGGGTGTTCCAGTCAACAAAGTCAAAATCCTGATGTTCATGTTCACGGCCTTCTGCGCCACGGTTTTCGCCACCTGTCAGGTGATGGAGTTCGGATCAGCCGGCGCGGATCGTGGTCTGCTGAAGGAGTTCGAAGCGATCATTGCTGTGGTTATCGGTGGCGCATTGCTAACCGGCGGCTATGGCTCGGTCCTTGGCGCGGCGCTCGGCGCGCTGATCTTTGGTGTGGTTCAACAGGGACTGTTCTTTGCCGGCGTGGAAAGCTCTCTGTTCCGGGTGTTCCTGGGCGTGATCCTGCTGGGCGCGGTGATCCTGAACACCTATATCCGTCGCATCATCACAGGAGAACGCTGAGATGACCGAAGATACCAAGTTCCATCATGGCGACGCGCAGGATCAAAAGCCGATCATTCGGATGGTCGACATCCAGAAACACTTCGGCTCGGTCATTGCGCTGGCTGGTGTCAGCTTTGACCTAAAACCAGGGGAGTGTCACTGCCTTCTGGGCGACAACGGTGCGGGCAAGTCGACCTTCATCAAGACCATGTCCGGTGTGCACAAGCCAACAGCAGGCGAGATATTCTTCGAAGACAAGCCTATGCACTTCGAAGACCCGCGCGATGCGATCTCCGCTGGGATCGCAACGGTGCACCAGCATCTGGCCATGATTCCGCTGATGAGCGTCAGCCGCAATTTCTTCATGGGCAACGAGCCGACGCGCAAAGTGGCCGGGATCAACTTCTTCGATAAGAAGCTGGCCGATGAGATCACCATGGAAGAGATGCGCAAAATGGGCATCAACCTGCGTGGTCCGGATCAGGCCGTTGGCACATTGTCTGGGGGTGAGCGTCAGACGGTGGCAATTGCGCGGGCTGTGCATTTCGGCGCGAAGATTCTGATCCTGGACGAACCGACCTCGGCCCTTGGTGTGCGTCAGACCTCGAATGTTCTGGCGACCATCGACAAGGTGCGCAGTCAAGGTGTGGGCGTTGTCTTCATCAGCCACAACGTGCGTCATGCTCTGGCCGTGGGGGACCGCTTTACCGTTCTCAATCGGGGTCAGACTCTGGGCACTGCAAAACGTGGTGAGATCACGCCAGAAGAGTTACAGGACCTGATGGCAGGTGGTCAGGAACTGGCTCAGCTGGAAGGCTCACTTGGCGGAACGGTTTAACGCCGTTCACCCAACCCTGGGCTCAAGCGTCCAACATTTAACGAAAATTCTGGAATGGCCAAATTGGCCTTGTGTTGAAAGGGATCACAATGGGCAAAACAGTCCGACTGACCACAGCGCAAGCTTTGGTGCGCTATCTGGGCGCGCAATTGAACGAGGCTGGAGAGCCGTTTATCGCAGGCGTCTGGGCCATCTTTGGCCATGGGAATGTGGCTGGGCTGGGCGAGGCGCTGCATGCAGTGAAAGACAGCTTGCCCACCTATCGCGGCCATAACGAGCAGACCATGGCCCATTGCGCGATTGCCTATGCCAAGCAAAAGCGGCGGACGCAGACGATGGCGGTGACGTCCTCGATCGGGCCAGGAGCCACGAATATGGTGACGGCGGCGGCGCTGGCCTATGTGAACCGGCTGCCGGTCTTGCTGTTGCCGGGTGATGTGTTTGCGACGCGCGGGCCCGATCCGGTTCTGCAACAGCCCGAGAATTTCAGCGACGGTACGGTCAGCGCCAATGACTGCTTCCGCCCGGTCAGCCGTTATTTCGACCGCATCACGCGACCTGAACATCTGCTGACCGCTCTGCCGCGCGCCTTCCGCACCATGACGGACCCCGCGGATTGCGGGCCGGTCACACTCTCCTTCTGTCAGGACGTGCAGGCCGAAGCTTATGACTATCCCGAAAGTTTCTTTGAGCCCCGCGTCTGGTATCAGCGCCGCATCCGCCCGGATGAAGGTGAGCTGGCCCGCGCAGTGGCGGCGCTCAAGGCGGCTAAACGTCCGGTGATCATCGCCGGGGGCGGCGTGCACTATTCGGATGCGACGAAAGCGTTGCAGAGCTTTGCGGAGATGCACAACATCCCCGTCACCGAAACACAGGCCGGCAAGTCCGCGTTGGCCTGGGACCATCCGTTGAACCTGGGCCCCGTTGGCGTGACCGGGGGTGAACCGGCCAATGATGTTTGCGCCGAAGCTGATCTGGTTTTGGCAGTAGGGACGCGGTTGCAGGATTTCACAACTGGGTCATGGGGCCTGTTCTCGAACCCGGATCGCGAGATGGTGTGCCTGAACACCAACGCCTATGACGCTGAAAAACACGGCGCGATGCCGCTGCAATCGGACGCGCGCGTCGGGTTGGAGGAGTTGGGCGCTGCCCTTCAAGGCTATCGCGCTGATCCGGTTTCGGACACGCTCAAGGCGGATTGGTATGGTAAGGTCGATAAGCTGACGGACGCGCCCGGCGACGGGAACGCACTGCCGACGGATATGCAGGTGGTGGGCGCAGTCCAGCGCGCCTCGCATAACGATACGGTGGTGATGTGTGCGGCTGGGACCATGCCGGGTGAACTGCACAAACTGTGGAAAGCCCCGCGCCCTGGCGCATATCACATGGAATACGGCTTCAGCTGCATGGGGTACGAGATCGCGGGCGCCATGGGCATCAAGATGGCCGAGCCCGAGCGCGACGTGATCTGCTTTACCGGCGACGGCACCTATATGATGGCCAATTCCGAGATGGCCTCGGCCGCGATGATGGGTGTCTCGTTTACCGTGGTGATCACCGACAACCGGGGCTTTGGTTGCATCAACCGCCTGCAGATGGGCACCGGTGGGGCCGAGTTTAACAACCTGTTGGACCATGCGGTGCATGAGAACCCGTCCAATATCGACTTTGCCGCCCATGCGGCGGCGATGGGGGCGACCTCGGTCAAGGTCGGCTCGATTGCCGAGCTCGAGGACGCGCTTGCCAAACGCGCCGATATCAAGGGGCCGTATGTGGTTGTCATCGATACCGATCCCTACCCCTCGACCGAATATGGCGGCACGTGGTGGGAAGTGGCGGTGCCCGAGGTCAGCATCCGCCCTGAAGTGAACGAAAAACGCGCGGCTTACGAGCTGGCGATCAAGGAAAGAAATACCAAATGAGCGTGAAAATCGGAATCTCTCCGATCGCGTGGCAGAATGATGATCTGCCGGATCTGACCGCTGCCTACACCATGGAGCAGGCGCTGAAGGAGTCGCGTGAGATCGGCTATACAGGCGTTGAGCGCGGCCAACGGATGCCCGGCGATACTGAAGGTTTGCGCGCCTATCTTGAGGCGAATGACATTGCGCTTTGCGGTGGTTGGTGTTCGGGCGCGTCGCTGGTGAATGATTTTGCCACCGAACGCGAGGCTGTGCGCGAACAGGTCGAACAATTCGTGGCGCTGAACAGCCCCTGTATCGTATACGCCGAATGCTCGAACACCGTTCAGGGTCAGATCGGAACGCCGGTGAACGACCGCCCGAAACTGTCGAAAGATGAAGTTCTGGCCTACGCCGCTAAGATCAGCGAATTGGCCAAGTGTATGGCGGATCAGGGTATGCCCATGGCCTATCACCATCACATGGGTACGATCATCGAAAGCGAAGACGACGTGAACTGGCTGATGGAAGGGTCGGACCCCGAGGTCAAGCTGTGCTTTGACACCGGCCATTTGCTGTTTGGCGGCGGCGATGTGCTGGCCACCCTGAACCGCTGGGGCGACCGCGTGCATCACGTGCATTTCAAGGATATCCGCCCGCAGGTCGTACAGGATACGCGCGAGAACAATCGCAGCTTTCTGGATGCCGTCATTGCTGGGGCCTTCACCGTGCCGGGAGATGGCTGCATCGACTTTCAGGCCGTCGCAAACGCGCTGAAGACGATGGATTACAGCGGCTGGATCGTGGTTGAGGCCGAACAGGATCCCGCCAAAGCGCCACCCTACGAATATTCGAAGAAGGGTTACGAGCACATTGTCGAAGTCTGTGGGGAGGCTGGGCTGACGATCACTGCATAACTCACCGCCCGATGGGCAACACCGAAGCCATGAGAAAGGAGAAGATCATGGTGCACCAAGAGCTTGGATATGTCGGATATTTTGACCGGGAATCCTGTGATCTGGATGAATTCAAGGTGTTGACCTCTCAGGCCCTACAGGCGTCAGCGGTGCCCCATGCGGCGGGCATTGAAAAGAACGTACCCGTTTATGACATGAATACCCTGCGGCCTGCGTTAGAGGATGGCGCGCAGCGTCAAGCTCTGCTTGCGGAATGGGGGCAGGTGTTGAACAGCTCGGCCGGAGTGATCGCGCTGAAAGGCGCTTATGCGGATACCACCGTGATCGACCGGGCCACCGAGGTGTTTCAGCAGATCATCGACGAAGAGCGCGAAGGTGGGGCAGGCGAAGGCGATCACTTTGCGGCCTCGGGTGCCAATGACCGGGTGTGGAATGCGCTGCAAAAGCAATGCATGAAGGATCCCGAAGGTTTTGCGCTCTACTTTGGCAATACCTCGATTGCGGCCGTGTGTGAGGCGTGGCTGGGACCGAATTATCAGATGACTGCGCAAGTCAATCAGGTCCGCCCCGGTGGCAAGGCACAGCAAGCGCATCGGGACTACCATCTGGGGTTTCAAAGCGCCGAAAGCGCCGCGCGGTATCCGGCCCATGCGCATTTGGTGACAGCGACTCTGACTTTGCAGGGCGCGGTGGCACATTGCGATATGCCGGCCGAAAGTGGCCCGACCAAGCTGTTGCCGTTTTCGCAGCTTTATGCGCCGGGCTATCTGGCGTTTCACGATGCAGCCCATCGCGATCATTTCGAAGGCAACTACATCCAGCTGCCACTGGACAAAGGGGATGCTGTTTTCTTCAACCCGGCGCTGTTTCATGCGGCGGGCGAGAACCGCAGCGCGGATATCAACAGAATGGCAAACCTGCTTCAGGTCTCTTCAGCCTTTGGGCGCGCGATGGAGGCCATCGACCGGCGCGCCATGTCGCTGAGGGCGTTCCCGGCACTGGTGGCGCTGAAGCAGCGTGGCGATCTGTCGGGGCCGGAGTTGGATGCGGCTATTGCGGCCACTGCCGAGGGTTATCCGTTTCCGACAAATCTGGATACAGACCCACCGGTTGGCGGAAACGCCCCCGCCAGTCAAGCCGATATCCTGCGCAGCGCGGTATCCGAAGGGTGGACAGAAGAACAGCTGGCACAGACGCTTGCAGCGCTGGAAACCCGACAGGCAGCATAAGGCAATATCGGGCGGGCGACCATGCCCGCCCAACACGGAGAACACGAGATGGCGGACCTTTTGAAAAAACCCTTCGGCACGCGCGGTAAGGTGCACGATATCACCCCGGCCAGTGCCGGTTGGCGCTATGTCGGGTTTGGTCTCTATCATCTTCGCGCGGGCGACACAGCTTCTGAGGTGACTGGCGACCGCGAGGTTATTTTGGTCATGGTAGAAGGCAAGGCGCAGATCACCGGAGCCGGACAGGACTGGGGCATGCTGGGCGACCGGATGGACGTGTTCGAAAAGACCCCTCCGCATTGCCTGTACCTGCCCAACGGGACCGACTGGCAGGCGGTTGCGGAAACTGATTGCATCATCGCGGTATGCACAGCCCCTGGCAAAGGCGGACATCAAGTGCGTCGTATCGGGCCGGACGGCATTACTCTGACCGAACGGGGCAAGGGTACTAACACGCGCTACATTAACAACATCGCGATGGAGGGCGAAGACTACGCCGACAGTCTTCTGGTAACCGAGGTCTTTACACCCAATGGCAACTGGTCCTCTTTCCCAAGCCATCGCCATGACGAGGATGATTTTCCCCGCATCACCTATTTGGAAGAGACCTATTACCACCGCCTGAACCCCGCCAACGGGTTCGGCATTCAGCGCGTCTATACCGATGACGGCCAGTTGGACGAGACGATGGCTGTGTCCGATGGCGATGTTGTGACCGTGCCGCGGGGCCATCACCCTTGCGGCGCGCCCTATGGGTTTGAGATGTACTATCTGAACGTCATGGCAGGCCCTCTGCGCAAGTGGCGGTTTGTTCCGGCCCCCGAGGTCGAATGGATCATGGAGCGAGATAGTTGACCCAAGATTTTGCGAACTACCCCAGTTTGAAAGGCAAAACCGTCGTAATTACCGGCGGCGCTGGTGGTATCGGAGCGCGGACCGTCCGAGCGTTTGCCCAGCAAGGCACGAAAGTCGGGTTTCTGGATATCAACGCTGATGCCGGGCACGCACTGCTGGCCGAGCTGGAAGGCGAGCACGCGTTCGCGCAGTGCGATCTGCGCGACGTCGACGCGCTGCGCGACGCACTGGAGCAACTGTCCGAGGAACTGGGCCCGGCGCATGTTCTGGTCAACAATGCGGCCCATGATGATCGCCACGACTGGCGCGAAGTCACACCGGAATATTGGGATGAACGTATGGCGACGAATATCCGCCACATGTTCTTTGCCATTCAGGCTGTTGCGCCCGGTATGATCGCGGCAGGCGGCGGCTCGATCATCAATCTGGGTTCGAATTCCTGGTGGGAATGTGGCGCAGGGTTCCCGGCCTATGCCACGGCGAAATCCGCCGTGCATGGCCTGACCCGCACAATGGCGCGCGAGTTGGGCGATCATCGCATACGCGTCAATACTGTCGTTCCCGGCTGGATCATGACCGAGCGCCAAAAGGACCTGTGGGTCACGCCCGAGGCGCTGGCAAAACAGGTTGACCGCCAGTGTCTGCCGGACCCGATCGACCCGGTCTATGTGGCGCGGATGGTGGTTTTTCTGGCCTCAGACGATGCCGCCATGTGCAGCGCCGGGAATTTCATGGTCGAGGGTGGCTCGATCTGACCCTGCTCTTTCGCGGCATCCGGCTTGTGGGGGCCGCGACCCGTTGACCATGTGTGTCTTACTTCTGCGGTGGTGCCCCAAAAGCGCGGATCACGGCGCGGGCGGCGGCCTCGACCGGGTCTTGCGTTTCTTTCAAGATAGTCACGCGATCAAATCGGTTTGGGTCGCTGTTGACTGCTGCGCGTAGGGCATTCCCAAAGGCCATCCGCAGTTCGGTGCCGATGTTGAACTTGCAGATCGACGTGTCGCGCGACAGCCGCGCGCGCTGTTCCACCGGCACGCCCGAGCCGCCATGGATCACCAAGGGGACCTCGGTCAATGCGTCGATCTCGGCAATGCGGGCCTCGTCCAATCCGCCTTCTTTGTCTTGTTGCAAATGTACATTGCCGACCGAGATCGCCATCGCATCGACACCGCTTTGCCGGGCGAATTGCGCCGCCTCGGCGGGGTCTGTGCCGTTCGATCCTTCCCCGCCGGAATAGCCGACAAACCCGATCTCACCCTCGCAGGAGATTCCTGCCTTATAGGCCATTTCGGCGATGGCGGCGGTCTCGTCAATATTCTGCTGCAGAGGCTTGCGCGAGCCGTCGAACATCAACGAGGTAAAGCCGCTGTCCAGAGCGATCTTGCACTCCTCATACGTATAGCCGTGATCCAGATGCGCCACGACAGGGACCGAGGCGTTTTCAGCCAGGTGCCGGAACATTTTTCCCAGAATGGGTAAGGGCGTATGCTCGCGACAGCTTGGTCCGGCTTGCAGGATGACGGGCGCATTTTCGGCTTCGGCTGCGGCCACATAGGCGCGCATGTCCTCCCAGCCCAGCGCTACCAGCCCGCCAACAGCATAGCCCTGCGCGTAGGCCGGTTGCAGCACATCTTTCAGCGTAACAAGGGTCATTTGAACTTGGCGATCATGTCTTTGATGCCCGGAATCGTTTCGATCTGATAGGCATGGGTGGGTTGGAAGTACTGCACCAGAGACCGTTGGGTCAGGCCACCGAGGATGGTGAAGTAATACATCTCGTACCCTGGCAAGACGCAGCAGGGGTGATACCCGGTGTCTATACAAACAGTCGAGCCATCGACGATGTGATAAGCATCGCCAGGGGCGTTATCTTCGCGCTGTAACATCTGCAGACCCGAGCCCCAGTTGGGTTTGAAGCGGAAATTATAGGTCTCATCATGCCGCGTCTCATCGGGTAGGCGGTTGGTGTCGTGCTTGTGGCTGGGGAACCCTGACCAGCCGCCTTGACCAACGGTGAACAACTCACTCACCAGCAGCCGGCCCACTTTGTCGTGCTGCTTTTGACCCAAAATATGTTTGATCTTGCGATGGGTCTTGGTGTCGTCGCTGCCATATTGCACAAGGTCATGTTCACGCACGTCGAAAGGATCCAGCACCTTGTCGTATTTCGCACCAGCTACAAAGACCTCGGCGGATTCAGATACGCAGACCATTTGCGCTTTGGCACCCACGGGAACATAGGCCCCTTCGGGTTCGCCATCCCAGACGTCTTCGCCCCGGTTTCCCAAAGCGGGGAAGGGGACGCCTTCCACGTCGACATCGACGCTGCCGGTTGCCGGAACAATGCAGGTTTCATATCCGGGTACCTGATATTCGAACGCCTCGCCCTTTTTCAATTTGACGATGTTGAAATAGTTCAACGGCACTGTCGGGTCATCAGTATCCACAATGGGTTTGTTCTGGTTGTCGAATGGGGCAATATGCATGAGACCTCCTAGGTCGTTGGACCGGGATGGGACGCCAGAAACGCATCCAGCTCAGACGTCGTTGGCATGGCTGGAGAGCATCCGGGTTTAGACACGACAATGGACGCACAGGCCGACCCGCGCATCACCGCGTCTTTCAGCGGATACCCCGCCGCGATCGATGCCAGCAGACCTGCCATAAAGCTGTCGCCAGCGCCCACAGGTTTGATCGCGTCGACAGGGTAGATACCGGTTTCGATTTCTTGCCCGTTGGCCAGTGTTACTGCGCCTTTTTCACCCATTTTGTAGATTACGACGCGTCCCGGTTTCCCAGCCAGTTCTTGCGCTTTGGCAAAGCCCTTTTCTATACCGCCAGCCATGAAGCCGAATTCTTCATCGTTTCCGACAATCAGATCGCTGGCCGCGCCCGCGCTCGACAAAACATCTGCCGCCACTTCCGCAGACGGCCAGCTGTAAGGACGGTAGTCGATGTCGAAAATCACCGGCAATCCGGCCGAGCGGGCGTTTTGAAGGGCGCGGAATGTGGCGCTGCGCGAGGGTTCAGCCGCAAAGACAGTTCCGGCGGACAGTACGGCTGTGAATGAAGTGTAGTCTACTCGGTCGACGTCTTCTTCGGTGACCTGAAAGTCGACCGCTCCGTTCCGGTAAATGACGTTCTGGAAATCCTCGGTCCGGCTTTCATACAGCGCCAGAGAGGTGCGATATTCACCCCCCAGAACGCGGACGTAAGATGTGTCCACTCCGTAATGGGCCAGCCTGTTCATGCAGAACCGCCCTACCGCGTCATCCGAAATCGACGTGACCAAAGATGCCTGACTGCCAAGTTTTACCAGCCCGGCGCAGATATTGGCTGAAGATCCCCCCAAGTCGGCTCCAAAGGCGCCGGCATCTTCGCTTTTGACACCGACAGGATCTGCAAACAGGTCAATGCCCGCGCGCCCGAAAACAGCAAATCGGTTTCCTTTGATCCCATCCATCAGGGTGCTCACGTCGTGTCCTCCGGCGAAATAGGGCGGGCAGGGATGGTTGGTCCTTGCGTTGAATCGATTCACACGATACTCATTTTGCAACCGGTTGCAAATACAATGTTCGGAGCGGTTGCAAGTGCCAGAAATCGGAATTGGAATCGTCGGCGGCGGCTATATGGGCAAGGCTCATTCGGTCGCAATGGCCGCGGTGGGGGCGGTGTTCAACACAGCATTGCGACCCCGGCTTGAGGTGATCTGCGCGTCGACGTCGCAGAGCGCAGAGCGGTATCGCGCAGCGTATGGGTTCGCGCGGGCGACCAGCGACTGGCGCGCCTTGGTCGCCGACCCAAAGGTCGAGGCAATCGTGATCGCCTCTCCGCAGTCTACGCATCGCCAAATAGCCGAGGCTGCCGTTGCGCTGGGCAAGCCGGTGTTATGCGAAAAGCCTCTGGGCGCGTCACTGGAGGACAGCCGCGCGATGGTGGCGGCCGCTGAAGCGGCCGGTGCAATTAATATGGTTGGGTTCAACTATATCCGGACCCCCGCCAGTCAATATGCAAGACAGTTGATTGCCAGCGGCGAGATTGGCGACGTCACCTGGTTTCGGGGGGAACATACCGAGGATTTCTACGCTGACCCGGATGCTCCGGCGTCATGGCGCACAACGGGTCGGGCTAATGGGACGATTGGTGATCTGGCGCCACATATGGTAAATGGCGCGCTTGCTTTGATCGGACCTATCACGCAGGTGATGGCAGATGTGGAGACCGTCCACCGCCATCGACCGGGCGGAGAGGTCACGAATGACGATCACGCCCAGATGATGTGCCGGTTTGAAAATGGCGTCATGGGGAACCTCTATTTCAGCCGCGTCGCGACGGGACGGAAGATGGGGTACGCCTATGAGATCTCTGGCACCAAAGGCGCGATCCACTTTGATCAGGAGGATCAGAATGCCCTGTGGCTGTACCGCCGCGAAGGGACTGAGGCGTCGCGGGGCTTCACCAAGATCCTGACCGGTCCGGCGCACCCGGACTATGAGCCCTTCTGTCAGGGACCGGGCCATGGCACCGGGTATCAGGACCAGATCATCATCGAAGCGAAGGATTTCCTGCAGGCCATCCATACAGGCCAAAACATCTGGCCGACTTTCCGCGACGGGCATGAGGTGAACCGCGTTCTGGCGGCGGTGCTTGCGTCCTCGGACCAGCGGCAATGGCAGGACGTCAGTCAATTCTGATCGAATAAACGACAAGACAACAGAGAGACTAAGATCATGGCAAAGCTGAAATGGGGCATGATTGGTGGGGGTGAGGGCAGTCAGATCGGGCCCGCGCACCGGTTGGGCGCGCTGGCCGATGGGATGTTTGAATTCACCGCGGGCGCGTTGGACCATCGCCCAGAAGTCGGGCGAGAATATGCTCAGCGTCTGGGCGTGGCGCAGGACCGTGCCTATGGCGACTGGCAAGAAATGTTGGCTGGTGAAAAAGACCGCCCCGACCGCATTGATCTGGTGACGATCGCCACCCCAAACGCGACCCATTTCGAGATCGCCAAAGCCTTTCTCGAGACCGGTTTCCACGTTTTATGCGAGAAGCCGATGACCATGACCGTGGAGGAGGGCGAAGAGATCGTGCGCGTGGCCAAAGCCTCGGGCAGGATCTGCGCGGTGAACTATTGCTATTCCGCCTATCCGATGGTGCGGCAGGCCCGTGCGATGGTGCGGGCGGGCGATATCGGCAAGGTGCGTCTGGTGGTGACGAATTTCAGCCACGGCCACCACGGTGACGCGACCGATGCGGATAACCCCCGCGTGCGTTGGCGCTATGACCCAGCAATGGCAGGCGTCTCTGGTCAATTCGCCGATTGCGGTATCCATGCGCTGCATATGGCGAGCTTCATCAGCGATGACGAGGTCAAGACCCTGTCGGCGGATATGGCCTCGACCATCCCCAGTCGCGAGCTTGAGGATGACGCCATGATCAACTTCCGTACCGAAGGTGGCGCAGTGGGGCGGTTGTGGACATCCTCGGTGGCGATTGGTCGGCAGCACGGATTCGACATTCAGGTCTTTGGCGAAACCGGTGGTTTGCGCTGGGCATCCGAGCAGCCCAATCAGCTTGTCTATACTCCGGTGGGAGGGCGCACTCAGATCATCGAAAAAGGCGAAGGGGGTTTGCACGACGACGCGCAGCGCCTGTCACGCGTGGCTATTGCCCACCCTGAAGGCTTCCCCCTGGCCGTGGCGAATATCTATTGCGATCTGGCCGATGCCATTCAGGGAGAGGTTCGAGATGGCCTGCCGACCCCTGCCGACGGCGTGCGGTCGATAGCTGCCGTTCACGCAGCAGTGGCGTCGTCCAAAAACGATGGGGCTTGGACAGACGCGCGCCCACCGATGTTTCGCTGATTAGGGGTGGGGGCGCAATGTGCCCCGCTCAATCACCCGACAGGGAAAGATTCGGGCCTCGGGGTAGCGGTCGGGGTCTTTCAACATCTCTTCCACAAGATCGACCGACGCCGTGATGATCTGTTTGATCGGCTGGTGGATTGTCGTGAGGTCAACGCTTTCCCAACGCGACATCTCCATGTCGTTCAGGCCGATGATTCCGATATCATGACCCGGCTTTATCCCGTGATCGCTCAAGGCTGACAATGCGCCGATTGACAAAATATCGTCGCCACAAAAATACCCCTCGGCAGGGGTATCCGCCAACAGACGCAGCATTTCGGCGCGACCTGCCTCGAACGAATAGGCCCCCGCGAAGGAATGCGAAACGTTCAGGTCGGGGTGTTTTTCGACCTCTTCCATGAAGCCGCGATAGCGGTCCATGGCAGAGGTCGCGTCTTTGGGACCGCCCAGATAACCGATACGTCTGTACCCTCTTGCAAGCAACTCTCGTGCAGCCATGCGCCCGCATTCCACGTTGTCGATCCCCACCACGTGAACCTCGGGCGACGTGGCAGAACGCCCGAATGTATGCACCACGGGAACGCCTGCATCGTGGAACGCCTTGGCAAAACTTGGCGGCAACGTCGAAGAAGCCACGATGGCCGCATCGACCGAGTATTGCCGCAACATCCTGACGGAGTTTGCGGGCTGAACTTCGTCCGTCAGGTTGACGATCAGGGGCCGCAGGCCGCGTTCCTGAAGGGTGCGGGTGAACAGATCAAACACCTCAAGGAATATGGGGTTGTGAAAGTTGTTCGAGATCAGGCCGATCAGTTTGGTTCGCCCCGTTGTCAGTGACGACGCCAAAGCATTTGGGCTGTAGCCTAGTTCGGCAGCGGCCTTTTCGACTTTGCTGCGGGTTTTGGCTGAAACCGAGGCACCTTCGGTAAAGGTGCGCGACACAGCAGACCGCGAAACTCCGGCCAGCGCCGCGACATCTTTCAGTGTGACACTCATGATGTGGGCCTAATCGGTTTTAGGGAAGAAATTGGTGCGGTCATGAGGAAATACTACGCAATATTGAACCGCGGTTGCAATCGGTTGCAACGGCATCGTTGCAGCAAGAGCAAAGAAAACTGGGCCTGTATGCGAAAACTTGGTCGACCCCAAGGTTAGCAGAAACAGGTATCATCGACACAAAAGGCACCTTCGGCTGCATCAGACAGAAAAGTTGCGGCCTGATCTTTCCTGACGCATCAGGCAAAACAACGGGCAGCTGCTCACGCTAGTCAATGTCCTCAAAGCTTGATTACAGCCATCTTGTCCTGAGTCATGTCATGCATCGTATAGCCGATGCCGCCTGTGTTGTATCCCGATTGCCTCCGTCCCGCGAAGGGCATCCAATCGACCCGGAATGCCGAGTGATCGTTCACCATAACGGCGGTTGCATCCAGATGTCTGATGGCTTGCATGGCCGTGTCCAGAGCTTTGGTGAAGACAGCCGCCTGAAACGCGAAAGGCAGGCTGTTGGCGGCGGCGAACGCATCCTCGATCCTGTCGTAGCTATAGACGCAGACCACGGGTCCAAAGACTTCGGATGTTGAAACCCGAGCGTCGGCGGGTGGGTCCAGCAAGACGGTGGGCGCATACGTAGTCGGACCCAGCTTTCGTCCGCCAGTCAGCAAGGTTGCGCCACCCTCAACGGCCTCGTCCACCCATTCGGCAACGCGATCAACTTCACCTGGGCGGATCAGGGGGCCGCATTCGGTATCTTCCTGACGCGCATCGCCAACCTTAAGTGCGGACGCCGCCTTGGCCAGCTTTTGTGCAATGTCCTCTGCGATGCCCGTGGGCGCGAAAACGCGCTGGACCGAGACGCAGACCTGCCCGGAATGATAGAACCCGCCTTTGGTCACGAGTGGGATCATTCCCTCAATATCGGCGCTTTCATCCACGATCACGGGTGCGGCCCCGCCATGTTCCAGCGCACATCGCACTCCGGGGGCCAGCTTGGACCTCAGCATCCAACCCACCTTGGCCGAGCCGATGAAAGAAAAGAACCCAACGCGCGTGTCGGTGATCATCTGCTCGGCCACGTCGTTGTGGCAAATCGCGAGGTGGCACCAAGTCTCAGGTAAACCAGCCTCATGCAGAATTTCGACAAATGCCTTGCAGGACAGTGGCGTATCCAAAGCGGGTTTGACGATCACCGGGCAGCCTGTAGCCACTGCGGGGGCGACTTGGTGAACGATCAGGTTGAGCGGATGGTTAAACGCGCTGGCCGCGACAACCACGCCTATCGGTTCGCGCTGTGTAAAGGCGACCCGACCCGAGCCCGCCGCTGTCAGGTCCATCGGGATTTCTTTGCCAGCCATATGGCCAATCTCGTGGACGCACAGCTCGACCCCGTCGATTGCGCGGGTCACTTCAATGCGCGCGTCGACCAAAGGCTTGCCACCTTCACTGGCGATCAGCATCGCCAGCTCGTCGGCCCTTTCAGACATGATACGGGCTGTGTTTTTCAGGATCTCGATCCGCTGAAAGGCTGGCAACCACGCGTCGCGCGACCGGTGTAAACCATGGGCCACGTCCAACATGGAATCCACATCATCCCACGTGTTGATCGAAACACTACCGATCTTCTCAAGATCAAAAGGGTTGAGAACGTCCAGAGTGTCGCTCATATCAGGCACACCTTTGCAGCCAGTTCATCAATCAGAACACGCTGGTTTTCGCTGTAGTCCACCGGCAGGTCAATCAGGTGAACGCCGCCCGCCTGGAACGCCTTTTCGAAGGTTGGGACCAGATCCTCGGTACGTGCGATCCGATGGCCGGTCGCGCCGTAACTGTTGGCGTATTGAACGAAATCGGGGTTGTTGAATTCCAGCCCCCAGTCGTCGAACCCCGCATGTGACTGCTTCCACCGGATCATCCCGTATGAGCTGTCATTCAAAACGGTCACAACCAGATTGAGGCCAAGTCGAACCGCGGTCTCGATTTCTTGACTATTCATCATGAACCCGCCGTCGCCACAGATCGCCATGACCCTGCGTTCTGGGTAAAGCTTGGCCGCCATCATGGCCGAAGGCAACCCGGCCCCCATGGTGGCCAGAGCATTGTCCAGCAGGACGGTATTGGGCTGATAGGCAAGATAGTTTCGCGCGTACCAGATTTTATAGATGCCGTTGTCCAGCGCAATGATATCGCAATCGCCCATCACTTTGCGGGTATCGGCTACAAAACGCTGTGGGATTACGGGGAAACGTGGGTCATCGGCACCTTCAGATGTATGCTGGTCGGTCTCTTGCTTGACGCGCTGGAAATAGCTTCGGTCGAAATCCAGCGGGCCGCCCAGTTTATCACCCAGCCGCGCGATGGATTGTGCCAAATCACCGACGACTTCGACCTGCGGGAAATAGACCTGATCGACCTGCGCGGCCTTGTAATTCACATGGATCACCTTGGTGCCGCCTTCCTCCATGAAGAAGGGCGGTTTTTCGACCACGTCATGGCCAACATTGATGATCAGATCGGCCCGTTCGATGGCGCAATGCAGGTAATCGCCATCCGACAGCGCAGCCGTCCCAAGAAACAGGTCGGATCGTTCATCCACCACGCCCTTGCCCATCTGCGTGTTGAAGAAGGGGATCTGCGTGTCTTCGACAAATTTGCTTAGCGCGCTGCGAGCGTACTTGCGGTTGGCTCCGGCACCCAGCAGCAGCAAGGGCATCTTCGCCGACCGGATCATTTCAGCGGCTTCGTTCAGGACCGTGTCGCCCGCGACAGCGTAGTGGCGCGGATGCGGCTCGAGCACATGTTCCGTTGTGTCTTCAGCAGCGATATCTTCTGGCAATTCAAGCAGGACCGCGCCAGGGCGTTCCTCTTGTGCGACGCGGAACGCCTCGCGGATCAGGGACGGGATGGTGTTGCCGTGAACGATCTGCTTGGACATCTTGCAGATCGGGTCGAACAGACCGACCACATCAATGATCTGAAATTGGCCCTGTTTCGACTTCTTGATGGGCTTTTGGCCTGTGATCATGATCAGAGGCATGCCGCCCAGATGCGCATAAGCGGCAGGAGTCGCAAAGTTGGTGGCCCCTGGCCCCAGTGTTGCCATGCAAACACCCGCCTTGCCGGTCAAGCGCCCGTAGGTCGCCGCCATAAATGCCGCGCCCTGTTCATGGCGGGTCAGGACCAGCTCAATCCTTGAGGTCCGTAAGGATTCCAGCACATCCAGGTTTTCCTCACCCGGTACGGCAAAGATATACTCGACCCCTTCGGCCTCAAGCGCTGCGACGAGCAGATCAGAGGCTTTTGTGACAGACGGTGCGTTTTGCGAATGATCGGACATGATGTCTCCTGATAGCGCACCGGATCCGCGCACGAATCCGGCGGTGGCGAAGGTCACAATTGAACTGAGATGAATGGTGCGATGTTATTCCGCTGCTTGCAATTGCGCAGGTTCGGGATACAGCTCGTGCATCGAAACGGATCGGCCATTGTCCAACACGATACGCGCATGGTGTCGTTTCAGCTGGCGCGGTTCGGCCACACCGCAGCTGTGGGCGATTATGCCGACCTCTTTCTTCATGTTCCGGGCATAGCTTGCCACACGTTCCGATTTACTGGTTGGATCAAGGCCGAACTGCAGCTTGGTATTGTGCGTGGTGATTCCGGTCGGGCAGGTATTCTTGTTGCACTGCAACGCTTGAATGCAGCCCAGTGCAAACATGAACCCACGCGCTGAATTCACAAAATCCGCACCCGCGCAAAAGGCCCATGCCACCTCGGACGGGTTGATCATCTTTCCGCTGGCGCAAACCTTGACCCTGTCGCGAAGCCCGTACTTCTTCAGCATATCTACAGTCAGAGGCAGGCTTTCGCGCAGTGGCATCCCCATGTTGTCAATCAGGCTCATCGGGGCCGCACCGGTACCGCCATCCGAGCTGTCGATGGTCACAAAATCCGGCGCGCTTTCTGGCCCACGTTTCAGAATCTCTGTGCACAGATCGTCAAAGAACCCATACGACCCTATAACCGCTTTAAAGCCGACCGGCTTGCCGGTGATGTCGCGCACATAAGCGATCATATCCAGCAGATCGCCCACGCTGTCGATTTCTGGGTGGCGGTTCGGGCTGATCGCGTCCTGACCTACTTGCAACCCGCGGATTTCGGCGATGTCCTCGGTCACTTTGGCGCCGGGCAGGATGCCGCCTTTGCCGGGTTTGGCGCCTTGGCTCAGCTTGATTTCAAACATCTTCACCGCATCATGGGCCGCGACAGTGCGCAACTTGTCCTCGTCAAACCCACCCTCGGGTTTGCGCACCCCGAATTTACCGGTGCCGATCTGGAATACGACATCCGCACCGCTTTCCAGATGATAAGGCGATAGACCGCCCTCGCCGGTATTGATCCACATGCCCGCTTTCTTCGCCCCTTGGGACAGCGCCCGCACGGCTGGGATCGAGATCGCGCCATAGCTCATGCCGGAAATGTTGAACATTGAATCCGTCGTATAGGGGTGGCGTGCAAAGGGGCCAACTGTAACATCCGATGGTCCTTGCGCATCCTGTTCCAGTGTCGGGAAGGGGCAGTTGGCGAAATATACGGTACCCGTGGGGCGTAGATCCCGTGTCGAGCCAAATGCGACGGTGGAGTCCACGTTCTTCGCAGCCCGGTAAACCCAGGATCGTTCCGCCCGGTTGAATGGCATTTCCTCGCGGTCCTGGGCAAAGAAATACTGACGGAAGAATTCCCCCATATGTTCGAAGAAATACCTGAACCGGGCCACAACCGGATAGTTCCTTCGCAGTGTACTTTCCGTTTGTGTCTTGTCCCGAAAGTAGGCGACGACAACCCATAGAGCCGCAAGTCCGACAGCAAAGACAAAAACCAAGGACAGGATTTCCAAAACGCTGAGGAGGGACGTTGATAATTGCGACATGGCTTGGCTCGTCTGTTGTGATCGACCAAAAGTCGCCAGGATCAAGCGGACTTCTAAGTCGAAGAATAAGGATGCAACCTAGATTGGGAGTTCCGAGTCTTTGTTCCAGCAGCAATCACGATTTTGCTAATAAGCGTCAACAAAGCCGTGATGGCGAAAGCCTGTTCACTTTTATATTGGCCTCTGTTTCCCAGAACACTTTTGTTTTTCTTAGCTGATGAGCAGTGCACACACATCTTTGGGGATTAGTACTCAAAGCTTAAGCACCTCAGGCTCCGCCGGATCGTGTGTGCTCACAGAGCGGTCACACAGGTTTGACCCGCTGTCGTCCCGCGCTGTGTTAGGCAAAAGCACTCACACTTTTTATGTCCACGTCCTCAACGCAAAGGCCACCAAAATGATCCGAGCCGTCCTCATCACTGCCAGCATACTCTTTGTGGCCGCCTGCGAAGGTCCAAGCGGCGGCAGCGCAGAAAATCAAACGCAAGAGTTCGAAGAGAGCTTTCGCAATCAGGGCAGCTGATGCTCCAACGTCGGGCTGAATTCGTTTCGGCCCGACGTTTTTTGGGGCAGACGCTGCAAGACTGGTAGAACAATAGGTTCTGAAACCGCGCACCTGTCGTGCGTTTTGCAGTATCAGAGGTTACGCATTCTGAACCACGGGTTGTTGGGCATCTGAGCTTGATGACAGGTTCAATCCACCTATCTGCGCCAGCAGGTCCACAATCCTGTCGACGCTCTGTCTATGTTTCAGAGATGCAAAGACAAACGGCCGCCCGTTGCGCATCCTCGTCGCGTCGCGGTCCATGACGTCCAGCGATGCACCGACATGGGGCGCTAGGTCGGTTTTGTTGATGATCAGGATGTCGGATTTGGTGATCGCGGGGCCACCCTTTCTGGGGATTTCTTCGCCAGCAGCCACGTCAATCACATAGAGCGTCACATCCGCCAATTCGGGGCTGAAGGTGGCAGATAGGTTGTCGCCGCCGCTTTCGATCAGAACAACGTCGACATCGGGGTGCCGGGCCTGCATTTCAGCCACGGCCGCAAGATTGATCGAGGCGTCCTCGCGGATTGCTGTATGCGGGCAGCCACCGGTTTCGACACCGATGATCCTGTCTTGGGGCAGAATCTGCATCCGCATCAGGGCCTCGGCGTCTTCACGGGTGTAGATATCGTTGGTAATTACACCGATTGAAAGCCTGTCGCGCAGTGCCTCAGACAGTGCTGCGGTCAGCGTGGTTTTGCCTGCGCCGACAGGGCCGCCAATGCCCACGCGCAGAGGGCCGTTCATGCTGGTCATGTTCGGAACATCCTTGAATATTGGGTTTCATGTTTCATCGACGCAATGTCCGACAGGAAAGCTGTGGACGTCAGATCGTCCAGTGTCGCATCCAGAGCGTCCGTTGCCACGTGCTGACATAACGGGGTCAGATCTCGGATCAGGCGTTGGCCTTCGGTTTGGCCCAAGGGCACCAGACGCATTGCGCATGCGACCAGATTGGACATGAAGGCTTGCAGATACATCTGTGCCGTCAGCGGCAGAGGCAGGCCGTTCAGTTTTGCGGCGTAGCCCAGAGCCACGGGATAGGTCAGGGATGGCAGGTCAACTGACCATACTTCTGCCGTGACAGTGCTGAACGCTTCCCCCAAAAGGCGCGATTCCATCAAACGCTCGGACGAGGGGCAAAAAGCGCGCGCCATCCTGTCGATTTCAGCAGCCGCATCCGCCGACCCAGCGTGGGCAGCGGCCAGAAAGATGCAATCGGCGCGCCCTGAGCCGTGCTGGATCACATCGGCTATCCACTCCCCCGTTTCAGCGGCCGAGGAAACGCTGCCACTTTCAATGGCCCATTCCAGACCGTGGGAATAGGCGAAGCCGCCCACAGGGTATGCGGGCGACAGCCATTGCGTCAGCGTCAGGATATCGGCGTCAGTGGGCGTGGCCATGGGTCCTGCCGTGGCCATAGGCACCACCTTCGGGGGTGAAAGGCTCGCGGATTTCGCGCACAGTTGCCCCCAGTTTCAACAGCATGTCTCGGATGACGTGATCGACCTGTATCAGCAGGCGATCCGGCTCGACCTGACACGGTGTGTGGCGGTTGCCGATATGCCACGCGATGCGGGTGAGATCGTCGGATGTGACCTCAAGCAGCGCTTCAGGCGCGGCCTGAATGAGAACCTCGCGCCCGTCTTCCAGAACCAATGCGCCGCCATGGTCCAGTGATGTGGTCTGGGACAAATCAATAAGGATTTGTTCGCCGCTGTCGCAGGTCAGAACTTTACGACGCAGAAAACGGTCCTCGTAGGTAAGCGACAGGTGATCAGCGGGATCACCGTGCGTATGGTCACTGTATCGACGAGCAGTGCAGAGCAGGGCGGTCATAGTTTGGCCTCCTCTGCAGCGCGTGCGGTCAGAGCCAGATCGAGTCCGCAAACACCCTGTGAACGATCCGGTCGCGGGTCAGGCCGCGTTTGTGCAGTTCCTCGTCGCTGAGCGATTGCAGGAACTCGACTTGCCGAACCCGTGTCTGAGCTTCGGCCATGCGGATCAGCATGGAATTGACGCGTGTTGCGAAGTTTGCGATCAGCCCGAATAGCGAGAACCGCGTCGGGATATGAGTTGCTGAATGTGCCATTTGGACCCTCGTTTCCGTTGGTCCTCCCATGAGCTTGAAAATGTGTCATGTCAGCCTCATTGAGTAGTGGGTTTTTGGTCATGGCCGCGTTGCAAATGCCGCAACGCAGCACAATTTTTGGTCAAAACATAAAGTACCGCTGGGCCATCGGCAGAACCTCGGCCGGTTGGCAAGTCAGCAATTCGCCATCGGCGCGGACCTCATAGGTTTCGGGGTCAACCTCCACCTGCGGCGTTGCGTTGTTCAGCAGCAGGTCGCGCTTGCCGATGTTGCGGGTGTTTTCGACGGCAACGGTTTGCTTGGCCAGTCCCAGTGTATCACCAATCCCTGCTGCCTGTGCCGCGCCCGAGACGAATGTGATCGCCGAATGCTCGACCGAGCGCCCGTAGGCCCCAAACATCGGTCGGCTATAGACCGGCTGCGGTGTGGGGATCGAAGCATTCGGGTCGCCCATCTGCGCGCAGGCAATGGTGCCGCCCAGCAAAACCATCTCGGGCTTCACGCCAAAGAATGCCGGATTCCATAGCACCAGATCGGCGCGTTTGCCTTCTTCGATACTGCCGATCTGATGGCTTAGGCCGTGGGCAATTGCCGGGTTGATGGTGTATTTGGCGATATAGCGGCGCACGCGCATATTATCGTTCTCGCCGGTTTCCTCGGGCAGGCGGCCGCGCTGTTTCTTCATCTTGTCTGCGGTCTGCCATGTGCGGATCAGAACCTCTCCGACCCGACCCATGGCCTGACTGTCGGACGCGATGATGCTGAAGGCACCCATATCGTGCAGGATATCCTCGGCGGCAATCGTCTCACGCCGGATGCGGCTTTCGGCAAAGGCCACGTCCTCAGGGATGGATTTGTCGAGGTGGTGGCACACCATCAGCATATCCAGATGCTCCTCAACCGTGTTCACGGTGAAGGGGCGCGTCGGGTTGGTCGAGGACGGCAGAACGTGGTTCTCGCCACAGATCTTGATTATGTCCGGGGCATGGCCGCCGCCTGCGCCTTCGGTGTGGAAGGCATGAATGCTCCGGCCCTTCATGGCACCTACGGTGTTTTCCACGAAACCGGATTCGTTCAGCGTGTCGGTATGGATCATCACCTGCACGTCCATCGCATCGGCCACCGTCAGGCAGCAGTCGATGGCGGCAGGGGTTGTGCCCCAATCCTCGTGCAGTTTCAGAGCACAGGCCCCCGCGTTGACTTGTTCTTCCAGCGCGGCGGGCAGCGAGGCGTTGCCCTTACCCGCAAAAGCCAGATTCATCGGAAACGCGTCGGCGGCCTGCAGCATCCGCCCGATATGCCAGGGGCCAGGTGTGCAGGTGGTGGCCAACGTCCCATGGGCCGGGCCAGTGCCGCCGCCCAGCATGGTGGTCAGGCCGGAATGCAGCGCATCTTCGATCTGTTGCGGGCATATGAAATGGATATGGCTGTCGAACCCGCCGGCGGTCAGGATACGCCCTTCGCCCGCGATGGCCTCGGTGCCGGGGCCGATGATGATGTCAACACCGGGCTGCGTGTCGGGATTGCCGGCCTTGCCGATCTTGGCGATGCGTCCGTCTTTCAGACCCACATCCGCCTTGTAGATGCCCGAGTGATCCACGATCAGCGCGTTGGTGATGACCGTGTCCACGGCCCCCTCGGCCCGCGTGGCCTGAGACTGCCCCATCCCGTCGCGGATCACCTTGCCGCCGCCGAATTTGACCTCTTCGCCGTAAAGCAACGCGTTGTCTCCGGTCCCCCCTGTTGCGGCGGCCCCCGCGCGTTCTGCGGTCAGGTCGCGTTCAACCTCGATCACCAGATCTGTGTCGGCCAGCCGCAGTTTATCGCCGGTGGTGGGGCCGAACATGGCGGCATAGTCAGAGCGTTTGATTGTTGCTGGCATCAGAGTGACCCCATGACCTTCTGGTTGAACCCGTAAACCTTGCGTGCCCCTCCGATGGGGATCAGCGAGACCTCGCGCGCCTGACCGGGTTCGAACCGAACGGCGGTGCCCGGCGCGATGTCCAGACGTAGGCCATGTGCGGCGGCGCGGTCGAAATCCAGCGCCGGGTTGGTTTCGGCGAAATGATAGTGCGAGCCGACCTGAACCGGGCGGTCGCCGGTATTGGCGACCATGAGGGTGATTGCCTCGGCGTTCGCGTTCAGGGTGATCTCACCCTCGGCTGGGAACAGCTCTCCGGGGATCATTTGTTTAGCTTTACCATCAATGCGACGGCGGCCAGCGCGACAACCGCCAGACCGACGCCCAAAGTGGCATAGTCTGTGCCATGCGCGTGGACATGTGTGCCGTTGTGGGCCGCAGCGGGGCCAGCAAGGATCAGAGCGGGGAAGAGCATACGGGTCATATCAGTTTTCCTTTGTTAGCGAATAGGGTTGTGGACGGTCACCAGTTTGGTGCCATCAGGGAAGGTGGCTTCGACCTGAACTTCGTGGATCATCTCGGGTACGCCTTCCATGCATTGCGCGCGGGTGATCACCTCGGCTCCGGCTTGCATCATGTCAGCCACGGATCGGCCATCGCGCGCGCCTTCGACTACGGCGTCGGTGATCAGCGCGATCGCCTCGGGGTGGTTCAGCTTGACGCCGCGGGCCAGCCGTTTGCGGGCGACCTCGGCGGCCATGGCGACCAGCAGTTTGTCTTTTTCTCGGGGGGTCAGGTTCATGTCAGATCATCCAGCATCGGGGAAGCGTGTCATTGTTCAGCCGCCGTAGCATCGGCATCAGCGTGCGGCGGAGGGTAAAGCTGTTCTCGGCCAGCACCCGGATCACCAGCAGATCGTCATGGATCAGCGAGGCTCCGGCGGTGTCGGGCAGCATGTCGCGGATGGGGCCCAGCTGGCCCTCGGCGGTGGATGAGACAAAGGCCACCAGCGCCATTGCCCCCGCACCGCCTGCAATATGCGGTTTGGACAGATGGGCGTGCAGATCACCGGTGAACTGCATCGCGTCCAGAAACAAGGGGGTGCTATCGCGCAGGATCTCGATCCGGTCGCGCAGGCGGATATCAGTCAGGGTCTCACCCATGGCCATGCGGCCAAAGACCAGCGGTTCTACCATCAGCGCGGTGGCACTCGGGGCGAGGTCGATCTGTAACCGACGCTCCAGCGCGCTGCCGTCGAACAGGATGGTTTCCTGAGGCAGCCAATTCAGCCGCGCGCCCGGCGCGACGCTCAGGCGGTTCACGATCTGACCCGAGGGGCCGGGTTTGGCTTTGTACGCGCGTTCGCAGGCTTGGGTGGTTAGCGTCAGGGTCGTGTCTTTGCTCGCGTGGCCGGTAAAGCGGAACGTGTCACCTCCGGTGATCCCACCTGCGGTGTTCAGCAGTACAGCGTCTAACGCGTCACCATCGGTGCGCGGGAACAGGCATTTGAAAGAGCCTGACTGCCGGAACCCATCCAGAACCGAGGTTTTGCCCAATCGTTTGGCACTCAGCCGAATCGCACCCTGTGCGCGCGGCGGTTGCGCGGCCTGCGTGGGCAATATCGAGGCATGATGTGTAATGGGGCACCTGCGGATCACGTTGTTATGCCGCCTGTTTCACCGTTTGGGCGTCGGAACTCTATTCTTCCGTGTCGGATTTGGGTGGTGTTTCGGTGTGACGGATTAATTTTTAGGCGATCACGTTAACGACTGCCTTAAAATTAAACAAATACGACGGATCGAGGGAAATGATCTGTCAACCATTTGCTAAATTCTCTGCGATGCAGAAACCGTATGGGTGCCCGCCACGGGGACGATCCCTGGGGGTGTGTGACGGCTGCGCGAATTGGACCTCGGACACAACCGCCACACGGAACGCAACAACAGTTGCGGGGATCAGGTAGAAGAAAGGCGCGCTGTTGCGCAAGCCCTCACCTGCGCCCTGCCAGGAGGATCTTTATGACATCTCTCAAATTCACACTTGCCGGTTCGCTTGTCTTTGCTGCCATGGCAACCGCCGCGCTGGCCGAAGAAGACACAATCAAGGTGGGCGTGCTGCACTCGCTGTCGGGCACAATGGCGATCTCGGAAACCACGCTGAAAGACACTATGCTGATGCTGATCGACCAGCAAAACGCCAAGGGTGGCCTGCTGGGCAAACAGCTTGAGGCGGTTGTCGTCGACCCCGCATCGGACTGGCCGCTGTTCGCTGAAAAAGCGCGCGAGCTGCTGACTGTGCATGAGGTGGATGTGATCTTTGGCAACTGGACTTCGGTCAGCCGGAAATCGGTTCTGCCCGTGATCGAAGAGCTGAACGGCCTGCTGTTCTATCCGGTTCAGTACGAGGGCGAAGAATCGTCGAAAAACGTCTTCTACACCGGCGCCGCGCCGAACCAGCAGGCGATCCCTGCGACTGACTACTTCCTGGACGAGCTGGGTGTCGAGAAATTCGCGCTGCTGGGCACTGACTATGTGTACCCGCGGACCACGAACAACATTCTGGAAAGCTACCTGAAGGGTAAAGGCATCGCGGACGAGGATATCTTCGTCAACTACACACCGTTCGGTCACTCCGACTGGTCCAAGATCGTGGCGGACGTTGTCGCGCTGGGCGCGGATGGCAAAAAAGTTGGCGTGATCTCGACCATCAACGGTGACGCAAACATCGGCTTCTATAAAGAACTGGCCGCTGCGGGCGTCTCAGCCGATGACATTCCGGTCGTGGCCTTCTCGGTCGGTGAGGAAGAACTGTCCGGCCTGGACACCACCAACCTTGTGGGCCATCTGGCCGCGTGGAACTACTTCCAGTCGGCAGATACGGATGCGAATGCCGAATTCGTCGAGACATGGAAAGCCACCATGGGCGACGAGCGCGTAACCAATGACCCGATGGAAGCACACTATATCGGCTTCAACATGTGGGTGAACGCCGCGACTGAAGCCGGCTCGACCGAAGTCGACGATGTACGCGCTGCGATGTACGGCCAGGAATTCCCGAACCTGACCGGCGGTACGGCGGTCATGTTGCCGAACCACCACCTGGCAAAACCGGTTCTGATCGGTGAGATTCAGGAAGACGGTCAGTTCGACATCATCAGCGAGACAGATGTTGTTCCGGGTGATGCCTGGACCGACTTCCTGCCGGAATCGGCGGTTCTGATCTCGGATTGGAAAGAGCTGGGCTGCGGTATGTACAACACCGAGACCAAGACCTGCGTTCAGACGCTGTCGAACTACTAAACGACACGCAAGGCGGGTGTGATCGCCCGCCTTGCCCTTAAGACACCTCGGGTTTCACCACATGTTACGACTATTCCTTGCGGGCCTCGCAATCCTGTGCGCCTGCCTGACTGCCAACGCGCAAGAGGGCGGTTTGCAACCGATCCTGCAAGAGCATCAGGAGATCATCGCCAAAAGCTCGCGCAAGACGATCGGGCCTGCCATTGACGCGATTGCAAGCAGTGGTTTGCCGCAGGCGCAGGTGATGCTTGAGACATGGGCCGCCAAAAACGTGTGGATGCGCAAGTCGGATGGCCTGTTCTTTGCCGGGAAAAAGGGTGAGGGACGGTCCTATGAGCTGACCGATTTCGACACCGGAGAGGTGGTCGGCACGTTCGAGAAATCCGACCTGAAACAGTTGAAACCCAATAGCGGCATCCGCGCGATGATCGGCACGGCGCTGGTGCAATTCCAGTTGACCGACCCGGATCGTGCAAAACGACTGGCCGCTTTGACGTCTATCCAACGCGATCCCGAGGGCGCTCTGCTTGAGCCGCTGCGCGCGTCGATTGATGGCGAACCCGATGCCGATCTGAAAGCGCAGAAGCAACGCCTCGAGCGGTTGCTGACCATCGGCTACGACGAAGATACTGCAGCCCGTGTGCCCGCGATCGAGGAGATGTCCGACGATCTGGGTGTGGACGTGCGCGCGGCTTTGAACCCTCTGGTCGTGACCAGGCTGCAGACGGCGACAGATTTACCTTCGGATGTGAATATCGCCGGTGTTCTGCAACCCGGCTCGGATGACCTGTCGCGTGATGCGGCCTATGACCTGTTGGTTGCCAGCGATTTGGCCGCGCCGCGTGTTTCGGCGGATGACATCCTTGCGGCGTTGGCTGCCAATATCGACGGAGGCCGCGTGGGCGGTGTTCCGGTCGCGCAACTGAACTCCGACGCCGCCCGCGCGCAGGCTTATGCGGCGCTGGCCGAAGCCGGAACTGTTCCCGCGTTGATCACGCAGACTGACATCGATGCAGCGCTGGGCGCGCATGTGTTCTTTGAAACCTATGCAGAGCCGTCGGGCGAAGTCACAGCCGCCGCCGAAAAGGCGCTGGACCAAATCGAACTGAAGGTCGGCCTGAACCAGACCCTCGACCTGACGCTGGACGCGATTTCTCTGGCCTCGATCTATTTCCTCGCCGCTATCGGTCTTGCCATCACCTTCGGCGTGATGGGCGTGATCAACATGGCCCATGGCGAGTTCATCATGATGGGCGCCTATACCGGCTATGTGGTGCAGCAGTTTATCCCCGACCATACGCTGTCGATCATCGTCGCCATCCCGATGGCCTTTGCCGTCACTTTCGCCATGGGCGTCGCGATGGAGCGGCTGGTGATCCGTTGGCTTTATTCTCGCCCGCTGGAGACTCTGCTGGCGACGTTTGGTATCTCGATTGCGCTGCAACAACTGGCCAAGAACATCTTTGGCACGCAGGCCCGCCCACTGACTGCACCGGGCTGGCTGGACGGAGCATGGGTGCTGAACGATGTGGTCTCGATCAGTTACATCCGTATCGCGATATTCGTGCTGGCGATGATCTTTCTGGGGCTGTTCCTTTATATCATGAAACGCACACGGCTGGGGCTTGAGATGCGCGCCGTGACGCAGAACCCGCGCATGGCTGGGTCTATGGGCATCAATCCGGGTCGGGTGAACATGCTGACCTTCGGGCTGGGCTCGGGCATCGCCGGGATCGCGGGTGTCGCGATTGGCCTGTTCGCCAAGGTGACCTCCGATCTGGGCAGCGACTATATCGTGCAGAGCTTCATGACGGTGGTTGTCGGCGGTGTCGGCAATATCTGGGGGGCACTGGCGGGGGCCGGCATGATCGGCTTCCTGCAAAAGGGGATCGAGTGGATGAACCCGTCGAACACCCTCGCGGCGCAAACCTACATGATCATCTTCATCATTATCTTCATTCAGTTCCGGCCAAGGGGCATCATCGCCCTCAAGGGCCGCGCGGCGGGGGATTGAGCCATGGAACGTAGCTTTGTCGCCAAAAATCCCTCGGTGCTTGTCTTTCTGGCCATCCTGTCCTTGTTCACTTTGGGCGTTACCGTCCTGTCCGAAGGGTTCGGCATCGGCGTGATCTCAACCAGTTTCGTCAAGACGCTGGGCAAGACCCTGTGCCTGTGCCTGATCGCCGTGGCGATGGATCTGGTCTGGGGCTTTACCGGCATCCTGTCCCTTGGCCATTTCGCCTTTTTCGGGCTGGGCGGCTACATGATCGGCATGTGGCTAATGTACGAACGTACCCGCCTGATTGTGGTCGAGTCACTGTCGCAAGCCGAAATTCCTCCGACGCCATCCGAGGTTGTGGACGCCATCGGCACGCAAATCTTCGGCGTCGTCGGGTCGTCCGAGTTCCCGCTGATCTGGGCCTTTTCCGACAGCTTGTTCCTGCAGCTGGCAATGGTCGTGTTGGTGCCGGGCCTTCTGGCGCTGATCTTCGGCTGGCTCGCGTTCCGCAGCCGGGTGACGGGCGTCTACCTGTCGATCCTGACCCAAGCCATGACCTTGGCGCTTGCGCTGTACCTGTTCCAGAACGACAGCGGTTTGCGCGGCAACAATGGCCTGTCGGGTTTGCAGAACCTGCCGGGTGTTACCACCTCGCAGGACGTGGTGTCGGTCTGGTTCCTGTGGGCCTCGGCACTTGCGCTTGGCTTGGGATACATGCTGGCGGCATGGGTGGTGTCAGGCAAGTTCGGCTCGGTCATTCGCGGCATCCGAGACAACGAGGCGCGGGTGCGGTTCCTTGGCTATTCAGTCGAGGTCTACAAGCTGGCCGTCTTCACTCTGACCGCCTGCATCGCGGCCATTGCGGGCGCGCTTTATTACCCGCAGGCGGGCATCATCAACCCCGAAGAGATGGCCCCCATCGCTTCGATCTATCTGGCCGTCTGGGTCGCCATCGGCGGGCGCGGTCGCCTGTACGGTGCCGTCATCGGCGCGGCGTTCGTCAGCTTGCTCAGCACATGGTTCACAGGCGGGCAGGCTCCGGACATTCCGCTGGGGTTCTATACAATCAAATGGGTCGACTGGTGGCAGGTGCTGTTGGGCGTGTCCTTCGTGTTGGTCACACTGTTCGCCCCGCAGGGGATCGGGGGGCTGTTCGACCTCTGGACCAATCGTCGCGCACCGCAGCGCCACGGCGCGGCCCTTGGGCCCGATGAAAGCGCACTGCGCGAGAAGGAGGCCACGGAATGAGTACTCTGCTAGAAGTCAGCGGCGTTTCGGTCACCTTCGACGGGTTCCGCGCCATCAACAACCTTTCGTTCCAGATCGGCAACGCGGAGTTGCGCGCTGTGATCGGGCCGAACGGCGCGGGCAAGACCACTTTCATGGATATCGTCACCGGCAAAACCCGACCCGACGAAGGCCGCGTCATATGGGGCGAGAAATCCGTATCCCTGCTGCGCATGAGCGAGGCCAAGATCGCGCAGGCCGGGATCGGGCGGAAGTTCCAGAAACCTACAGTGTTCGAAGACCAGAGCGTGCAGGAAAACCTGCTGATGGCGTTGAAGAACAAACGCGGATGGCTGGGTGTGCTGTTCTATCGCCCTTCAAAGGGTGATCTGGAGAAAGTCGAGGAACTGGCCGCCGAGATCGGCTTGAAGGACGAATTGACCCGCAAATCGGGCGAACTCAGCCACGGGCAGAAGCAATGGCTCGAGATTGGGATGCTTCTGGCACAGGAGCCGCGCTTGCTTTTGGTAGACGAACCCGCTGCCGGGATGACCCCGCAGGAACGCGAACACACCACCGACCTGCTGGTGCAGGCCGCCAAGACCCGCGCCGTGGTAGTCGTGGAACACGATATGGAATTTGTCCGTCGCCTGCACTGCAAGGTCACGGTGTTGCACGAGGGCGCGGTTCTGGCCGAGGGGTCTCTGGACCACGTGACATCAAATCAGGACGTCATTGACGTCTATCTGGGGCGTTAGACAATGCTGACACTGACTGACTTGACTCTGCACTATGGGCATTCGCAAATCCTGCACGGCATCTCGATGCAGGCCGCGCTGGGCGAGGTGACCTGCGTGATGGGCACCAATGGTGTCGGAAAGACCAGCCTGATCAAGGCGATTTCCGGCACCCACCCGCGTTCGGGCGGTGAGTTGGAGCTGAATGGCGAAGCGTTGCCGCCCTTGCCCGCACATAAGATGGCATGGAAAGGAGTGGCGTATGTTCCGCAGGGTCGCGAAATCTTCCCATTGATGACTGTTCGCGAAAACCTTGAATCCGGGTTTGCGTGCTTGCCGAAGGACGAGCATTTCGTCCCGGACGAGATTTTCGATCTGTTTCCTGTCCTGAAGCAAATGCAAAATCGCCGGGGAGGCGACCTGTCAGGCGGCCAACAGCAACAACTGGCAATTGCGCGTGCCTTGATCACCAAACCCAAACTGCTTTTGCTGGACGAGCCGACCGAGGGTATCCAGCCCAATATCATCCAACAGATTGGCGATGTCATTCGGCATCTCAGAAGCAAGGGTGAGATGGCCATCGTTCTTGTCGAACAGTATTTCGACTTTGCCTACGACCTTGCCGACCGTTTTGTCGTGCTCAGACGTGGTTCCATCCTGATGGAAGGCGCAAGGCAGGACTTGTCGCGAGAGCAGGTTTTACAGGGCGTGACGGTCTAACGTCTCGCAACTTAAGACGAAAAACGCTGTACGGCCCCCGAGCGAGCGAGGGGTCGTTTTGCATTTTGTGGCTTAGGTTTTCCGGTCAACTTCGGAAAAGTGCACTAATTTTCGGTGTTTTGTCGGGCTTTTGGGCTTACGCGAGCTGTCAAAGCACGATTCGTGTGGGTGGCTAATCTGTGAATTTTTGTGTTTGGCGGTCATGTTCAGCCTAACTCTGGCCACAAATCCGCCCAAGTTGAAAAAAAATTCCCGTTATGCGGGAAAACCTTTTCGTTTGGGGGGAGGTTCCATCGCGACTCGCTTGGTATCAATTTTGTTAACGGGGATGTGAACCTCGTGTGTGTGCGGTCATTTCGCACTTGGTAAAACAGTCTGGAGTACAAATTATGAAGAATTCAATTCGCAAGATTTTCCTGAAACTGCGTGAAGACGAGCGCGGTGCGACCCTGGTTGAATATGGCATTGCCCTGTTCGTTGCCGTTGTTGTTGGTGGTACGGTTTTGACCGGACTGGCTAACGTTACAAGCGACAACTTCTCGGATGCGGTTAGCGCCTCAACTCGTACTGGCAACATCGACTAAGTCGACAGGCGTGATAATCTGATTTCCCGCCGGATACTGGCGGGAAATCAAACACTTATAATTTTGTCAGTTTGAAAGCCGATTTGTTCATCAGAAAAAAGCAACTCGCCTACACCTGACAACAATTGCCGACTTCGGAAATTGGAGGGCACTATGCGCGTTAAGTCTTTTTTGATGACATTCTTGGGTGTCGGTTTGGCAGGCGGTGCCGTTCTTATTGCCCAGGACCAAATTCAACGAAATCAGGAAGCCGCTGCAGACGCATCTATCGTCCGCGTTGTTGCAGTTGCTGAAGACATCCCATTTGGAACGCCGATCGAAAGGTACAAGCTGACCACGATCGAATGGCCGGCAGAGTCGGTTCCTGCTGGCGTGTTTACCAACTTTGATGATGTTCTACCTGAACCCGGAGCAGACCCGCGCCGCGCAAAGCGCGCATTGGCACAGGGTGAGATTTTGCTGGCCTCAAAGGTCTCGGACTTTGGTGAGAAAGTCACGATTGTACAGACGATTGGGGAAAACAACCGCGCGGTTGCCATCAGTGTTGATGCGCAAACCGGCGTTGGCGGTTTCGTAACACCTGGCGATTTTGTAGATATCGTGTTGACCCGCGGGTCCAACGATGAGCTGCGCGCCATTACCATTCTTCAAAATATTCGCATTATCGGCGTCGACCAGACTGCGGACGAGGAACTGGATCAACCCGGTATCGCACGGACCGTGACGGTTGAAGTCACCCCGCAACAAGGTCAGCGTTTGGCCTTGGCGCAAAAGGCAGGCCAGTTGAGCCTCTCACTGCGTTCGCTGAACACAGAAGACGATGAGCCGCTCGAAGCAGTGCGCCTGAGCGATATTCTTCTGGAAAAGTCACCAGCAGAAGATGGTGAACCGCAGCCGATTGTCAAAGTACGTCGCGGTATTTCCGAGGTCGAGGAGTTCAGGGTGGAAAATCCCACTGCGGCCTCTGCCGAACAGGACGTCCCCGTCACGGACACGTCCGGGACAGTGAACTAAAGCACGGAGAGTTTGGGAGGTTTTGACAATGTTTTCGGTTAAAGAGTTCAAAAAAGAAGAAGACGGCGCAATTCTGGTTTTTGTTGGAATGAGCCTGGTTTTCATCTTCGGCTTTGTCGCGCTGACTTTTGACCTTGGCCGTGTCGTTTCCACCCAAACCGACCTTCAGTCCTATGCTGATCACGTTGCGCTGGCTGCCGCCGGTGAACTGGACGGCGAAGGAGATGCGATTACCCGGGCTGAGGCCGCTGCCGCTGCGATGATTGCAGACGAACAGTTTTTTGCCGAAGGCGATCGTGCATTGGCCTCGGCCGCAGACTTCGATATTCGGTTTTTGACCGGTTTGCCCAATGACGCGCGTGACGAAGCTTCTGTCGCCAGTTTTGTGACAACCGACCCGACTTTGGCCGTCATGGCTGAGGTTACTGCAACGCCTCGGACAGTTTTCCTTCCATTCTCGCGCGCTTTGGCAACTCTGCTTGGTGCGACCCCGCAAGATGCCGAGGTCAGCGCACAGGCGATTGCAGGTTTCACGGCCTACGCGTGTGACGTGACTCCGCTAATGTTCTGCATCCCTCCGGGTTGGACTGCGAACGCGAATATCGGATCCACGATCAAACTGCGCACTGGTCAGGCCAATGCTGAATGGGGTCCGGGTAACTTTGGGTTTCTTGATCCGATTGATTTTGGCATCAATCCGGAGGGGCCATGTGCGGGACTGAACGGCTCGAACCTGTACATTTGCCTAATCGCTGCCCAAGGTAACAAAGGTCGTTGCGTTGTGCAGCGGGGTGTTGATACCGAACCCGGTCAGCGCCAGGGCATCGGTGGAGCAATCTATAACTCGCGCTTTGACTATTTTACGTCGACCTTGACCAACGAAAGAAATGATCCCGATTACGCGCCGGGGCCGCAGGTTATTTCAGGATGGGTTCAACCCACTGGCAATGGAAATGGCAATGGAGGCGGCAACAGCTGCATCAGCGGTCAGCCCACGCTGTCCACAGATACCATGCCTTTCCCGCCGGATGACTGTTTTGCAGATGATACCTGCGGTTCGCTAGTCCCCAACAGCGGTGGTCGGTTTGGAAATGGCGATTGGTCCAATGGTCGTCAGGATTATCTGGATGTGAACTATGGCGCGGGCCTTGATCCTTTGAACAATCCGCTGCCGGTAAACAATTCCGACGGAGCCAATGTGATCCGTAACATGCCGACTGGACTGCCATCTGCAGGCGGAACAACGCGCTACCAAATGTATCTTGAAGAGATCAATCAATTCTCAGGCGGTCCGATCCTGTCTAATCGCTCGGAAACAGGGCGCGCGCAGTGCTCCACGCCTGCCTCTACCGATCCCGACCGCCGCACCTTTATTCTGGCTGCGATCGACTGCGCCGCGAACAACGTTCAAGGCCGTGCCGTAGATGTTCCGGTTGAGGAATATGTCAAAGGCTTCATGATCCAGCCTCTGGCGAATTCATCGGGTACCGATTTCGACATCTACCTTGAAGTGGTCGAACAAGTCGGCGGCGCCGGTCTGGGCGGCAGTGAAGATGACGGTATTTTCCGCGATGTCGTGAGGTTGTACCGGTGAAACGTTTGATCTCGCATATCCAACGCCTCAAGCGCTGTGAATCTGGCGCACCGATGGTCGAATTCGCGATGATTCTTCCGCTGCTGCTGCTGTTCATTGCAGTGATTATCGAAGGCAGCCGGATCACCTGGGCACATCAGGCGGCTGCTGCCGGTGTCCGCGACGCATCTCGGATGATCGCAAGGACGGCTCCGATTGACTTGTGCGCGACGGCCACTGGACCGGTCACATTGGGCGGTGACTACGAAACGACAGCGACAACAATCGTCACAAACCAGCTTGGTGGCACCTCGATCATGCCGATTGGTACATCCGTCGTGGACGTGATCCCCACCTGCCTGCGTCGCAATGGCGCCTATAGGGTCAACCCGGCCTCGGTGGTGGAAGTGACCGCTCAGGTTCGTGTCGAGTTCTTGTTCGGCAACGTTTTCAGCTTGTTCGGTGGCGCTCTGGGCCCGTTGAACATGGAAATCTCGGATCAAAGCAGGGTGTTTGGCATATGACACGTCTAGTTAACATCTTTCGCAAATTCCGTACACAAGAACGCGGTGCAGCCCTTGTTGAAATGGCACTGGTCGTTCCGATGTTCCTTCTACTGATGTTTGGCATCGTGGATTATGGTCGCCTGTACTGGTCGACAACGACGGCTCAGAAGGCGATGCAAAAAGCAGCACGGCTGGCAACTGTCGGTCCTGCGCAGTGCGGAGCGTTGCCTGCGTCACATGAGTTGGTAAACAATCCAACAGGCACTCCTCGGTTCGGAACCTTGTGCCGCGTAGGTGGCATCTGTGAAGTGCCGAACTTGCCTGCCCCGTGCCGTCTCGACACAAGCACTGCCTACGGTGAGCGTATCTGGGATGAAATCCAACCGCTTCTGCCACCGGGCACAACCCCGACGAATGTGCAGTTCGCCTATACTCACGATCCACGCTTGGGTTTTCTGGGTGGCCCTTATACGCCGGTTGTTACGGCCGAATTGATTGATGTGGACTTCGATTTCGTAATGCCGCTGGCCGGACTGGCAGCGCTGGCTTCTAATAGCCCGGCGGTAACTTCAAACACCCCAAATAGTATTTCCCTTCCCGCGATGAGCACTTCGGTTCCTGCCGAAGACTTGGGCATCGGGGCAGCAGAGTAAGGAGAAAGATAATGAGTGGAAAACAGATTTCAGTATTGTTGATTTCGCCCGACGAAGAGATCTACTCGGCGATTGAAGGGTCTCTTGCTGAACAGGAGAACTGCCAGTTCACTGGCCGAAAAGACACGGTCTCGGGTGTGAACGGTTCGGCCATCTCGCTTACGGCGCTGAATGATGTGGTTCTGTTCGACGTCGAGGAAGACAGCGACAAAATGCTGGAAACAGCACAGAGCATCTGTGATGCGCGGATGCCCAACGCAATTATCATTGCGCTGGCTCCGGAAGATCTACCGCTTGAAAAAGCGCGACAGCTTAAGAAATTGGGCGTCGATGACGTTTTACCCCGGACCGCGATCAACGAGGAGATCGTGCCGCAGGTTGATGCGATCCGGACTCGCCGCCAAGCTCAGTTGCCTGCTGTTTGGGGCGGTCATGCAACGCTGGGCAAAGTGATTGCCGTGGCAAAATCTCGTGGTGGTGTTGGTTCTTCGCTTGTGGCCGCAAATATGGCCAACGAGTTGCAGCAGAAAGAAGGTTTCTTCAAGAAGAAAGCGGCCAACGAGGTTGCAGTGGTTGACCTGGACTTCCAGTTTGGTTCCATCGCGGCCCTGATGGACGTGGAAGAAAGCGATGCCATGTGGCGCATGGCAATGGACGAAAGCATTCCTGACACCGCGTTTCTGGATCAGGCAATGGCCAAAGCACCATGCGGTGTAGATGTTCTGGCAGCTCCATCACGTTATGGCCCGCTATCTGCCATCAAAGCCGAACAGATTGACGCTATTCTGGACAGTTTGCGCCGGTCTCACGACTACGTTGTGATTGATCTGCCGCGTGCTTTGGTCGAGTGGATCACTCCGGTGCTCGCTCAGGCGGACCGGCTGTATCTGGTTACGGATGTGGCCGTACCGTCGGTGCGCTCTGCCCGCAAGCTGATTGATTTTTATCACAGCGAAAACCCGGCTTTGGACATTCAACTGGTTGCAAGCCTTGAGAAAAAGCCCTTGTTCCCCGCGGCCCATCACCGCGCCGCGACCAAGCTACTTGAAAAAGACTTCTCGTATTGGGTGCCAAAGGACGAGCGTACAGTGCGCGAATCCGTTGATCGAGGCGTTCCCTTGCAGGACGTGTCCAACCGGGCACCAGCGACACGGGCGATCAAGAAGCTGGCGGATGACACGCGGGCTTCTCTGCCGCCGCGCGTGAACAGCTGACGCCCGTTCCCCAAGCCGTGATGTAAGATAAAGTAAAAGGTTGAAAGAATGTTTCGTGAATTTGACAGAACGAGCCGTACAGCACCCAGCGCACCCAAGGTCGTTCCCTTGGATACCAAGAAGCTGGACTCTAACGTATCAGACATCGCAGCCTTTGAAGCCGAGAAAAAGGTCGTTGATCGCGAAAGACAGCAGGATCGTATTGACCTGAAGGCGCGGATGCACAACTCGCTGCTGGACAAGCTGAACCTCGCGGTCATCGACAAGGTTGAAGAGGACACTCTGCGCGGCGAGATTGGCAAACACGCTACGGATCTGTTGCGCCATGAAGGCCGTGCGATGCGCAGCGAAGAGATCAAAGAGCTTGTCGAAGAGCTAATGCATGAAGTCCTGGGCCTTGGCCCGCTCGAGCCGTTGCTGGCCGACCCGACGATCAACGATATCCTGGTCAACGGACATGAGCAGATCTTTGTCGAACGCGCTGGTATCCTTGAAAAAACTGAAGCCCGGTTCCGTGATGAACGCCACCTGCTGCGTATCATCGACAAAATCGTTAGCCGGGTTGGTCGCCGTATTGATGAACGTCAGCCTTGGGTGGACGCGCGTCTAGAGGATGGTAGCCGTGTGAACGCTATTATTCGGCCTTGCGCTTTGGATGGTCCTGCCCTGTCGATCCGTAAATTTGCACGCGTTCCTTTGACGATGCAGCGTTTGGTGAACAACGGCGCCCTGAACGACAGTGCCGCAAACCTGCTGAGAGGGCTGGTTGACGCCAAGATGAATGTTCTGATCTCGGGTGGTACAGGCTCTGGTAAGACGACGATGCTGAACGCGCTTTCTTCTTACATTGGCGAGAACGAACGGATCGTGACCATCGAAGATGCCGCGGAACTCCAGCTGCAGCAGGAACATGTGCTGCGCATGGAGACGCGTCCGGCTGGTCTGGACGGAACAGGAGCGGTGGCGCAGCGTGACCTGGTTCGAAATGCGCTGCGGATGCGCCCGGACCGTATCGTCGTAGGCGAGGTGCGCGGCTCGGAAGCCTTTGACATGTTGCAGGCCATGAACACAGGCCACGACGGATCGATGACTACGGTCCACGCGAACAGCCCAAGAGATGCCCTGTCGCGTGTCGAACAGATGGTCCAGATGGGTGGAATGGAACTGCCGCATTCAGCCATTCGCGCCACCATTGCCTCGGCAGTGCACTTTGTTCTGCAGTTGAACCGTATGTCAGACGGTACTCGCCGCGTGACTTCCATTGCTGAAGTGACCGGCATGGAAGGGGACATTGTGACCATGCAAGACATCTTTGTCTTCAAGCGCGAAGGTAAAGATGAGAACGGCAAAGTTTTGGGACGGTTCATGGCAACCGGTATCCGGCCGAAGTCGAGCGAAGCATTGGCCGCTGCTGGGGTAGACCTGTCCACCGTCCAGTTCACCTAAGGAGGCGGGTCATGTTCGAGCAAATTCGATCATTCTTTTCCAATCTCGATATCAACGGAATTGTTGGGCCCGAGATGGAAATCTTCGGTTTTGATGCGCGCTTTGTTCTCGCGTTGGCTGTTTTCCTCGGGGCTCTGATCGCATGGGAAGGGCTGCGGCAATTCCTGCGGCGGGGTGAAAACCGTGAAGAAGCGATCAATCGTCGCGTTCAGCTGCTAAACGAAGGTAAGAGCGGCGAAGATGTTTTAAACCTGCTTAAACCGCAGGAAGCCAAGCCGTTGATCCGGAATTTCCCGTTTGTGGGGGATCTTCCGGCAGCGTTGAAAGCGTCCGGGTTGAACATGGCCCCCGAGGTGTTCTTGATAGCTTGTGCTGCGGCCTTTCTTGTCTGCGCAATTGGCGGTTCGCTCGTGTCCAACCCGGTGCAGGTTGTGCCAATCTCGGCCGTGGTTTTCTTGTTTGGCCCGCTTGTTGTCCTCGGAAGCACGTTGAGAAAGCGTAAGGCCATGCTGATCAAGCAACTGCCTGATGCGTTGGACCTTATGGCCCGGGGTTTGAAAGTTGGGCATCCGCTGAACACGACGTTGCAGAGCGTTGCCGAAGAGATGCCTGATCCTATCGGCACCGAGTTCGGGCTGATTGTCGACCAAGTTGCCTACGGCGAAGAACTGCCGGATGCCTTGAAGACCCTTGCTGAGCGTATTGACGAAGAAGACATTCAGTACCTGGCTGTTGCGTTGATGATGCAGCATGGTACGGGGGGTGATCTTGCCGGAATCCTCAGAACTCTGGCGCGGGTTATTCGCTCGCGGATGTCGCTGCGTCGTAAAGTCAAGGCGATCTCGGCAGAAGGTCGAATGACCGCATTTATCCTATCCAGTATTCCCGTCCTCATTGCCGTCTTTATGACGATCATGACGCCGACCTACTACGGCGATGTTTCGGATGCTCCGTCGTTCTGGCCGGTAATGGGGTTGATCGCCGCGGCAATAGTTCTGAATGCCATCATATTGTTTAAGCTGGTGAATTTCCGGATATAAGGAGTTTCCCCGATGGAATATATCAACTCTATTCTTGCTGACGAAATTGGGTCACAAATCCTTTTGCTTGCAATTGTGGTCCTTGGCGCAGTGCTCGCCTTTTTCGGAATTTCGTCCACTTTCAGAGAACGTTCAACCGCTGCCGATCGCATGGCGCCAAGTCGGCCGCGCCAAAATCTGGCTCGGGGAACGCCAGATAAACTGGAAGGCGAAACGCCGACTGGCCTGAGCGCAGCGCTTATCCCAGCCGATGCAAGCGAGCGTCTCGAAGTCGGGCAGGTGCTAGCCAAGTCTGGCTTTCGCGGGAAGAACGCGATTGCGGGTTACTACTTTATCCGGTTGGGCCTGGCGACCTTTTTGCCGATGACCTTTATCTTTTTGCTCAACTGGCAGCCGCCGAACAACTTTGGCGCGCGGATTGCAGAATATATGGGCGGCCTGGACTTGCTGGCGACTCTAAGAAACGTGGTCATTTTGGGTGCGATCGGGTTCTACGTTCCTCATCTGTGGATGAAAGCCCGCATCAAAGAGCGCAAATGGCAGATGGAGAGCGCCTTCCCGAACATGCTGGATCTTCTGCAGATTGGGATCGAAGCTGGTATGGGATTCGATCAGGCGCTGCTGAAAGTGGCCGTCGAAATGCAATTGGTTGCTCCAGAACTGTCCGAAGAAATACTGATCGCGCTAAGCGAGATTCAGGCAGGCCGGGATCGTGACACAGCTCTTATGCGTATGGCGCGTCGAACCGGGATCGAGGAAATGAGTGCTTTTGTAAGCGTTGTTCTTCAGTCGACCCGGTTTGGTGTTCCGCTTGCTTCTGCCTTGAACACTTATGCAGAAGAGATGCGAGAGCTGCGTGAAGTGCGTGCTCAGGAAAAGGCTAATAAGCTGCCTGTTCAAATGTCTGCGGTCTTGGCTACCCTGATGTTGCCAGCTATCGCAGGTCTGATCCTGGCTCCTGTTGTGATCCGTTATATGGAGACCTTTGGTGGAAACTAAGGCTCAATTCGGTGTTAACTGAAGGACAGAATGCAGGGTCAAAACCAGCCCCGAAGACCCGATCGCGATCCCCATTGGAAACTCTCGCGATTGGGCAGTTGATTTGAAGCGCGGAGACAGGGTTTTGGCATAACGTCGTACCAAGGCCATCCCAACAAGCCCTAGACCCATACCTGCGGCCAAGAGCAATAAATAGTAGGGAACTGCTGGGCTTGGAACAATGAGAAACACGACAGGAAGCATCTTGGCGTCCCCGCCGCCCAGCCATCTGACTGCGAACAGGCCAAAGCAAAGCAGAAAGCACGCTCCGCCAATCATGAGGCGCATGAACAACTCGTGCCATTCCAGAAACGGGGCGGTGGCCACGAAAATGACCAGGCCGATGATGCAATAGGTGTTAGGAATTCGCAGCTGAGTGAAATCAGTCCACGCTGTAGCCGCAAACAGCGGCGCGAACAGCCATAGGGCAATCCAATTTTGCCAGTCCAATTCAGGCATTAAGCCCTTGCTTGATGCAGTTTCCCGTACAGCGCCTCGCGCTCTTCGACCGACACTAGTCTGCGTGCCAGCATATGGAAATTATCCAGACCGGTTTTCGAATAGATATGTTTGAGGTGTGTCCTGACAGTTGCAGGTCCAATTCCCAACTCAGCGCCGATACCTTGGGATGATATGCCACGAGACACCAATACGCACACACGCCATTCGGCACGGGTAAGCCCCGCAGGGTTTTCGGTGCTCAGGATAGGCACTTCAATACTTGTCTTGCGGATGGTCGCGACGGTCTGCCGGGACAATGCCTCGGTCACAAGGCCAGCGCGCCGGCTCTGAAACGTCTCGGATAACTGTGGAGCAATCTGTTCGATTGCCTCCTTATAGCCGGGTTCGGGATTCTGACCAAAGTGCAGCTCAAGAAAGTCTATTTCGCCAGCCTGATGGTCCAGACACAGGAACAGGATGTCCGAGATTTTGCGATGCGCAATCCAATCCGTCAGGACCGGTGACAGTTTCGCAGGGTCCTCGCCATCTTCACGCAAACTGAAAACAGATGCCCTTTTCGGCACGTTGCGAAAAGGTCCAAGCGCGTCATTGGCATAGGACAAGAACAGAGGGCGGCTGATTGATGGATCGCGCGTGTCCGAACGCGCGGCCACCCTGTGGGCGCCTTTGTTCAGCCACAAACGGCTTATGACGGCGCAGTCTGCGCCGAAGGCTTCCACTATACCATTGAGAGCTGCGTCCAGAACAAGGCCGCCCTGACTCCAATGAATGAAATTTATGATTGCTCGTGCATGAAGCGCATTTGGCAGCCACGCTCCAGTTTGAGCCTTCCCCCCATTCATACTTCACCATTCCATACTAATTACAACAAAAATGCGGCTTACGCCAAAAGCGGACAAATGCCCACTCGATTCTTTAACGATTCTTTTGAAAGTCTAACGTACCACCTAAAAAATTAACTGAAAATTAATGGAACATAAATTTAGAGCAACGAATGAAAGTTGTGACTTTATGGCCTCCTTTCTGGGGACAAACGAGCGAGCTCCTTTAGACTGTTTCTTTCATGGCGTGTTATGCGCTCTGGCTTGAGTCGTTATGAGTGTTCATAATGTGAGTTATAGCGATAAAAAAGTTCATCAAAGATCAGCAAGTTTAAGCTCTTCAGAATGTGCTCTCAGGTGTTTCAATGCGGCGCGGATAAGTGTCATTGTGAGAACTCTTTGCATTTGGCCCTAAGGGTGCATCTTGAATCAGCGAGCTTGGCGACGGTTTTAGGTTTTTGACAAAAATATTGGGTTCACAATTAAACATCTGTAATTAAAAAGTAAAAAACTCAAAAATAACCAAACATTAACTGATTTTCGCATTTCTTGTGTATTTGTTTACCTAACATCGTTGCAAGTTTAATAGGTTGTTGAGAAATTTTCGGATGGGCCTCCATACTCATAGAACGCAGAAATGCGCCTTCACTCGCTGGAAGAGGAGCCAGAGAGTGAAAATTGGGAAATGGGAGGAATGAATGACTAACAAATCTGTCACACGCCGCGGCGTGCTGAAGTCCGGTGCCGTTGCGGGAACCGGTCTGGCCCTGCCTACGATCTTCACCGCTTCGTCAGCAGCAGCCTACACTAACGAGCCCACAGGGTCTTCGGTTACCCTTGGTTTCAACGTCCCGCAGACCGGGCCATATGCCGAAGAAGGAAATGATGAACTTCTGGCGCAACAGCTGGCGGTCGAGCATCTGAATGGCGAAGGCGATGGCGGTTGCCTGAACACCTTTACGTCCAAGGCGCTCAAGGGGAACGGTATCCTTGGCAAAAAGGTCGAGTTCGTAACCGGTGATACACAAACCAAATCGGATGCAGCCCGCGCTTCGGCCAAGTCGATGATCGAAAAAGACGGGGCCGTGATGATCAACGGCGGATCGTCCTCGGGCGTGGCCGTTGCGGTTCAGGGTCTGTGCCAAGAGGCGGGCGTGATCTTTATGGCGGGTCTTACCCATGCCAATGACACCACCGGTAAAGACAAGAAAGCCAACGGTTTCCGCCACTTCTTCAACGCCTATATGTCGGGTGCCGCGCTGGCGCCGGTGCTGGCGGCTGAGATGGGCAAGGAACGCCGCGCTTATCACCTGACAGCTGACTACAACTGGGGCTGGACCCAGGAAGAGTCGATTGTTGCTTCGACCGAAGCCTTGGGATGGGAAACGGTCAACACAGTCAAAACACCACTCGCGTCAACGGACTTTTCGTCCTACATCGCTCCGGTTCTGAACTCGGGCGCGGATGTTCTGGTTCTAAACCACTATGGCGGCAACATGGTGAACTCGCTGACCAACGCGATTCAGTTCGGCTTGCTGGACAAGGTGGCCAACGGCAAGGACTTCAAGATTGTCGTGCCGCTGTATTCCGAACTGATGGCCGCTGGTGCGGGCGAGAACATCAAAGGCGTGCTGGGTTCGATGAACTGGAACTGGCAGCTGCAGGATGAGGGCACCAAGGCCTTCGTGAAATCCTTCGGTGAAAAGTACGGCAAGCCGCCATCCAACTCGGCCCAGACCTGCTATGCGCAGGTTCTGCTATATGCCGATGCGGTCGAGCGTGCGGGTACGTTCAACCCCTGTGGCGTTGTCGAAGCGCTGGAAGGGTTCGAGTTCGACGGTCTGGGCAACGGTAAGACGCTGTACCGCGCCGAAGATCACCAGTGCTTCAAAGATGTGCTGGTCGTGCGTGGCAACGAAAACCCGACCAACGCCTATGACACGCTGGAAATCGTCGAAGTGACCCCGGTCGAGCAGGTGACCTATGCACCTGATCATCCGATGTTCGCCGGCGGTGACCTGGGTTCCTGTAACTCGGGCGCATAATCCGCGCCTCAGAATTTTCGACGAAAATTCTTGTACCTGAAACTGGGCTCTCCTGCTGACGCAGGGGAGCCTGCCTTGAAGGCAATAAAAGGGGGGGACAATGGACGCCATACTTCTTCAAATCCTAAACGGGCTCGATAAGGGATCGGCATATGCGCTTATCGCGTTAGGGCTGACGTTGATCTTTGGCACGCTGGGTGTTGTGAACTTTGCCCACGGGGCGCTGTTCATGATCGGCGCTTTTTGTGCTGTTACCCTTCAAAAGCTGTTTAGCCTCAGCTTCCAGACCATCGACGAAACCCAGACGGACTTTCTGGGTAATCCGCTGAAGGTCGAGACACCTTATGTCGAGGCATGGTTCGGTCCCGAGGTCGGTGCGTCAATCATCGACTGGTCGGTGCCTCTGGCGATCTTGTTCGCGATCCCGATCATGCTGTTGGTCGGCTACGTGATGGAGCGCGGGCTGATCAAGCATTTCTACAAACGCCCCCATGCGGATCAGATCCTTGTGACATTTGGTCTGGCTATCGTACTGCAAGAGGTCGTCAAGTATTTCTTCGGGGCTAACCCGATCCAGACCCCGCCGCCCGAAGCGCTTAATGGCTCTATCGATTTGGGCACCATGATCGGGTTCGATCCGAACGCAATCATTTATCCGATCTGGCGTCTGGTCTATTTCGGCTTTGCGGTTGCCATTATCGGTGCAGTCTTCTCATTCCTGCAATTCACCACCTTCGGCATGGTTGTTCGCGCAGGTATGGCCGACCGGGAAACCGTGGGTTTGTTGGGCATTAACATCGACCGCCGATTTACCATCATGTTCGGGATCGCTGCTGCGGTGGCAGGACTGGCCGGGGTGATGTACGGGCCGCTCAATCCGCCGAACTACCACATGGGGATGGACTTCTTGGTCCTTAGCTTTGTTGTGGTTGTTGTAGGTGGCATGGGATCGCTGCCTGGTGCCGTGTTGGCGGGGTTCTTGCTGGGGGTCCTCGAGAGCTTTGCCTCGACCACTTGGGCCACGACCACGATTCCGGGCATCAACCAGATCATCATCTACCTTGTCGCCATCATCGTGCTGCTGCTGCGGCCACGCGGGCTGATGGGGCGCAAAGGCGTGATGGAGGACTAATCCATGTTTGGACTGAACAAGAAAGACACCGGGCTGCTGATCATCGTTGGGATTCTGACGCTGCTGGCCCCCTTCATCCTGAACCCGTTCCCGGCGGACAGCGCCATGGCGCAGTTCAACGCGGGCTACCCCGACCTGATGCAGCGGTTCGTGATCTTTGGCATCTTCGCCATCGGGTTCAACATCCTGTTTGGCCTGACCGGATACCTGTCCTTCGGCCATGCGGCCTTTCTGGGCGTGGGATCGTATTCGGCCGTTTGGATGTTCAAGCTGCTCAGCTATAACGTCATCCCCGCCATCGCGCTGAGCGTGGTGATCGCTGGGTTGTTCTCGTTGCTGATCGGTTATGTCAGCTTGCGGCGGTCGGGGATTTATTTCTCGATTCTGACGCTGGCCTTCGCACAGATGAGCTTTGCGCTGGCCTATTCGGTGCTGTCGAACCCCAAATTCAACCTGACCAACGGGGAGACTGGCCTTCAGGTCTATGCAGATGACCCGCAGATTCTGCAGGGGGCCAATGCGCCCGACCTGCCGCACCTTTTCGGATTACCCATGCGCGCGACCTACACGCTGGACATTGGCGCGTGGAGCTTTGACTTCAACGCAGGCTACTACCTGTGTGCGGTTGTCATGATGGTCGTGTTTTATCTGGCGATCCGCATCTTCCGGTCGCCTTTCGGGATGATGCTGCGGGCGGTGAAGTCGAACCAGCAGCGGATGAACTACACCGGGCTGAACTCGAAACCCTATACGCTGGCGGCCTTTGTGATCTCTGGCATGTATGCCGGTCTGGCTGGTGGCCTGATGGCCGCGATGGATCCGCTGGCCGGGGCCGAGCGGATGCAGTGGACGGCCTCGGGCGAGGTGGTTCTGATGACCATCCTTGGCGGTACCGGAACGCTGATCGGTCCGGTTCTGGGCGCGGGCTTCATCAAGTATTTCGAGAACATCTTCTCGAAAATCAACGATAACGTCTTGCACAGCTGGTTTGCCTTCCTGCCCGACGGGTTGGAGGACGCGGTGGTGTTCATCATACACCCGTTCATCGGCAAAGGGTGGCACCTGACATTGGGTATCCTGTTCATGTTGGTGGTGATTTATCTGCCTGGCGGCCTTGTCGAAGGCGGACAGCGGGTATCGAACTGGTTCAAACGTCGGAAATCCGGCGCGGATGATGCGCCTTCGGGCAAAACCGAGCCAGCGGAATAAAGGAGGCGACTATGGCAATTCTACGTGTGAAAGACGTCAGTAAACGCTTCGGTGGCCTTAAGGCGCTGACGGACGTGAACCTGAACGTCGAGGAAAATTCGGTTCATGCCATCATCGGCCCCAATGGCGCCGGCAAGTCGACCCTGCTGAACTGTCTTGTGGGTAAACTGATGCCGGATACCGGGTCGGTCCTGTTTGACAACAATTCGGTGCTAGGGCTCGAGCCGTTTCAGATCAACCAGATGGGCATCAGCCGTGTGTTCCAGACTCCCGAGATATTCGGTGAGTTGACGGTGATGGAGAACATGTTAATCCCGATTTTCGCCATGCGAGACGGGGCGTTTCGGATGCACGCCTATGAGACGATTGCCAATGAAAAGGACATCGTCGAACAGGCCGAAGCGATGCTGGTCGAGATGAACATGGCCGACAAGCGCGAAATGCACGCCGCTTCCTTGTCGCGTGGTGACAAGCGTCGGCTTGAGATCGGCATGTGCCTTAGCCAGAACCCGCGTCTGTTGCTGCTGGATGAACCGACAGCCGGAATGGCGCGGGCCGATACCAACAATACGATCGACCTGCTGAAACAAATCAAGGATGAACGCGACATCACCATCGCGATCATTGAACACGATATGCATGTGGTCTTCAGCCTTGCCGAACGGATTACCGTGCTGGCACAGGGCACACCCTTAGTGGAAGACGTGCCAGAGAACATTCGCGGTAACCCCAAGGTTCGCGAAGCCTATCTGGGCGAGGCAGCGTAAGGAAAAGCTATGAATCAGAAACCGGACTTTTCGAAAAACGCCAATATGGCCACAACTGCGCCGGCCTTTCTTTCGGTGTGGGATATGCATTCGTACTACGGCGAAAGCTACATCGTTCAAGGTGTCAGCTTCAACGTGCACGAGGGCGAGATTCTGGCTCTGCTCGGCCGGAACGGGGCTGGTAAGACCTCGACCCTACGCTCGATCGCGCGTCTTGGTGACCCCGAAGTGCGCCATGGCGAGATCTGGCTGGACCACCAGCCTCTGCACAACAAAACAAGCTACGAGGCCGCAGCGGCCGGTCTTGGTCTTGTCCCCGAGGATCGCCGGATCATCCCTGGCTTGACGGTCGAGGAAAACCTGCAACTTGCTCAGATTGCGCCACCAATTGGCTGGTCGCTTGAACGTATCTACGAGTTGTTCCCCCGTCTTGGCGAGCGCCGCAAGCAAGAAGGCGTGACCCTGTCAGGTGGTGAGCAGCAAATGCTGGCCATAGCGCGCGCATTGGCACGCGACATCAAGGTTTTGCTGTTGGACGAGCCCTACGAAGGATTGGCCCCGGTGATCGTGGATGAGATCGAAAAGACTCTGATCCACGTAAAGCAACAGGGCATGACGACGATCATCGTTGAACAAAACGCCGTGCGTGCATTGGAATTGGCCGACCGCGCAATCATCCTGGATACAGGTAGTATCGTGTTTGACGGCACTGCCAGCGAAGTGCTGGAGAATACGCAACTGCGTGAGGAATATTTGGCGATCTGATCCAGACAATCCGTTGCAAAGCGTTAAGGCGGGGTGGGGAACCACTTCGCCTTAGTTGTTTCAGGGCTGCAAAAAGGGCGATTGAATTCGAATGACGGTTGGAGGTTTTCCTGCCTCTACGGGAAACCCCCAATATCTTGCAAATACGAAATACCTTAATTGTAAATCATCCAAGGTTTTACCAAGGACATTTCCCCCTTTGAGGGGCTGGCTTCTTACCCCCTCGGCCGGCCCCTCAGTTCCTTGGATCAGGCCGTTTCTTCCAGTTTCGATATCGCTTGCTGGACCAACGAGGGCAGCTTTTCGTTGTGGTCGTAGTTAAGTGCATGAGGGATTTCGGATACAGGTGACTTCCGATACCCTTCGGTGAACAGCAGAAACGGAACCTGCGCACGTTGCGCGGTTTCGGCGTCGACTTCGCTGTCGCCAATAAACAGGCGCGGACCGGTCGGGGTGACGGCGGCGAAACTGGCGTGAAGATGCGCGGGGTCGGGCTTGCGTGTGTTCAGAGTATCACCGCCAAAGACGGTATCGAAATGATGAGCGAGGCCCAAATCCCGCAGAATATCGCGGGCGGGGGCCTCGGGCTTGTTGGTGCAAATGCCCAACACGCATCCCATATCGCGCAGCTGCTGTAGCGCCTCGGAAACACCGGGATAGGGTACGGTCAGCGCGCTGGATGCGGCGGAATAATGTGCAAGTGTACGCTCAGTCAGTTCTGCATGGCGATCAAGTGGCATGTCGCAATGCCTGATGACACGTTCGACCAATTTGGGAAGGCCATTCCCAACGAATTGCTGGATTGTCTTTTGTGGAAGATGGGGGCGTCCCTCGTCCTGCAGCATGCGGTTCGCGGCGGCCGCGATATCAGGCAAACTGTCGATCAGCGTTCCGTCCAGATCGAACATGAGCGTTGCAGTCATGGAAAACCTCGGGCGTTTGAATTGTCGCATCAGGCTTAGCCCGATCGCCAAAGCAGCGCAATTCCACGCGGATGAATGAGGTATGATATTGACGCTTGACATACCTGAGTAAAATTATCAGATTAAAGATCAAGACACCAAGCCAACCCGGATTCGGGTCAGCCAGCCACTGAAAACGCGAACAGAAATCGGCCTTTCGCCCGTGACCCTCTGGAGTTGACCTGATGAATGTGCAGAACCCGAACCCCACGCAATCCTACCCCGTATCCATGCTGCCGGCACATAGAGCCGAAGAACTGACGAAAGGCGGAAATCTGGCTCATATTGAGCTGGGTGATCAGCTTTACACCCTGCGCATCACCCGCGCTGGCAAACTGATCCTGACGAAATGAGCGCGCGTTTTGTTCGCGGCGGGGCTACCGTTGGCCGACTGACAGACCTTAGCCCTATTGAAGCCAGCGCGGTTCTGTACTTGCGGCAGTGGAGCGATGCAGCGTTGGCGCGCGCAGATGGTTTGGCGCAAGAATCCGATCAGGACAGCGTTGCGACGAGTGTTATGGATCGCTTGTGTTCACTCTGTGCTCATCATGGCAGACGACCGTTGATCCGCCACGGACTGGGGTGTTCCTGTCTGGGCGCGGATGAGAACTGTTTCGCGCAGATGATCGCCGCAGCCTCGGAAGGTGCGCGCGAAGACACAATGATGTTGGCGGCGCTTATCGTCCGTCCGGATTTCGCGCCCGCCCTTGCTGCCTTGTCCGAGGAATTGGCGCTGGCATTGCGTCGCATGTCAGTCGCGGCCCCGCTTCCTTCGACCGGCCACGTAACCCCCTCTGCCGTGTTGCATTAACAGCTTGGTCAGGCTCAGACCCCCGTCCCAGTTAGGCCGGGGGTTTGTTCATTCAGCAACACCCGCAACCGGCATGGTGGTGATCGCAGGCGGGGGCAGGGGCATAATCACCGACCTCGGTCAGCACATCACGCAGCGCCCACAGGATCATGTCGACATCATCCGCCTCGATCGTCAGGGGCGGGCGGATTTTCAGGATGTTGTCCTTTGGCCCTTCGCTGCCGATCAGAATGCGATGATCGCGCATCCGGTTCTTGACGTATTTGCAAATCTCGGTGCCCTCAGAGCCGCCCGGGTTGATCAACTCGACCCCCAGAAACAGACCCATGCCCCGCACGTCGCCAACGCAGCCGAAATCGGCCTCTATCCCGCGCAACCCGTCCATCAGCCGCGCGCCCATCACGCGGGCATTGTCCTGCAGCCCCTCGTCATCGACGATGTCCAGCACCTCTTTCCCGATCCGGCAAGACAAGGTTGATCCGCCGAAGGTCGAGAAGAACTCGATCCCATTGTCAAAGCTTTGGGCGATTTCTTTGGTGGTGACCAACACGCCCAGAGGGTGCCCGTTGCCGATGGGTTTGCCCATGACCAGGATATCAGGCAGGGCGCCCTGATGCTCAAAACCGAAATAATACTCACCCAGACGTCCCAGCCCAGTCTGCACCTCATCAGCGATACAGACTCCTCCTGCGGCGCGGATTTTTTCATAGACCGCAGGCAGATAGCCTTTGGGCGGGATAATCTGCCCGCCGACCGAGGGGAAGGTCTCGGCGATGAAACCGGCGATGCCGTGGCCCTTGTCCTGCAATGCGGCAATCGCCGGGTCCACAAGATCCGAGAATTTTGTAGCGCGGTCGGGATCATCGCGCTTGAATGATCCGCGATAGTCGTCAGCCACTTCAACCAGTTCGACCCAAGCCGCCTGACCCACGCCGCCGGGTTTATTGAACTTATAGGCCGAGATCGCGACTGCCGCATTCGTATTGCCGTGATAGCCGTGATCGGGCGTCACGAACCCCTTGGCCCCGGTATGGGCGCGGGCAAGCCGCAGGGCCAGCTCGTTCGCCTCGGTGCCGGAGTTGACGAAGAAACAAACCTCAAGGTGGTGGGGCAGTTTCGAGAGTACCTTATCGGCAAAAGCGGTCTGCGCCGGGTGCAGATAGCGCGTGTTCGAGTTCATGCGCCTCAGCTGATCCGCCGCCACCGCCTGAATGCGCGGATGCGCGTGGCCCACATGGGGGACGTTATTATAGGCGTCCAGATAGGGGCGACCCCATTCATCGAACAGGTGGTGTTTCCACCCGCGCACCAGCATGACCGGGTCGTCATAGGTCAGACTGAGGTTGCCGCCAAAATGGTCGTGCCGCCCCTGCAGGATCGCCTGCTTGTCGGTCGGTTGATAGAACACCTTGTCATCAGGTAGGTTCAGCAAGGCCGCCGGGTTGGGGCAAACCGCGTGCCACAGCTCCATCTCATCGGGGTCACCAACGCCGGGCCAGTCGTTCTGCATCCCGTCCGTGGTCATCGCCAGCTGGAAATGCACATGCGGGGCCCAGCCGCCGTTCTGTGTGGCGTCCCCCAATCGCGCGAACGCCGCGCCCTGCGCCACCGGATCACCGGGTTTCAGCCGATCGCACACCTCAGGGTCCAGATGACCATAGAGCGTATAGAACGCGTCCCCCTCGGGCGTTTCGTGATGCAGGATCACCACGCCGCCATAGTCCAGATGGGCGTCGCGGTTTTCCACCGCCTCAACCCGTCCGCTCATCGGCGCGTGCAACACGGTGCCCGCCTGGGCGAACACATCCACCGCCAAGTGCACCGTGCGACGGTCCGAGGCTTTCCACGGCCCCTTACGGAACCCCGGCTCGGCATAGATCAGGCGCGGCTCATTGTAATAGCCCAGCCACAGGCCCTCGCCATATTCCTCGCCCACGCAGGCGGCCTCGGCCAGTGGCATATGAAACGGGTTCTGCGGCCAGACACAGTTTTCCACCGACAGCGACCCCATCGGAAGATCAGCCAGATCTTGTCCAAACATCGGTGCGAACTGTCCGCGATGCGCGGCCAGATAGTCGAGGACGCGCTCGGCCCCATCTGTCACAGGCAGCCCGCAGGCCACGCGCAGCCGCGCCGCCATTAACCCGCCATTGACTGAAGCGTTCTCAAGAAACCGCCAGGCCGGGGCCTGGCTGATGGTCACATACGGATCATCCGGGTTGTCGACGGCCATCAGAGTCGAGTTCACCAACGACACCGCCAGCCGCATCCGCAACAGCGGCCAGATCAGATCAACCTCATCCGCGCGCAAGCGGTTCGCGGCGTGATAGCCCTGCACCAAGGCGGTCAGCGCGCGTTCGGGCTGAGGATGGTCCAACACGATATAAGCCCCGGCAATCGCCAGATCGCAGATGCGGGGTGCCGCGCACATATCCCCCAGATCAATCAAGCCCGAGACGCTCTGCCGCTGGCCCATCTCACCCTCGACCAGAACGTTATAGTCATTGGCGTCATTGTGGATGGCTTGTTTGGGCCATTCCGTCAAAGACGCCTTGATCGTATCAAACCCGGCACAAACCTCGGCCAGCAAAGCGCGCCGCGCCGGATCAGAGATCGCCTCAAGCTGATCCGCAACCCAACCCGCCTGCATCATGTCCCACTTGAAACCATCGCGTTGCAAACCGTCATGCGAGAACCCTTCCAGCGCACGGTCAGTCGCCCCCAACGCACGGCCCAGCTTCAAGATCAATGCCTCGGATTTCGGCGCGGCCTTGGCATAGCACTCGCCAGGCAGACGCTCCAGCAGCCAGACCAACCGGGGCTGTCCGTCCTGATCCGCAATCTCGGGCAGCAGACGGCCCGTCAGATCAGGGAAAACCTTGGGAAACGGCAGCCCCGGCGCCTCAGCCGCGATATGCTCCAGCGCCTTGACCTGCAAGTCGACGAATTCGGCCGCGCAGCCTGCGCGCATGACCTTCAACACATAATCCTGACCACTGTTGGCATGGACCATGAAATTCAGGTCATACTCGCCATCCAGTCGCGTCAGTTTGGCCTCCAGACCCCAATGCTGGCGCAATGCATCGGCCCAGAACTGCGTCATGTTTTCCATTCCCAAACCTGCCCCGTTTGCAAACGGGATCCTCTTCATCTGGCTAAAAATATCTTCGGGGGGAATCGCGCCCCGGCGCGATGGGGGGCAGACAGCCCCCTGACCCATTACCCCAAAGCGCGCAACCGCTTGATCAACGAGGACGTATCCCACCGCCCGCCGCCCAGCTTCTGCACATCCTTGTAGAACTGATCGACCAAAGCCGTCACCGGCAAAGATGCCCCTGTGTCATCCGCCGTATCCAGACAAATCCCCAGATCCTTGCGCATCCAGTCGACAGCAAAACCATGGTCGAAATGGTCGTCCAGCATCGTCTCGTAACGATTGGCCATCTGCCAGCTGCCGGCCGCCCCCTGGCTTATCACTTCAACGACCGAGCGCCCGTCCAGTCCTGCCTTTTCAGCGAAATGCAGCGCTTCGCTCAAACCCTGCACCAAACCGGCGATGGCGATTTGGTTGCACATCTTGGTCATCTGACCTGCGCCACTTTCGCCGATTCGGCGACAGATTTTGGAATACACCTGCATCACCGGTTCTGCTGCATCATAGGCCGCTTGATCCGCACCACACATGATCGACAGGACCCCATTCTCGGCCCCAGCCTGACCGCCCGAGATCGGAGCGTCCACAAACGCGATACCTGTGGCTTTGCCTGCGTCGTAGAGCTCACGCGTCGCCTTGGCGGATACGGTTGTGTGATCGACAAAAATCGCCCCCTCGGACATGCCGTGAAACGCGCCGTTCTCTCCGGTGCAGACCATGCGCAGGTCATCGTCATTGCCCACGCAAGCCATGACAAATTCCGCGCCCTCAGCGGCTTCGCGCGGCGTCGTCCCCATTGATCCACCATGTTGGGCCACCCAAGCCTGGGCCTTGGCTGTGGTGCGGTTGTAGACGGTGACATCGTGGCCTGCAGCCTGTAGGTGACCGGCCATCGGATAGCCCATTACACCCAAACCCAGAAACGCGACTTTTGCCATGTGGAGATCCTCTCTGCTGTCCGACAACCACCTAGCGCAGCAGTCCGGAATGTTCAGCAGAGACAAATCAAAGCTGCGAGGAAAGGGCAACCCTGTGCTAAGGGTTCCCACCCAAATCTTGAAGGATTGGACAGTCTGGACGGTCATCGCCTGCGCAGGCGTCCACCAGATGACCAAGCGTATCCCGCATCGCGTTCAGGTCGGCGATTTTGGCCTCGATCTGCGCCAGATGCGCGCGCGCGACTTTTTTCACATCAGCGCTGGCGCGGGTCTCGTCTTCGTACAAAGCCATCAGGGTCCGGCAATCTTCGATGGTGAATCCCAAGGCGCGGGCGCGGCCCAGAAAGTTCAGCTTGTGCACGTCCTGGCTGCGAAACACACGGTATCCGTTGTTGTCCCTCAGTGGTTTAACCAGCCCGATGTCTTCGTAGTAGCGGATCGTCTTGGCGGGCAGGCCCGTCCGGGCCGAAACATCTCCGATATTCATGAGGTCACCGTCTGAGGTTGGTGTTCTGCCTGCCGCTCGGGCAGCGTGGCCCGCACCCGTCGCATGCGCAGGGCGTTGGTCACGACAAAGACGCTGGACAAGGCCATCGCCCCTGCCGCCAAAGCTGGGGACAGCAACGGTCCGCCGAAGGGGAACAAAACACCCGCCGCGACCGGAATCAACACTGCGTTATACCCGAATGCCCAACCCAGGTTCTGGCGGATGTTGCGCATTGTCCGGCGGCTGATCTCGACCGCATTGGCGACGCCGCGCAGATCTCCGGACATCAGCACAACATCGGCCGTTTCGATCGCCACATCCGTGCCCGTGCCGATGGCAATTCCAGTATCAGCAGAGGCAAGCGCAGGCGCATCGTTGATACCGTCACCCACAAAGGCCAGCGCACCGAACCGGTCGCGCAGTGCGTTGATCGCCTTTAGTTTGCCGTCGGGCAGAACCTCGGCGGTGACATGATCTATGCCCAGCTTGTCGGCCAACGCTTGCGCTGTATGTGCGTTGTCTCCTGTGACCATGGCTAGAGTCAGGCCCATCGCGTGCAACCGGTCCAAAGCCTCGGCCGTCCCCGGCTTGATCGGATCGGAAACCGTCAGCAAAGCAGCAGCCCGACCGTCCACGGCAACGAACAAAGGCGTGGCCCCTGCGGCGGCGCGTTGATCTGCCTCGGGTGTCAGCTCAGACAGGTCCACGCTGCCCTGATCCATAAATCGAGGCGACCCGATCAACACCTCGCGCCCGTCAACTATGGCCCGCACGCCCAATCCGGTCAGAGACTCAAATTCGACCGGCTGCAGCAGATCCGCAGGTCCGGCGCGTGTGATCGCGGTGGCAATCGGGTGCTCGGACCGCGCTTCGACCGAAGCGGCCAGTCGCAGAACGTCATCTCGGTCGAATCCGTTGGCGGTGGTCACGCTTTCCAATTCGGGCCGACCCAGTGTCAGAGTGCCAGTCTTGTCCAACGCGACCACCTTTGCCTGCTGCAACTGTTGCAGCGCGTCGCCCTTGCGGAACAAAACACCCAACTCAGCCGCGCGCCCGGTGCCAACCATGATCGAGGTCGGCGTCGCCAGACCCATCGCGCAAGGGCATGCAATGATAAGGACCGAAACACCGGTGACCAGCGCCATTGGCAGCGCCGGCGCGGGCGCAAAGATCAGCCAGACCGCAATGGTCAGCAGCGCAATGACCAGCACGGTTGGAACGAACCAAGCAGTGATCTTATCGACCAACCCTTGAATTGGCAGCTTGGCCCCCTGCGCCTGTTCGACCATGCGAATGACCTGCGCCAGGACCGTGTCGGCCCCAACCCGCGTTGCACGGACGCGCAACGCGCCGGTGCCATTCACCGTGCCACCCACAACCGGGTCGTCTGGTGCTTTGCCGACCGGAATGGGTTCGCCACTGATCATGCTTTCGTCAATGTATGACGTACCCTCCAGCACCACGGCATCCACTGCTACGCGTTCACCGGGACGGATTTGCAGAATGTCACCCACCACGATCTGGGCAATGGGACGATCTACAGTGGCACCACCTTGTTCAACCCGAGCCGTCTTTGGTTGCAGGCCCACCAATTTGCGGATCGCAGCGCCGGTGCGGCCCTTGGCCCGCGCCTCCATCGCGCGCCCCAGAAGAATAAGGACAACGATGACCGAGGCGGCCTCGAAATACACATTCGCGCTGCCTTGCGGCAGGAGACCCGGTGCGAATGTGGCGACAATCGAATACAAGTAAGCCGCACCCGTGCCCATCGCGACCAGCGCATTCATATCCGGTGCGCGGCGTAACAGGGATGGCACACCCTTTGCGTAAAACACTCTTCCCGGTCCAGCCAGCAAAGCCGTGGTCAGCGCGAACTGAATCAAATAGCTGGTCTGCATCCCAATGGTCTGATGCACCCAGTGATGGAAGGCCGGGACCATGTGCCCACCCATTTCAAGGACAAAGACGGGCAGAGCCAGTACCGCAGCTATGAGGGTCGTGCGCGTCAGTGCTGTGGCTTCTTGCGCCTTATCCGTCGCGCCCTCATCCACCTGCGCGACATGCGCTGGATAACCCGCGTCAGCGCATAGCCTGGCAAATGCTAAGGGATCGCTGGCCCCCTCAACGTACTGAATTGTTGCGCCTTCGGTAGCGAGGTTGACTTGGGCGCTGATCACGGCCGAGTCGGCCTGTAAGATACGCTCGATCCGTTCCACGCACGAGGCGCAGCTCATCCCCTCGATTTTCAGCGATGCTGTGGCTGTTGCGGCGGGATATCCGGCGGCGTCAAGCGCATCGGTTAGCCGGGTGATCGGGCCGTCGTGGGTAACCTGCGCCACTTTGGTTGCGAAATTCACCGAAGCATCGGTCACACTATCCACGGCGCGCAGGGCCGTTTCGACACGTCCCACGCATGATGCGCATCCCATTCCGGTTATGTTCAGCCTGGTTTCGTGTACGGCTGTCATCCGACTCATCCCGTGTAGATTTTCGTTCCTTTAAATGGGGGTTCCAGTCACGGGAAGGTCAAGGGGTTGCGTGGGTTTTCAGCGCATAGCTGCCATGCGTTTGGGGTCAGGGATCTGAAAAAACCTCGAGCAAAAGCGAGTTGTATTGGGCGGGCGGCGCGCTGCGGACAGCTTCTGGAGACGCGAAAAACCCCAGCATCAGAATGGCCACACACATCAACATGCCAAAAAGGCAGAAACTGGCGAGGTTCAGTGTCGAACGCAGCATGATGGTAATCCCTGTTTCCAATCTGAAGGCGGATCGCAATTCGGTTCAGCCCAGTTTTGCCAGTTCCTGTTTTAATTTTTCGTTCTCGGCCAGAAGTTGCGCCAATTGCTGACCAAGCGTGTTCAGATGGGGGCGCAGCTCGGCCTCGGTAAAGCGAGGTGTGATATGGCGGGGGCAGTTCCAGTCCAGCCCCTCGACCCGGATGATCGCGGCGCGTTCCGCGGGCGTTTCCGCCCCGTCGGGATAGAGGCTGGCGGCGGCGGCTTCGCCTTCGGTAAACTCGACCCGACCCAGTATTTTCAACCGCCGTTGGTTGGCGTAATCCATCAGGATCATGGCAATCCGGTCGTTTCCGTCCAAATTTCCGCGAGAGATATACTGTTTGTTGCCCGAGAAATCGGCGTATCCGATGGTTGTCGGCCCAAGCACCCTTAGAAACCCGATTGGCCCGCCGCGATATTGCACATAGGGCCAACCGGTCTCGGACACAGTAGATTGGTAAAACCCGTCCCGCGCCTCGATAAACGCTTTTTCCGCAGGGCCGATCTGATGCCCCTGTTGTGGCCCGCCTTCTATGAATTTGGCATAGGTCTTGGCCGATCCCATTCTTTCCTGATGGGCGCGGACGGCGGGAGTAAAGGTCAGTTCAGAAAAGGCGCGGGGCATGGGTGATCCTTTCTAGAGACCCAGATCAGACAGGCCGGGGTGGTCTTCGGGTCTGGGGCCTTGGGGCCAGTGAAACAGACGATCTTCTTCGTTAATCGGCAGGTCATTCAGCGAGGCGTGGCGTTTGGCCATCCGGCCATCCTCGGCAAATTCCCAGTTCTCGTTGCCATAGGACCGGAACCACTGACCACTATCGTCATGCCATTCATAGGCATAGCGTACGGCAATTCGGTTTTCCGTAAATGCCCACAGTTCCTTTATCAGCCGGTAGTCGAGCTCTTTGTTCCATTTGCGGGTCAGGAAGGCGTGGATGTCTTCGTGGCCCGACAAGAATTCGGCGCGGTTCCGCCATTGGCTGTCCTCGGTATAGGCGGGTGTCACAAGATCGGGGTCGCGGCTGTTCCAGCCGTTTTCCGCCATACGGACTTTTTGTGTGGCGGTCTCAAGGGTGAAGGGTGGCAGAGGGGGTCGGCTCATATCTTGGTCTTTCAGGTCAGTGCGGCGGCAAGCAGCGCAAGGGTCAACAGGAAGGGGACATACTGAGGGGAAAATGGGCTGTTGCGGCGTTTCATCGTCTAGCTCCAAGGTTTACTGATCGGTACATCTTGAGATCAATGTGTACTGATCGGTAAACTTTTGCAAGTCTCAATTTGAGAAAATTTTTGAATGACCTCTAAAGAGCTATAATTTTAAGGCTTCAGGGGTTGAGTTCCCGGCAATCTTGTCGCGAAATGAAACCATGATTATGTACTGATCAGTACACTCAGGAGCCGAATCATGCGCCCGAACAAACGCGACAAGCTGGTCCGCAATGCTCTGCAGGTTTTTTACCGGGATGGCTTTCACGCCACCGGTATGGACAAACTGGTGGCAGAGACAGGTGTGTCGAAGACCTCGATGTACAAGCATTTCCGAACCAAAGAGGAATTGATCGTTGCCGCCTTGCGCTTGCGGGATGAGAATTTCCGCAACTGGTTCTATGGCCGGATCGACGCGCTTGCCGACACGCCCGCGCAAAAACTGCTGGCCAGTTTCGATGCCTTGGGAGAGTGGTTTGAAGAGGACGGCTATCGCGGATGCATGTTCATCAAAGCCGGGGCCGAATATCAGGACAAAGACCACCCCATCCATCTGGAAGCAGCCGAGCACAAACGTCTGCTGCTCGAATATTTCACTGATTTGGCCCGCGACGCAGGCGCCCGCGAGCCTAAAAAGCTGGGATGTCAGATTCTGCTGTTGAAAGAAGGCGCGATTGTCACTGCTGTTCTGCTTAAAAGCTGTGATCCTGCGCGCGACGCCAAGGAAGCAGCGCGGGTGTTATTGGCGAATGCGCTGCCCGTCTGAGGCGTTACGTTTAAAAGACGTTGCGTAGCAAAGCTCCTGGCGCATTGGATTGCCGGATCGCGGGGGTTACCTTCAAGGAAACTGACTTGAGGGGACACGAAATGTCTTTGTTTACGAATGCCGCCAATTGGGTAACCGAAGAGCATCGGATGTTCGCAGAGATGGCGGACCGTTTCATGCAGGATGAATTGGTCCCCAACGCCGAACGCTGGAACGATCAGGGGCAAGTTGATCGAGCGTTCTGGCACAAGGCTGGGGAAATGGGTCTTATGGCCGGGTCGATTTCTGAGGAACATGGCGGTGTCGGGGGCGGTCTTGGTTTCGATGCGGTTACGATGTACGCGCAGGCGTCGCACGGAGATTGTGGATGGGGTTACCCGATCCAATCGATTGTGACCCATTACATCACCGCTTATGGCAGCGAAGAGCAAAAGCAAAAATGGCTTCCCAAGCTGGCTTCGGGCGAAATGGTCGGCGCGTTGGCGATGACTGAGCCGGGAACTGGTTCCGATGTTCAAGGCATTCGGACAACTGCCGAGAAAGATGGCAATTCATACCGCATTAACGGCTCGAAAATCTTTATTACTAACGGTCAGTCGGCTGATCTTATCCTTGTCGCAGCAAAAACGGACAAATCGCTGGGCTCGAAAGGTGTTTCGTTGGTGGCGGTCGAGACCGGAGGCGCGGAGGGGTTCCGGAAGGGGCGCAACCTCAAGAAGTTGGGGATGAAGGGCAACGACACGGCCGAACTGTTCTTCGAGGACGTAAAGGTGCCGATGACCAACCTGATCGGCCCGGAAGAAGGGCAGGGCTTTTATCAAATGATGAAGCAGTTGCCGTGGGAGCGTATGACGATTGCGATCATCGCACTTGGCGCGATCGACTTCGCGATTGCCGAGACGGTGCGTTACACGCAAGAACGCAAAGCCTTCGGTCAGCGGGTTATGGATTTCCAGAACACACGATTCAAACTGGCCGAGTGCAAAACCAAGGCCGAGGTTCTGCGCAGCTTTGTGAATGACTGTATCGCTCGGCTTGAAGCTGGAACGCTGGACGCAGCGACGGCATCGATGGCCAAGTATTGGGGTTCCGAGGTGCAGAACGAAGTCATGCATGAATGCCTGCAGTTGTTCGGAGGCTATGGGTTTATGATGGAGTACCCTATCGCGCGCCTCTACGCCGATGCGCGTGTTCAAATGATCTATGGTGGCACCAATGAGATCATGAAGGAACTCATCGCACGTTCCTTGGACACATAAAGCCCGACGGGATACTCCCGCCCGTCGTCGACGTTTCTGAAGAAACTTCTCCTTTCGTTGGGCCGGGCAGTTTTGCTCGGTAAGTCTTGTGTATTGGTTCAGGCTAAAGAGATTTGATCCTGTAGCCATGTTCGAAACGATCGGAGCGGTTCAGATTCCGCTCGGGATTGGGGCCAGACAAGAAAAAAGTCGCCAAGGCTGACACTCGGGCCGTTCCATGCAAGCACCAGTTTGCCCGTTTTCAAGTCGTGTTCGATCAAATAAGTCGGCAGCAACGCGACCCCCAGCCCGTGGATTGTCGCCTGACCCATCGTCGAAAACTGGTCAAATAGCATGCCAGAAATACCGCTAACGGACCGGCCTTGTACAGCGAACCACCTTTCCCACGCATCTGGCCGTGTTTCCAAGTGCAACAAGGGTGCACTCAAAAGCCAGTCGGGGTTATCGTTCTGTGTCGGAAGCAGATCTGGCGCGCAGACCGGCAGAACATCTTCCCGCATGATCGGCAAGTAGTTCACACCGGCCCATGTCCGTCCGCCAAAGTGAATCGCGGCGTCGAAGTGTTCGTTTTCGAACTCAAACGGTCTAAGACGCGTGTTCAGGTTTACGGTGACTTCGGGGTGTTTGCGGGCGAAATCCTGAAGGCGGGGGGCCAGCCAGTGCATCCCGAACGCTGGCAGAATCGACAGATTGAGTGAGCCGCCGGTCGGGTTGGCCTTCAGCTTCAGAGACGCCTGAGCAAGCTGACTCAGGCTGGACCGGGCGACCTGAACATATTCTTTTGCCGCGGGCGTCAGGTTCAGTCGCATCTGGTTGCGTTGAATCAGATCGACGCCCAGTTGCTCTTCCATCGCCTTGAGTTGTCGACTGATCGCGCTTTGGGTCAACGACAGCTCTTCGGCTGCAGCCGAGGCGCTGCCTAGCCGGTCTACCGCTTCCAAAGCCAGAAGCGACGGGATTGAGGGTAGGAAACGACGGGGCGCGATCATATGATAAATCCTCATACCTTTGGGACGGAATATCACTGGCATTTGCGCTGCGCCAGCCCGATACACATCACAGGCATTTCCTTTGCTTAAGCTGCTGAATGCCTGCAAGAAGGGGGCGCTGTATTTCTGATGTTGCCGCCAGGTTGAACCAAAAGGACCCGCAAATGGATCGCGCTCAGATCGTTCATGAGAATTTCCTGACCCGTGTTGCGCAACGCGATTTCCCCCATGGTACGTCTCCTCAGTCGGGACTGACTGCGCCCGAAGCGGTATCTCTGTTTCGCTCGCAGGTGCTAAGCCGGGCGCTGGATCGCACCAGCCGCGCAATGCAGAAGGCGGGGCAGGGGTTCTATACCATCGGCTCATCCGGGCATGAGGGGATGGCGGCTGTGGCCCATGCGCTGCGCCCCACGGATATTGCGTTTCTGCACTATCGCGACGCCGCCTTTCAGATCGCGCGGGCCGAGCAGGTGCCGGGCCAGCAGATCGCCTGGGACATGCTGCTGAGTTTTGCCTGTTCTTCCGAAGACCCCACCTCGGGCGGACGGCACAAGGTGCTGGGGTCCAAGGCGCTGACCATCCCACCGCAAACCTCGACCATTGCCAGCCATCTGCCCAAGGCGGTGGGCGCGGCCTATTCCCTAGGCGCGGCCCGGCGGCATGACCTCGAGCATCGTGAACTGCCCGAGGATGGCATCGCCATGTGTTCTTTCGGAGATGCCTCGGCCAACCACTCGACCGCGCAGGGGGCGATCAATACGGCGGGCTGGACCAGCGTGCAATCAACGCCCCTGCCTTTGTTGTTTGTGTGTGAGGATAACGGGATTGGCATCTCGGTCAAAACACCCAAAGGCTGGATACAGGCTTCGATGGAGCATCGCCCGGGCATCACGTATTTTCAGGCTAGTGGGCTGGATATCTACGAGACCTATGCCGTCGCGCAAGAGGCCGCCGATTATGTGCGTACCCGCCGGAAACCTGCCTTCCTGCATCTGAAAACCGTGCGCCTTTACGGTCATGCGGGGGCTGACGTGCCCACCACCTATATGCCCAAATCCGAGGTCGAGGCAGATGAGGCCAACGATCCCTTGCTGCATTCCGTGCGCCTGCTGGATCAGGCCAGGGCACTGTCACCTGATCAGGCGCTGAAGATATACCAGGACACTTGCGCCCGTACCGATCGGATCGCTGCCGAGGCTGCCACGCGTCCTCATCTGGGCGGCGCTGCCGAGGTGATGGCCAGCCTGATCCCGCCCAAACGCGACTGCAAACCTACCAACGGACCCAGCGCCGAGGCGCGCGCAGATGCGTTTGGCGGGGATATGCGAGCAATGAATGACCCTCAGCCCATGAGCCGCCTGATCAACTGGGCGCTGACTGATCTGATGCTGGAACATGGCGAAATCGTCTGCATGGGCGAGGATGTGGGCCGCAAGGGGGGGGTCTACGGCGTCACGCAAAAGCTGCAACAGAGGTTCGGGCCGGACCGGGTAATCGACACGCTGCTGGACGAGCAGTCGATTTTAGGGTTGGCAATCGGCATGGGGCACAACGGATTTGTGCCGATCCCCGAAATCCAGTTCCTCGCTTATCTGCACAATGCCGAGGATCAGATCAGGGGCGAGGCCGCGACGCTGCCGTTTTTTTCGAACGGCCAATTCACCAACCCTATGGTCGTGCGGATTGCTGGCTTGGGCTATCAGAAAGGGTTTGGCGGGCATTTCCACAATGACAACTCGCTGGCCGTGCTGCGCGATATTCCCGGAGTGATCATCGCCTGCCCTTCAACCGGCGAGGACGCGGCGCAGATGCTGCGCGAATGCGTCCGTCTGGCGCGGGAAGAACAGCGCGTGGTGGTGTTTCTGGAGCCTATCGCGCTCTATCCCATGCGTGATCTGCATGAGGCGCAGGATGGGGGCTGGATGACGACTTACCCCGCGCCGGATCGACGGATCGCGCTGGGTGAGGTGGGGGTGCATGGCGACGGCACCGATCTGGCCATCGTGACCTATGGCAACGGGCATTACCTGTCGAAACAGGCGCTGCCTGAGTTGGAAGCGGCGGGGCTGAACGTGCGGATCATCGACCTGCGCTGGCTGGCCCCGTTGCCGATGGATGCCCTGCGCGCGGCCACCAAAACATGCGCGCATGTTTTGGTCGTCGACGAATGTCGTCGCACCGGCAGCCAGTCTGAGGCGTTGATGACTTTCTTCGTCGAAGAAAGTCCCGCCACCCCAATCGCCCGTGTTGTCGCCAAGGATAGTTTCATAGCAACCGGCCCCGCCTATGCAGCCCCTTTGCCGTCAAAAGACGGGATCGTTGCCGCCGCATTAAACCTAACCGGAGGCCGCGCATGACCCGTACCGCTGTTCTGATCTGCCCCGGTCGAGGCACCTATAACAAGCCCGAGCTGGGCTATCTGCACCGTCACCACGCGCAGCGGATGGACCTGTTTCACAGTTTCGATGCCCTGCGTGCCGAGGCGGGGCAGCAGGCTGTGACTGCGTTAGATGGGGCCGACCGGTTCACGGTCAGTACCTATTCGCGCGGGGATGTGGCTTCGGCTCTGATCTATGCGGCGTCTTTGGCGGATGCGCAGGCCGTGGCTGATGATATCGAGGTTGTTGCGGTCACGGGGAACTCGATGGGCTGGTACAGCGCGCTTGCTGCGGGCGGGGCGTTGTCGCCGCAGGACGGGTTTCGGGTGGTGAACACCATGGGCACGCTGATGCAAGATCACCTGATCGGCGGGCAACTGGTCTATCCATTCATCGGTGACGACTGGGTAAACGACCCTGCTCGGAAGGAGGAGTTGCTGGCCGAGGTCGCGCGGATCAATGCGCAGGACGGCCACACGCTTGGCCTGTCGATTGATTTGGGTGGGATGCTGGTTCTGGCCGGGGATGAGGCGGGGCTGACTGCGTTCGAGGCGTCTCAGCCCGCCCAGCAGGACCGGTTCCCGATGCGTCTGGCCAATCACGCCGCGTTTCACACGGCGCTGCAAGCCCCGGTCGCCGCCGAGGGCCGCGCGCGGTTGGGGGCCGACCTGTTTGGCCAGCCCGAGCGCCCTCTGATCGACGGACGCGGCAAAATCTGGTGGCCTGCAGCGACGGATACGCAAGCGTTGTGGAACTACACTTTAGGTCACCAAGTCACCGAACCTTATGACTTCACCCGCGCCATCCAAACCGCAGCGCGCGAATTTGCACCGGACCTGTTTATCGTTGCTGGACCTGGGGCAACCCTTGGGGGCGCAGTGGCACAGTCTCTGGTATTGGCGGATTGGCGCGGCTTGGCGGACAAACCCGCGTTTCAGGCGCGGCAGGACGCGCAACCCTTCCTGATTGCCATGGGCCGCGATGATCAACGCACACTTGCAACCGGCTGACACAGTCTTGATGATCTGCTTATTCGCAAGGAGCCCGACGTGAGCGACCATGACCAGTCCCTCTGGCTGAATACCGGTAAGGAGCACGTGGCCAGTAGCCTTTTGACCAGTGATCTGACGGTTGATCTGGCTGTGATCGGTGGTGGGTACACTGGCTGCTCAGCGGCTTTGACGGCGGCGCAGTCCGGCGCATCGGTTGCTCTGCTTGAGGCGCAGGAAATCGGGCATGGCGGATCGGGCCGAAATGTCGGCTTTGCCAATGCAGGTCTGTGGCTGCCACCGGATGAAATTCGTGCGTTTTTGGGAGAGGCGGCAGGCGACCGCCTTATCGACCTTTTGGGGGCTGCGCCGGGCGATGTGTTTGACCTGATCCAGCAACATGGGATCGACTGTTCGCCCGTGCGCAACGGTACCCTGCACTGCGCGCATTCGCCTGCCGGGCTTAAGGACCTGAAAAACCGGCATGCACAACTCAGTGCGACCGGTGCCCCGATTGAGCTTTTGTCAGCCGACGAAACCCGCCAGCGCACCGGTAGTGCGGCTTTTCACGGTGCGGTTTTTGATCCGCGTGCGGGGACGATCCAGCCGTTGGACTATGTCCGCGGGCTTGCGCGTTCAGCAGTTGAGGCGGGGGCGCAGGTCTTTACGCAAAGCCCGGTTCAATCGCTGTCGCGTGACGGCGATGTGTGGGTGTTGACCACAGCAGAAGGTACTGTTCGGGCCAAAGCATTGATCCAGGCCACAAACGCTTATCACCGGGGTTTGCCCGGAACGGCGCCTGCATATGTACCGGTTTACTATTTTCAGTTCGCGACAGCCCCGCTTTCGGACAACCTGCGCGCCAGTATTCTGCACCAAGGCGAGGGTGCCTGGGATACTGGCCTGATCATGACCTCGTTCCGGTTGGATCACGAGGGACGCTTTATCATCGGGGCGATGGGCGATCTAGGGCATGCAGGTAGCGGGGCCCACAGGGCGTGGATCAGACGAAAGATGGCCGAGCTTTATCCGCAACTGTCTGACCAGCCCCTGACCCAAGGTTGGCATGGTCGCATTGCGATGACGTCAGACCATATTCCCAAGATCACGCAGATTGGCCCGAATGCCTTGGCAGCGCATGGGTTCTCGGGTCGTGGTATCGGCCCGGGTACCGTTTTTGGCCGTCAAATGGCCAAAAGCCTGTTGCGCAACGATCCGGGTCTGCTGCCTGTCCCGGCAGTTGCTGAGTACTCGGAAAGTTGGACCGGCCTGCGGCGCGCCTATTTCGAGACAGGCGCGGCGCTTACGCATCTGATTAAGGCGCGGTTCTGATCCTAGACGGATCGCGTGATGCCACCGTCTACGCGTATGTTTTGCCCTGTGATGTAGCCTCCGCCTTCGGACGCCAGCATTGCCACGACCGAGGCGATCTCATCATAGCTGCGCCCATAGCGGCCCAGCGGGATACGGGCGCGGAACTCTTCTTTCTCGGGCAGGCTGTCGATAAAGCCGGGCAGGACATTGTTCATGCGGATATTGTCGGCGGCGTATTGGTCGGAAAACAACTTGGTAAAGGCGGCCAGTCCGGCGCGGAACACGCCCGACGTAGGGAAGACCGGGTCCGGTTCGAAGGCGGCGAAAGTCGAGATGTTGATGATCGACCCGCCCCCTTGCGATTGCATGATCGGCGTGACAAGGCGGGTTGGGCGAACGGCGTTCATGAAATAGACGTCCATGCCTGTGTGCCAATCCTCGTCCGTCAGCTCCAGTACCGATGCGCGGGGTCCATGCCCGGCCGAGTTGACCAGAACGTCGACCCGCCCCCAATGGGTCATCGCGGCGTCGACCAGCTTTTGCAGATCTTCTGTAGATTGGTTTGAACCGGTCACGCCAACACCGCCCAATTCATGCGCCAGTGCCTCGCCTTTGCCCGAAGAGGACAGGATACCGACCTTGAACCCGTCTGCAGCCAGCCGCCGGGCAGAATCCGCACCCATGCCGCTGCCACCGGCTGTGATAAGCGCCACTTTGGTCATGTGATCTCTCCGTTTGTTGATGACCCGAAAATGCGCCTCGTCGGCGCATTTGACTAATCAGTTCTTCTGTTTCTATGTTGTAGAAAATCTACAGGATGGTCATATGACCGCATTACCCCCGCTCAATGCCCTACGCGCGTTTGAAGCCTCGGCGCGACATCTCAACTTTCGACTGGCAGCAGAAGAGTTGGGCGTGACGCAAGGGGCGGTTGCCCAACAGGTGCGCGGACTAGAAGCGCGATTGGCCGAGAAGCTGTTTGATCGCCTGCCACGTGGTCTTGCTCTGACCGAAGCCGGACGCAGGTTTCATGCCCCTCTGCGCCGCGCTTTTCGTTTGATCGAAGAGGCGGTCACCGATCTGTCCGGCGACAGACATGTTACGATTTCGGTCACGCCCAGTTTCGCGTCGAAATGGTTGGTGCCACGGCTAAAGGACTTTTCCTCGCGGTATCCGGATATCGCCGTTCAGATCGACGCGCGCGAGCGGTTGGCAGATTTCAAAAGCGACGGGGTCGATATCGCCGTGCGACAGGGTCGATCCCCATTTGGCAGCGACTTATCATCGGTGCCTTTGTTTTCGACTGAATTCATTGTGGTCTGTAGCCCTTCGTTGGCCACCCAAGTCAAAGCGCCGCAGAACCTGTCAGGCGCAATCCTTTTGAACGACACCCACGGTCTTTGGCCTCTGTTCCTTGATCGGGCCGGAGTTGTCGGCAAGCCACGAATGATGAACTTTAGCCAGACAAGCCTTGCCATTGACGCGGCTGTGTCCGGGCAAGGGATAGCGCTGGCCAATGCGCCATTGGTCGCGGCCGAACTGGCGTCAGGACGCCTTGTTCAACCTCTGCCTGACGTATTGGTCGAGGATCTCGGTTTTCACATCGTCGTGCCAAAACGCCCCCGACAACCTGAACTGGTTGAGGTGGTGCAAAAATGGCTTTTATCTCAGGTCTGAAGGGCGCGCGCGGTGGACTCGATCCTGTTACGTACCCAGCGATGAGCAGGATCGTTTGCCGACCTTTGATGCCAGACCATGTAGATCGAGACCGGCTCGCATTTAAACGGCAAGGGCGCGCAGTCCAGCGCAGCCAGTGGCCCGCGTTTCATCAACGCGGTGTCGGTCGAGATCAGGTCGCTGCCTTTTACAAAGGACGGGATGGCGTTGAAATGAGGCAAGGTGACGGTGGGTGGTCTGATCTGGCTTTGGTCTACGCCCCGCATCACCGCTCGCGAACTGCGGCCATCGGGAAACCGAACGTCAACATGTTCAGTCGCACAGTAGGCGTGCCAACTGTCCGGCGGACAGCGTCGTTCTGCATCGTAAAAGATCATCAATGGGCTGCAGAGAATACGTTTCTGAAAGATGTCCGGCCCATCCGGCGGCAGGGGCGTCAGCATCAGCTGGCACCGGTCGCTACGCAACAAGTCCGGATCGGGAACACCCGAAGGTATGAACCCTAGCCGCAACCGGACGCCCTCGGCTCGTGTGGCGCGCAGCAGTTCGGGAAAGATCAGTTCGCGCGGCATGTCGTTGGTGGCGATCTGAAATTGCATTTCCTCGAGCATCGGATCAAACGGGCGGTTTTCGGTCAGCGCCCGCATTGCATCCAGCACGTTTTGCGCTGGGTCTTTCAGCGACAAAGCCCGTTCGGTCGGGGTCAGCCCCTGACCCGAGCGGACAAACAGCGGATCGCCTAGAACCTGTCGCAATTTGGCCAGCGTATGGCTGATCGCTGATTGCGTCACGCCCAACCGGTCGGCCGCTTTCGATACCGAACTTTCTTCGAGAATGGTCAGAAACACGCGCAAGACCTTACCGTCCAGATCAGTAAAATCAGTTTTCCTCATGACGTGTATGATTATTCATGAATGGATTTGCAGTCCAGTGCGCAATAGGTGACTGTCATCATCAGGAGGTGCGCGATGGGAATCCGCTTTTTCTCGGACAAGAACCGCCCGGTTCATATGGGGCAATACCCGCTAGAACGGTTGGCACGGCAGTCGGATTTGCCTGATCTTTCCGAGGTGATGCGCATGCCAACACTTGGCTTTCATCGCCCTGAGTGCCCTGAGAGCATTGTCAATGCGATGGGTGAGTTTCAAGCGATGCTGGATACGATCCGGGATGGGTTCGTGAATCCGGTGGAGTCCAAGGTGCCTGCCGATCTGACCGGTCGTGCCAACCATCTAAAAGCGTTCGGCTATTTCAATGATGCCTCAATGATGGGGTGTGGTCCTCTGCCGCCCGAGGCATTGCTGACCGAACCCCGCCGAAACCCCGATATCGACCGTCTGGCCCATGCGCTGAAAACACGGCAGACCAAGACATTGGCTTCGGGGATCGACCTGATCATGGCCGATCTGAAAGAAAGCATGGAGGCCAAACCGCGCCCCATGGACACCCATCGCCATGCGATTGTCTTTCTGTACGAACACAACCGCGACCCGGACCCCAACGAGCCCGGCGCAGATTGGATCATGGATGCGCAAGACCACCGCGCTTGTCTTCTGGCGACCGAAAACGCCGTGGTCATCGCCAACTACATCCGCATTCTGGGCTTTGACGCGCGGGCGCATACGGTCATGTCCTCTGAGGTTGATCTGGGTAAGCTGGCCGTCGCGGCGGGGCTGTGTTCGGTCGAAGACGGAGAGCTGGTCGCGCCGTGGCTGGGTAAACGGTTCGGACTGGCTGCGGTCACGACCGAGATGGAGATCGCCCACGATCAGCCCCTGCGCCCCATGACGCAGCAGCCGTGGTTTCCAACCCAAGGCCCGGCGTGGTGGCTGGGCGCGGGCTTTGCCAAGAACGCGCTGAACCGCGACCCTTATGCCAAACGGCGCTATGTGGACGGGGCGCATCCGTTTGAGACCCTCAAGCGGGTGGAAAAACCTACAACTTATATCGACGAGGAAAACGTCGCCCGCGTCCCCAAGCGTGCCGACATGTTCGCCCGCGCGCAGTTCGGGGATATGGGCAAGCATCTGCAAGACGGGGCCAAGGGCGGGTATTATGTACGCAAGGCCGCGCCCAGTACCGCGCAACGCCGCGCGCTGGGCGCGTTCGTGTTGCTGCAGGATGGGGAAAGCGCCGATACCGCGCCACCAACCGACGCTGCACGCAATGCCGCGAATATCAAGGCGGCCACGTATTTTCTGGGGGTCGATGCGGTGGGCCTCAGCCGGTGCCCGGACTGGGCGTGGTACTCGCATGACGCAACGGGCGAGGAGATCACGACGCCCCATGACCAGGCCATCAGCATGATCATCGACCAGGGTTATGAGACGATGGAGGGCGCCAGCGGCGATGACTGGATCAGTGTCGCGCAGTCGATGCGCGCTTATCTGCGGTTTTCGTTACTGGGTGGAGTGATCGCGCAACAGATCCGCAATCTGGGCTATAAGGCCCGCGCGCATACCGTAATGGATGGCGAGGTGTTACAGCCGCCACTGCTGTTGTTGTCTGGGCTGGGCGAGGTTAGCCGGATCGGAGAGGTGATCCTTAACCCCTATCTGGGGCCCCGCCTAAAATCCGGCGCGGTGACGACGGATATGCCGATGTCGCATGACAAGCCGATCGATTTCGGTCTGCAGACCTTCTGCGAAAGCTGCAACAAATGCGCCCGCGAATGCCCTTCGGGTGCGATCACGGCCGGGCCGAAGCTTATGTTCAACGGCTATGAGATCTGGAAGTCCGACAGCCAAAAATGCGCCACCTACCGGGTAACCACGCCGGGTGGGGCGATGTGCGGGCGGTGTATGAAGACCTGCCCTTGGAACCTTGAGGGCATCTTCAAGGAACGCCCCTTCCGCTGGGCCGCGATGAATATTCCCAAAGCCGCGCCCGCGCTGGCGCGGTTGGATGATGTGGTGGGCAATGGCGGGCTGAACGATGTCAAGAAATGGTGGTGGGATCTGGAGCTGCAACCGGACGGTGCCTATCGCCCGACTGACCACCCGCTGAACCGGCGCGATCTGCAAACCGACTTGGACCTGAAATACGAGGATCAGACTCTGGCCGTTTACCCTGCCTATCTGGCCCCGCACCCCTGGCCCTATCCGTTCGCCATGGACCGCGAGGCTGGGATCGCAGCCTATGAGGCCATGGTCACGGCCGAGGAATACAAGGCGCGCAAAGCGGCGGGCGATCTGTCGGTGATCCACCGCTATACCATCGCGGGCGATGCCCCGGTTATGCGCGTCGCACTGACCAAGGTCGACAAGATGACTGCGGATGTGACCAAGTACGAATTCTCGACGCTGGACGGCTCACCACTGCCCGAATGGACGGCGGGCGCGCATCTGGACGTGCTGGTCGCGCCGGAATTCCTGCGGCAATACTCCATGTCCGGCGATCCAGCAGACCGCGCCACCTATCAGATCGGTGTATTGCGCGAGGATGCGGGACGCGGTGGCTCAGCTCTGCTGCACCGCATTTTCAACGAGGGGCGCAAGGTCTTCATCTCGAAACCCATCAACCATTTCGAACTGGACGAGGGCGCAACCAAGACCTTCCTGATGGGCGGCGGGATCGGCATCACTCCTATGATCGCCTTTGCTCACCGTCTGTATGCCTTGGGCAAACCGTTCCAGCTGCACTATTCGGCCAGTACCCGTGCCGGGGCCGGGTATCTGAAGGATCTGGCAGCGATGCCTTGGGCGGATCACGTGCACTATCATTTCTCGGACGAAGGCACACGGGCCGATCTAGAAGCCGTCCTGTCGGGATATCAAGACGGTTGGCACGTCTATACCTGTGGCCCTGATCGCTTCATGGACGGAGTTATGCAAGCGGCTGAGCGTCAGGGCTTTCCCGAAGAAGCGCGGCATCTGGAGTATTTCTCGGTTCCCGAACAGCCGGACTATGAGAATCACGCCTTCACTTTGCGGCTGGCAAAATCGGGTCGAGATCTGACTGTACCCGCCGACAAAGATGCAGCGCAGGTGCTGAACGAGACAGGCATTCACGTGGATGTGAAATGCGCCGACGGCATCTGTGGGGTCTGCAAGTGCGGCGTGATTTCGGGTGAGGTCGAACACCGCGATTTCGTTTTGTCCAAGAAACAACGTGAGAGCGCTATCATCCTATGCCAAAGCCGGGCGGCGCAGCCGGATGGTGTGATCGAGATCGACCTCTGAGCCAAGGTCAGGAAACGACTTTTTTATCTCAAAAATTGGTCGCTCCAACCATGGACGTTGGGGCGCCGCTGCACTAACGTCCCTGCCGAACCCTAGTGAACCCTGATCAACAGGTGCGAGGTATTTTCATGGATTATCACAGCCCCGCCAGTTTTGCCGAGGCGTCGGCTCTGGCTGCAAACGCAACGGGCGTCACCCGCTTTCTGGCCGGTGGAACGGATGTTCTGGTGCAGTTGCGCTCGGAACTGGTCACGCCCGATACGCTGATCGACATCAAGAAGATCGACGGTGTCAGTGACATCACCCGTAATGCAGACGGCAGTTGGACCCTTGGCGTTGCCGCAACCGGTGCCGAGATGAGCGAACATGCTGAACTGAGCCGCGACTGGCCCGGCGTGGTTGAGGCGATGGACCTGATCGGTTCGACTCAGGTGCAGGGGCGGGCGACGCTGACCGGAAACCTGTGTAATGGCTCTCCGGCGGCGGATTCGGTGCCTGCGATGGTTGCCGCTGGTGTGACCGTTTCTGTCACTGGCCCGGATGGAACGCGTGAGGTGGCTGTCGAGGATATCCCAACCGGACCCGGCAAGACCTCGCTGTCCAAGGGTGAGGTGATCTCGGCCGTAAACATCCCTGCGCGCGGGAACAATGCGGGTGACGCGTATCTGCGGTTCATCCCGCGCACCGAGATGGACATCGCCGTTGTTGGCGTGGGTGTCAGCCTGCGTCTGGACGGTGATACCGTGACCGAGGCACGCGTCTCGCTGGGGGCTGTTGCACCAACTGTCCTGCTGGTTGAAGACTGCGCCAAGGCCATCATCGGTAGCACTCTGGACGATGCTGCGTTGGACGCGCTGGCGGCTGCGGCATCGGCCGCCTGTAACCCAATCGACGACAAACGCGGCACGATCGAATTCCGCACCGAGGTCGCAGGCGTTCTGGCCAAGCGCGCCGCGAAAATCGCCTATGCCCGCGCGAAGGGAGAGAAAGCATGAGCAAGCTCCACGTAACGACCACCGTGAACGGCGATGAGGTCGATTTTCTGTGCGACCCGCGCGAAACCCTGCTGGATTGTTTGCGCGACAAGCTGAACCTGACCGGCGCGAAAGAGGGCTGCGGTACTGGCGATTGCGGCGCGTGCTCGGTCACGGTTGATGGCCGTCTGGTCTGTTCCTGCCTGATGCTGGGCGCTGAGGCCGAGGGTAAGACCATCGAAACCGTCGAAGGTATCGCGGATGGTGACGTGCTGCATCCGCTGCAGCAGAAATTCATCGAACATGCAGCCCTGCAATGCGGCATCTGCACGCCGGGCATTCTGGTTGCGGCCAAATCGCTGCTGGAGAAAAACCCCAACCCGACCGAGGAAGAAACCCGGTATTGGCTGGCGGGTAACCTCTGCCGCTGCACCGGCTATGACAAGATCATTCGCGCCGTCATGGAAACGGCAGAAGAATTGCGGGAGGCTTCGTAATGGCTCTGGACGATCGTAAAACGGATTTCACTTTTGTCGGCACCCGTCCGAACCGCCCTGACGGGTTGGACAAGGTGACGGGCCGCGCCAAGTTCGGCGCGGATATGTCTGCGCCCGGCATGCTGCATGGCGCGATCCTGCGCTCACCCCACGCCCATGCGCGGATCGTGAAAATCGACACATCGAAGGCTGAGGCGCTGAAAGACGTCAAAGCCGTCGTGACACGCGCTGATTTCGCCGACGTGCCGTTCAAGCCGGGTTTGGCTGGCGAATTCTGGAACGTGCTGGAAAACGTTATGGCCGGTGAGAAGGCTCTCTATGATGGTCATGCGGTGGCTGCGGTGGCGGCAACTTCGGCGCTGGCCGCGCGGGATGCGCTGAAGCTGATCGAGGTTGAGTACGAGGTATTGCCTCATGTGACCGACGTTGACAAAGCGATGGCCCCGGATGCACCGGTCATTCGCGAAGGTGCGGCGGATTATTCCGTGCCCGAAGTGATGCACCCCAACGTTGTGCGGTATCACGAAAGCGGTCATGGCGATGTCGACGCAGGCTTTGCCGAGGCAGATCTGGTCCTTGAAGATAGCTTTGTCACCGAGGCGACCCATCAGGGCTATATCGAGCCGCACGCCTGTCTTGGCCTGTTGGGCAATGACGGCAAAGGTGAGCTGTGGTGCACTACCCAAGGCCACTGGATTGCGCAAAAGACATGTGCGGCACTGCTGGGCATCGAAACCTCGCAGCTGCGCGTTACCGCGTCCGAGATTGGCGGTGGATTTGGCGGCAAGACCACGGTTTTCATCGAACCGGTCGCGCTGGCGCTGAGCCGCAAGGCGAACCGCCCGGTCAAGCTGGTCATGACCCGATCCGAAGTGTTCCGGGCGACGGGGCCGACCGCCTCGGCCTCGATGGATATCAAAATTGGCATGAAGAAGGACGGCACGATCACCGCCGCGCGGGGTGAGTTCCGTCTGCAAGGCGGCGCGTTCCCCGGTGCGCCGGGCGATATGACCGCCATGTGCGCCTTTGCGGCCTATAACCTGACCAACGTCAAACAGATCGGCTATGACGTGATGGCCAACCGCCCTAAGCAAGCCGCTTATCGCGCGCCGGGCGCGCCGATGGGGGCTTTTGCGGTCGAGTCGGTCATTGATGAGATGTGCAACAAGCTGGGTCTCGACCCGATCGAGGTGCGTCTAAAGAACGCCGCGCATGAGGGCACCAAGGCCAGCTATGGCCCGCGTTATGAACGCATCGGTCTGGTGGAAACGCTCGAGGCCGCCAAGGCGCATCCGCATTATTCGGCGCCGTTGAAGCCGGGGCAGGGACGCGGCGTCTCCTGCGGCTTCTGGTTCAACCACGGGGGTGAAACGTCGGTAACCTTGGCGTTGTCCGAAGACGGCTCAGCCCAGTTGATGGTGGGCACGCCCGATATCGGCGGCTCGCGCGCGTCGATGGCGCTGATGGCGGCCGAGGTGTTGGGCATTCCATATGAGAACATCCGTGTCACCGTCGCAGACACCGCAACGCTGGGGTATAACGACGTCAGCCACGGTAGCCGGGTGACCTATGCTTCGGGTCTGGCAACGATCAAGGCGGCGCGCCATGCTGTCGAAAAACTGTGCGAACGTGCAGCGGCCAAATGGGATATCCCGGTTGAAGCCGTGAAGTGGGAAAACGGTTGCGCCGTGCCTTCGGGCCCGAACGCGGGTGACTTTGACCCGATGCCGTTGGCAGATATCACCGCCAAAATGGGACACACCGGGGGTCCGATCTCGGGCCATTTTGAGGCGACGCCCGAAGGCGCAGGCGTGTCCTTTGGCACCCACATTGTTGACGCCGAGGTCGATCCGGAAACCGGCAAGACCACGATCACCCGCTATACGGTCATTCAGGACGCCGGTAAGGCGATCCACCCGACCTATGTCGAGGGCCAGTTCCAGGGCGGTGCCGCGCAAGGTATCGGCTGGGCGCTGAACGAGGAATATATTTATGGCGAGGATGGACGGTTGCAGAACTCGATCTTCCTTGATTATCGCATTCCGGTCGCCAGCGACCTGCCCATGATCGACACGGTGATTGTCGAAGTGCCCAACCCCGGCCACCCCTTCGGTGTGCGCGGCGTGGGTGAGACGGGCATCGTGCCGCCCTTGGCCGCCATCGCCAATGCTGTGTCCAACGCGGCTGGCGTTCGGATGAAGCAACTGCCGATGTCCCCGCCGCGCATTCTGGCGGCGCTCAAGGACAATGGTTGAGGTCCACCTCTGGTCCGGCCTCCGGTCTTTGACCGGGGGTCAGCAGGTGGTGGAGGTCGAGGCCAAAACCACCGGCGATCTGCTACGGGAACTGGTCAGGACGCATCCGCAACTGGAAGGCCCAATTGAGGCGGGCGTGTCCATCGCCATCGACGGGCGCGTCATCGCAACCGGTCTGACCGAACCGATCCCCGAAGGCAGTGAAGTTTACCTGATGCAGCGTTTGCGCGGCGGTTAGGACGGCGACCAAGGCTCGCGCCCGACCATGCGGTCGGCCTCGGCCGTGATGTCATTCATATGTTGTTCAAGACTGAGGCGCAGCGCCTCAATCTGCTCGTCCGAGGCTTTGCGCGGCACGGTTTCTGTCCATTCCCGGCAAATAAACACGCCCTTGTTGCGCCAGGGACGCGGCATTAGCAACCGGTCCCATGTGCCCGCCTCGCGACCATGTTCCGCGGAAAAGGTAATCCCGAACACCCGCTTGCCCGAGGTCCTTGCCCAGACCAAGGGCACCGTGGACAACACCCTTTCCGGACCGCGCGGACCGTCGGCGGCGATGCCGATGGAAATGCCCTGTTTGATCTTGCCGATCACCGCCCGCGACACGGCAATGTTGTTCGATTTCTTACTGGTCATGGCGATCGTGTCCATACCGAACAGCTTTTGCACTCGACCAACCATGCTGCCCGCGCGCGCAGACGAGGTGATGGAGCAGATGGGCCCCTTGTCCAGCGGGTAGAAATAGGGCGATTGCGCCAGCCTTTGGTGCCAAAGCACCACGATGACCGGTTCGCCCTGTTCGGCCGACTGGTCCAGTTCCTCATAGCCAATACGCTGCCATTCGGTGTTGCGATGGACCAGCCGGATATACCACGCAATGCGCCGCGCGGCCCAGTTCAACAGGGCTTCACTATCAGCGATCTTCTTGCGGATACTCACGGGCGGGGTCCTTCTGCCAAGCAAATTGTGTCTTATAGAACTCAACGCCATGCGCAACTTGTTTGTCGCATAGGTTTAGAGCAACAGAATCTGAAAAAGCCTCTTGAGTCCGCCGCGCGGCTGGCATATCTGATGCGCACCTTAGGGGTATAGCTCAGTTGGTAGAGCGACGGTCTCCAAAACCGTAGGTCGCGGGTTCGAACCCTGCTGCCCCTGCCAAATTTCACTTTGTATCATTAGGTCGAGAGATCGGATCCCGGGATCCGAGGCTTTTTATGTCGATACGCAACTAACGGCCGGTGTTGACACCGCGCGTAGAACGGGCAGGTTCGTAATAAAATTACGAGGCTCAGATATGGACGCACCTATTATCCAACTTGTTCTTTTGCTCTTGTTACTGATTTTCGTGATCTGGCTCTACATTCTCCCGATCACGATGGCGGGACGCCGCAACCGATCCGTTCTCATCTGGTTTCTGATAGGTCTTGTAGCATCACCCTTATTGGCGATCCTGTTGTTGCTTGCATTGGGTGACGCACCAGGACGACCGACGGCCTGACCGTACGCGAAGATAATGTAATTTGCTCCAAAATCCCTGACGACGGATGGTCAATTTGGGCTATTCCTTCGCATTCCGGTTTCCTCGGCCCGGCGATTGGCATATTGTCCGGTGAAACACCCAGGGGCCGGATGAGGATACATGTCGCGTTTCGATGGATATTTCCTGCGACAATTGCTGATTCTGTTCGGCTTTTTCACTCTAATTCTGGTGGGGGTCTTCTGGATCACTCGCTCGGTTAGCCTGTTTGACCGCGTAATCAGTGGCGGACAGTCGGCGCTTGTGTTTCTGGAATTTACCGCCCTGACTCTGCCGACGCTAATCCGAACCGTGATGCCAATGGCTGTATTTGCTGCGGCCGTCTACGCAACCAACCGGCTGAGTCGTGAAAGTGAATTGACCGTAATGCTGGCGACCGGGTCCAGCCCGTGGCGCCTTGCGCGCGCGGTTTTCCTGTTTGGTCTTGTGTCTGGCGCCATGATGGCGTCGATCAGTATTTTCCTGCGCCCTGCCTCGGTCGAACAGCTGGAACTGCGTCAGGCCGAAGTCGCAGGCGACGTGACCGCTCAACTGTTGAACGAAGGTGAGTTTCTGCACCCGACCACTGGCGTCACGGTATATATCGGTCGGATTGACCTGGATGGGACTTTGCACGAGGTCTTTGTGTCCGACCGCAGGGATGAGGCAACTCCCGTGAGCTACTCCAGTAAAACGGCCTATCTGGTCAATGGCGGTTCGGGTATCCATCTGGTTATGGTGGACGGTGTTGCTTTGCGCCTGGATCAAGAGGACAAAACGCTTTCTTCGACACTGTTTGAGGACGCCTCGTACGACATCTCAGGGTTAACGAACACCAATCGGATGACAGAACGAAGCCTCGAGGCGATCCCGACCAATGAGCTTTTTCAAAACCGGGCGGAAATAGCAGCGGCGGAAGGATTCACTGAGGGCGAATTGATCGAGGAGCTGCATCAGAGGTTCTCGTGGATCGCCATTTGCGTCGCCGTTTCAATGGCCGGATACGCAACCCTGATGCTGGGTAGTTTTTCGCGATTTGGCCTATGGCCGCAAATCTTCGGTGCCTTTACGATTTTGGTGCTTTTAGAAGGTGTGCGCGGTTTTGTTTCGCCCATTGTCGTTGCCGATCCGGGGTTGTGGATCGTGCTGTATTTGCCAGCAATTATCGGTATCCTGATATCATGTCTGTTCCTGCTAATCGCAGGGAGGCCGTTGGTAAGAGGACGGTCCAGACTGCGGCAGGCGTCCGCGGCTTAGGCAGGTTTTCTCAGATCAGTCAGGCAATCCCGAATGTTGTCAAACGCGGGGCTGGAACGGCGCGTGACCAGATAGAGTGGCAACATCAGATCGCGCGCGTCGGGCACAGCCGTCAATTCGCCAGATGCCAGATGGTCGGCGATAACGTAGTCTGGGAAATAGCCGATCCCGCCCCGCCGCAGGATATAGCGAAGCGCCATCATGCAATTGCCCAGAAACACTGTTTGTCCCGATGCACTGCGCGCGGTTGAGCGAACATGGTCCTGATAGACCTCACCCAGTTCCAGGTTGACGAACACCGGGTCGCCGCCCGAGCCTGCGGATTTGACGAGCCGCAAGCGCTCTGGGGCTAGTTCGTCAGAAATGATCCGTGTGTCTGACGGTTTTTCGTGGGTAAGGGCCGCGTCCAATACATGTGTGGCGACCGCGTCGATCATGTCCAGATCGTGGTCGTAGTTAAGGGTCAGTAGCAACTGGCCCAGTTTCTGCTCAAATCGAACAGCAAGATCGACAAGCAATGGATCCCAGATGCTGAGTTGCGCTCCAAGACGCAGAGCTATTCGGTTTGTCGATTGAGCAGGCAGATCCCGCGAAGCAAAAGACCACAGAGACAACATCTGCTCGGCATAGGGGCGGAATTGTCGACCAAAATCAGTCAGGGTGGTGCCACCTGCACCGCGGTTAAACAGCTGTTTTCCAGTCGCTTCCTCGATCGACCGGATACGGGCACTGACTGCGGTCTGTGTCACGTTCAGCTTGCGGGCGGCGGCGTGGAACCCTCCGGTTTCGGCCACGCATAGGAAAGTCTCGAGCGCTGTGATTTGCATGTTGAAAGTATTTTTTCATCAAATTGATAAAATCAAATCATTTTTTTGGAGTCATGGTTCCGCGCTACTCTGTGGTGAACGATGTGCATAAGGACCGTGTCATGCTGGACAAAAGCCACAAACCCACCTGGACTAGTTTCGAAGAGGCGACGAAAGCCGATTGGGATGCGGTCATGGAGTATGAAGAGGCGTACAATGCCGCTTTGCCCGACCGTATTCTGGACGCGATCCGGTCGCTGGACGAGGAGTGGACGCCATACCCGGTCAACCGCTATCAGCATAGTTTGCAGGCCGCGACCCGCGCCTATGAGGATGGGGCTGATGAGGAACTGGTGGTCGCTGCTCTGATCCATGACACCGGCGATATCCTGTCACCATACAATCACGGTGAGCTGTCAGCGGCGATGATGAAGCCCTATGTCAGCGAGAAGACCTATTGGATATTGAAACATCACTGCGTGTTTCAGGGTTACTACTACAACCACCACCTTGGCGGCGATCGAAACGCCCGCGACAAATACCGCGACAGCCCGTATTGGGAAGACTGCCGCTATTTCTGCCATGAATACGATCAGAAGGCGTTCGACCCGAACTACCCGACCAAGCCGCTGGAGTTTTTCGAGCCCATGCTGCGTCGCGTATTGAACAAGGGCGAAGGGCATATGGAATTGAACGAGACTTCCGAAGGTTAACAGGACGCCATCAGCCGATAGACGATCTGCGCGGCGGTGAAATCCCACGCCGCGTTGCCATCGGGGGCCAATTCGACCACGTCGAACCCCACGCATTTGCGGCCTTTAAGGGCTTGTTCGACCAACCGTAGGGCTTGGTAGTAACCGAGCCCGCCCGGAACCGGGGTGCCGGTGGCAGGCATCAACGAAGGGTCCAGACCGTCCACGTCAAAGCTGACATAGACCAGCTCGGGGAAATCCTCGGGCAGGTCGACGGCGTGGATATTGCCGGTGACCAGCTCCTCGGCATCCACATGGAAGACGTGGTTTTTCAGACGGCTTTGCGCCTCTTCGGTGGAAAACGCGCGGACGCCGAATTGGGCCAGTTTGATGCCTTCTTCAGCCAGCAGATGCATAACTGACGCGTGCGAATGCTTCTCGCCCTGATAGGCATTGCGCAGATCCGCATGGGCGTCGATCTGGACGATGCCGACGGGTTGGTTCAGCGCACGTGCCACGCCCATCACTGCGCCGTAGCTGAGGGAATGCTCTCCGCCCAGCGTTACTGGCACTTTGCCTGCACGAATGGCGGCCTCGGTGCGTTGGGCAAGGCGTTCCATGACGTCAGGGAGGGCGCCTTCGCAATCCAGCGGGTTTTCGGTGAAAATGCCCTCGACGCAGGGCTCGGTATGGCCGGTGATACGCTCCAGTTCGTTGCTGGCTTCGATGATGGCTTCGGGGCCTTTGGCGGTGCCCGAACCGTAGGACACGGTGCGCTCCAGCGGTACGGGGATCACGCGGAACCGCGCGTCTTCGGTGCGCTCGGACGTGGTCAGTTCACTGTCGAGGAAAATGCTCATGAGAGACGGTCCTTAAAGTCGTCATAGCCGAACTCTTTGATGATCTTAAGCGTGTCCGTTTCGCTGTTCCACAGGGCGATGGTCGGCAGGGGCACCCCATTGAACGTGTTGGTCTTGACCATCGAATAATGCGCCTGATCTAGGAAGGCAAAGCGCTGCCCGATCTCAAGCGGCTGGTTCCACGTGTAGTCGCCGATCACGTCACCGGCCAGACAAGACGGTCCGCCGAGGCGGTAGGTATGGCCTGCATCGGCCACATCCATCAGAGCGGGGCGGTATGGCGCTTCGATCACGTCGGGCATGTGGCAGGTGGCCGAGATGTCGGTGATCGCAAGGTTCATCCCATTGGTGGGCAGGTCGAGGATTTCTCCGACCAGAATGCCAGCGTCCAAGGCGACCGCCTCGCCGGGTTCCAGGTAGATGTCGACGTTGTACGTTTCTCGGATGGCCCTGATAAAAGCGATCAGCCCTTCGCGGTCATAGTCGTCGCGAGTGATGTGGTGCCCGCCGCCGAAATTCAGCCATTTGAGCTGCCCGAGGAAGGGTTTAAGCTTCGGCTCGACCGCAGCCCATGTGCGCTGCAGAGGCTCAAACCCCTGTTCGCAGAGCGTGTGCATGTGAAGCCCGTCGACTCCGTTCAGTGTCTCTTCGGACAGTTGGCTGACGGGTGTCCCGAGGCGCGAGCAGGGGGCGCAGGGGTCGTATTTGGGGATCTCGCCCTCGGAATGTTCGGGGTTGATGCGCAGGCCGACCTGAACGTTTGCGGCTTGGGTTTTCGTGAGAAACCGGTCCTTTTGCGCAGGCGAGTTGAAGATGATGTGGTCGGACAGCGACAGGATTTCGTCAATATCTGCGTCTTTGTAGCCAGCGCAGAAGGTTGCGACCTCGCCGCCATACTCCTCTCGACCCAGACGGGCCTCAAAGATGCCCGACGCGCAGATGCCGCCGAGGTGTTGGCGGACCAGCGGGGCCAGCGAGAACATGGAGAAGGCCTTGAGCGCGCTCAGGACATGCGCGCCAGATTGTGTACCGATATCGGAGAGGATGCGCAGGTTTCGCTCGATCGCCTTTTCGTCGACCACGAAGCAGGGAGTGGGGACGCGGCTGAGGTCGAAATTGCGAAAGGCACCGGCGTCGCCGGCTTGGGTGGTCATCATGTCGGACATGTCAGGCGTCTCCGATTGTGGAGAGGCCGGGGGGCCAGCCCCCCGGTCCCCCCGAGGTATTTTTAGCCAGATGAAGCAGGGCGGCCGTGGGGGCCGCCCGCGCGGATCAGAAGGTGACCGGGCCGTCGAGTTCGTGGACCTGCCACGGCAAGCCGTGGGTGTTCAGCATGTCCATGAAGTCATCGGGATCGAGCTGTTCCATGTTCCAGACGCCGGGCTCGGTCCAGTTGCCTTTCAGCACTTGGGCCGCGCCGATCATTACTGGAACGCCGGTGGTGTAGCTGACGGCCTGGCTACCGACCTCGGCATAGCATTCCTCGTGGTCGCAGATGTTGTAGATGTAGAAGGTCTTTTCGCCTGAGCCATCCTTGGCCTGACCTGTGGCGATGTCGCCGATGCAGGCTTTGCCCTTGGTTTCCGCGCCCAGATCGCCGGGATCGGGCAGCAGGGTTTTCAGGAACTGGATCGGGATGATTTCCTTGCCGTCATGCATCACTGGATCGATGCGAGTCATGCCGATGTTCTCCAGCACCTTGGCGTGCATGATGTAGGCGTCGCCAAAGGTCATCCAGAAGCGCGCACGCTCGATCTCGGGGAAGTGGGTGCTGAGGCTCTCCAGTTCCTCGTGATACATCAGGTACATGTTCTTGGGGCCGATGGCGGGAAAGTCGAACTCGACTTTGTGGGTCATGGCGGGGGAGTGTTGCCACGCGCCGTTTTCCCAGTGACGCACTTCGGCCAGCACTTCGCGCAGGTTGATTTCCGGGTTGAAGTTGGTGGCGAATTCCTGATCGTTGCTGCCGCCATTGGCGTCCAGAACGTCGATCTGGCGGATCGTGTCCAGCTTGTGTTTCTTCAGCCATTTGGCGAATACGCTGGTCACACCCGGATCGAAGCCAGATCCGAGAATGGCGGTCAGGCCGGCCGCTTTGAAGCGCTCCTGATAGGCCCATTGCCAGTGGTATTCGAACTTGGCCTCGTCCTCGGGCTCATAATTCGCGGTGTCGATGTAGTGGATGCCGGCCTCAAGACACGCGTCCATCAGCACCAGATCCTGATAGGGCAGGGCGAGGTTCACAAGGATTTCCGCACCGGTGTACTTGATCAGCTTGACCGTGTCTTCGACCTTATAGGCGTCGAGTGCGGCGGTCGCGATATCAACGCCGACGCGCTCTTTCACGGCTGCGGCGATGGCGTCGCATTTCGATTTCGTGCGGCTGGCCAGCGTGATCTCGGTGAAGATGTCCGAGTTCATCGCCATCTTATGCACGGCTGCGTGGGATACGCCGCCTGCACCGACAACCAGTGTTTTTCCACTCAAAGTTCCCATGGGGGTCGTCTCCTCTCAGGGGGTTATTCGTAATAGGTGTAGCCGTTGATTGAGTCGCGATAGGCGCTCATCAGGGTTTTGCGGTCTTTTGCCATAAGAGTACCGGTCGAGATCGCCTCGTCCACCATTTTGCGGAAGGCGGCGACGCAGTCTTGCGGGTCAAACTCGACATAGGACAGGACCTGACTGATCGTATCGCCCTCTTGTTCATGCAGCAGGTCGAAGCCGCCATCGGCGCGCAGGTCTATGGTGACGACGTTGGTGTCGCCGAACAGGTTGTGCAGATCGCCGAGCGTTTCCTGATAGGCACCGACGAAGAAGACGCCCATGAAGTACTCGCCGTCTTCGGGCAGGGAATGCACCGGCAGGCTGGGTGAGACGCCGTCGGCCAGTATGAACCGGTCGATCTTGCCGTCACTGTCGCAGGTGATGTCGCTCAGCACCGCGCGGCGGTCCGGCGTTTCGTTCAGCCCCTGCAGCGGCACGATGGGGTGCAACTGGTCGATTGCCCAGACATCGGGCAGGGATTGGAATAGCGAAAAGTTGCAGTGGTAGATATCAGCCACCTTCTCAAGCTGGTCGTCGACATCCGTGTCCAATGCGTCACTGGCTGCCAGCGCCTTGAGGCGGGCCATCAGCGACAGGTAGATGCGTTCGGCCCGGGCCATCTGGCGCAGGTCGACATAGCCCCGGCGGAACAGGGCGCGCAGTTCGTTGCGGTAAAAGGTGGCGTCGTTCCAGCATTCCTGCAGACGGTCTTGGCTGAGGTACCCGTGAACGGCGGCAAGGTCGGCGACCATGTGATGATCGTCGGGTTCAACCTCGGGGCCGGTGGGAGCATCGTAGAGGGTGCTCTCCAGCACGTTGAAGACCAGCATTGACGAGGTCGCCACCACGGCGCGCCCGCTTTCGGTGACCAGCGTGGGGTGCGCAATTTCGGCCTCATCCATGGCATAGGCAACGGTTTCGACCACGTTGGCGCAGTATTCCTCGACCGTGTAGTTGATTGAGTTCTCGGCGGCCTTTTTCTCACCGGTATAATCCACGCCCATACCGCCGCCGAGGTCCAGGTGGGTCAGCGGTACGCCCTCGCGCGTGAGTTCGGTGTAATACCGGCACGCCTCGCCCACGGCGCGGCGCACATCGTTGACGTCCTGCACTTGCGACCCCAGATGCGAGTGTTGCAGCTTCAGGCAGTGCAGCAGCCCCGCCGCCTTCAGCTTGTCCACTGTGGCGACCAGTTGGTCCGTGTTCATGCCAAAGGCCGACCGGTCGCCCGAGCTTTCTTCCCATTTGCCGCTGATCTGGTTGGTCAGTTTTACTCGCACACCGATAAGGGGTTCGATGCCTAGCTCGTTATAGACCTCGATCACCGTGTCCGCCTCTTTCGGGCTTTCCAGAACGATGACGGTGTTGAAACCGATCTTGCGGGAGAGGATGGCCAATTGGATGAACTCGGCGTCTTTGACGCCGTTGCAGACGATCAACGCCTCGGGGGCCAGACGATGGGCCAGCGCCACGACCAGTTCAGGTTTCGATCCGGCCTCAAGCCCATAATTGTATTTCTTGCCAAACTCGACGATGCGGTCGACAACCTGCGCTTGTTGGTTCACCTTGATCGGAAACACGCCGCGATAAGGGCCTTTGTAGCCCACCCGCGCGATGGCGTCGGCAAAGCTCTCGTTCAGATGCGCGATCTCATGTTCCAGATAGGAACTGACCCGCAGCACCATCGGCGCCTTGATCCCCCGGTCGTCCAAATCGGCCAGAATGCCGGGCAGGCTGATCGCCGCCGCGTCAGGGGCCAGCGGATTGCGCAGGCCGATTTCGCCCTGCTCTGTCACCTCGACAAGGCCCTTGCCCCATTTCTCAACTCCGTAGATGGAATGCGGTGCGTCGGGCATCTGTTTCAATCAAGTCAGTCCTTTGATCCGTGGGGGTGCGGTTTTGCGCTTGCCCATACGGCAGCAGTTTGATTCGTCCAAGTGTAATCTACGTGACGGGGACTGACGAAGTTACGCGCAAGTGCAGACCGGGATCAAGTGATTGTCCCAGTGGCAGTCTGGGTGGGCTGAGATGCGGACTGAGAAGGTGAAGGCTCCGATCTGCCCGGTTCCGGTGGTAAAGACAAATCCCGTGGGGCCGGGGCCGATGCCGCAGACATCCTCAAGAGTGAGAGCGGCGGTCAGCGCGCCGGTAGTGACGTCGAATTGATGCAACGCATTGCCGCGCGGGCATGTGATGGCGACGCTTTGGCCGTCTTTAGTAAAGGCGATGCTGCCGGCGTAGCCCTGAAGCGTGTTCTGGTCGGCCTCTGAGGCGGCCAACAAGCGGGGGTCCTCGCCGCGCTGGTGCAGACCCAGTAGCGGAGGATGCTGCGTCCTGTCCCCCTGCCATTGCATCGCAAACGCCACCAGCCCGTCAGACCGCACCGCCAGATGGCGGATCGAATTCTTGTGCAGCGCTCTTGGCAGCGTGACCTGCTCTAGCACCGTGCCCGCCAAGTCCAGATAGGCCACGCTTGGCTGCATCACGGGTAGGTTCAGCTTGCTGCGCCCCGTCTCGGGGTGGGTTTCGATCCCGCCATTTGCCACGACCAGCGTCTTGCCATCAGGCATCAGGCGCATGTCATGCGGACCAACCCCGCCCGAGGGAAACTCGCCTTGTCGGGAATATGCCGCCGTGTCCCAGACGCCGATCACACCCTTGCCCGCCTCATAGTCGTTTTCGGTAGTGAAGAGTTGCGAGCCATCCGCTGAAAACACGCCGTGGCCATAGAAATGGCGACCTTCGGGTGCTTTCAGCCGCGCAATCTCAGCACCTGCCGCGCAGTCGATGACCACAGCGAAAGTACCTGGTCGTCGGGCAAACGCGACGGCCTGCGCGCGGGATGGGTGGGCAGCTGCAGCATGGCCACGAGCTGGCAGCGGAAGGGAAAACTGAATGTCACCGTCTACTGCTAGCCCGACAAGCCGGTAGGAGTCGTCTGGAAAGAGCGCAGCGGCTAGAAAATCAGGCGCGCCGACAGCTGCCCAACCGCGCATCGGGACGAGACCTGTAGCCACCAGGCCGGCCAGAAAATGACGTCGGTTGGTCATCCGTCAATCCCCGTCCAATGAGTTGAACCCGGCGCTGATACCCAAAGTCGGGCCTAGCCGAGTTGCGGCAATCTGACGGGAATCTTCGATTGACTGCTGCAGAGCCTCGATACGAAGCCGTCCTTGCGGTGACGACACTCTGTCAAGTGTCGGATCATCCAAGGATTGTGCGCGGAGGATTGCTTTTTCGAATGCACGATTGAGATCGGCCGAAATTTCGGGGTGGTTTGCGGATAGATGTTTCGCCAGGTCTTTCAGTGCGATCAAAGATAGCTCTACGTGCCTCAGCGAGCGGCCAGAGCGACGTGCCTCGGCGCGCTTGGGACGGGGTCGATCGAAAGTCCCCATCGGACGCCCCAAACGTGTTTGGGCGGTGAATTCCAGCCCTGTGACCAGCGATTTAAATAACTCTTGCAGGGCTTCGTCATCCGAGCGGTAAGGGCTGTCGGCACCTGGCTGGGACAATGATGGCGCGTAAACTTTCCATTCTTCCGACATGGCGTTGGCATTGCTGTTGATGTCAATCGTGATGGCACGAATGAGCGCGCAACGATAAACCTCGGTACCCTGGTCCGAAAACTGAGGTTCGAAAATCATCTGTTCCAAAGCAAAAAATCCGCGACCGGCGATCGAGGTTTCAGCGAAGAGTTCAGGGGTTTCGACAGCAGTGTCCTCCGAAGCAATCAGCCCGGACAACGCTTTGGCTGTGAACCCCTTGGTGTCGGGCCAGAAAGCCAAAGCAAACGCACGATCGTCCACTTCGGATGGACCAAACCTAAGGTGGCTGGCGGAAATCCATTTGTCGAAAGCAGCGTGATAAGCGGCGCGCAGTTCAGACGATTCAGATGTACAATCGGCCTGCGCTGTTGCGGACAGCACAAAGGTCCCCTCTGACAATTCAGAAAATCTGGGCAGTATGTGTTCTTCAGTCACATCCGCAAGAACTTGCCCACGATCCTGTGCCGACACCACTGCAGGCAGACATATTGATAGGGCCAAAGCGAATTTACGCATCATAGACTCTCTAGAAAGCGGATCAGGGCGTCGCGATCGGGTTTTGGCATGGCAACAACTGTGTCACGAGCGGTCTGTGCTTCCCCTCCGTGCCACAAGATCGCTTCGAGCAGCGAGCGTGCGCGCCCGTCATGCAGAAACTGGGTATGACCCGAAACCTGTTGTGTCAGGCCCACTCCCCACAGAGGAGCAGTGCGCCATTCCCGGCCTGTGGCCCGCGCTTCGGGGCGGTTGTCGGCCAAACCTTCGCCCATATCGTGCAGCAACAGATCGGTGTAGGGCCAGATCAATTGGAAACTGTGCTCGGGGCGGTCTTCCAAGCGGTGAGTCACATATGACGGGGTGTGGCACGACGTGCATCCCGTTTCGTGGAACACCTGTTTTCCGCGGAGAACTTGTGGATCGTCCAAGTTGTGACGCTCGGGCACCCCCAGATTCCTGCTGTAAAAGGTGATCAGGTCCATGCCTTGCTGGTCGATCTCGAAAGTGCGGTCGTCGCCATCGCCATGCGGCGCCTTCACGCAATTCACCTGCAATTCAGTGCAATCGCCGTGGCCAGCAGGATAAAGCGGGCTTGAAATTCCGATATCTCCGGCAAAGGCCGCTGCCGATTGCTCCATGATCGTGGGCATTCCGGCCTTATGGCCAAAGCGGCCCGTCATGGGCTGCGCATATTCTGTGGCCCAAACGATATTGGGTCGCCCGGAAATGCCGTCTCCGTCTGCGTCGTCGGGATCGGCCTTGGCCAGTAGGTCTTCGACCGGAATCGCTTCCAGCAATCCCAAGCCGATCATTTGTGGCGCGACCCGCGGGCTAAGCATGGCCTGAGGGTGTAACGGCCCGTAACCCAGATCTGCGGCGACATATGTCGGCTTGCGCAGCGTGACAGTTTCGCCATCTGCAAGCGTAACGAGGACGTCCTCATATGTGATGTCCAGCCGGTATTCTGCCGGATGGCCGGGCAGTGCCAGATCCTGCATCTGCCCGCCATAGTTTGGTTCAGGTTGCGTGGCGATGTAATCTTCGATCTCGGTAGGGTTGGCCCCGCCGGGGATCGATATGCGCAGGAACATCGACACGGCACTGTCATTCAGCCCATTTGGCGTATGACCGCGCCCGTCTTTGATGTGGCATCGCTGGCACGACCGCGCATTATAGAGCGGGCCCAGCCCATCTGACGCCAATGTCGATGACGGAGTAGAGACCCAGAGCTTTTTGAAAAGCCCATTGCCGACCTTGAAGTCCAGCTCCTGTTCGAACTCCAGATTGCCTGACGGTTGCGAAAACGCGTCCGCATCCGTGCGCAAACGAACAGTCGCCGCCCCTGCGGGCAACTCTTCGAACTGTTGCGGTGCGCTGAAATCTTCAGGCGGGGCGGTCACTTTGGCGATCCGCGCGGCCTCGTCTTCGGTTCTCGGCAGAAAGTTGAGGTGAAGGTCCTGCAATTCGCCGGACAGTGAGGGGGTGGCCGCCAAAGCCGCCACCGCCAAGATCGAAAGTTTACTCGCCTTCGTCCATTTTCGATGCGTTGAGATGCGCATAATTGGCTTCGCCAATCCTTTCATACAGATCAAGCTGCGTTTCGAGGAAGTCGATATGACCCTCTTCGTCGCTGATCAATTCTTCAAACAGGGACATGGTTACGTAGTCCCCGGCTTCGCGGCAGTATTCGCGGGCCTCAACATACAAAGCGCGCGCGTCGTGTTCGGCGGCCAGATCGCATTCCAGCGTTTCTTTGGGCGTTTGTCCGATCCGGAGAGGGTCCAGCTTTTGTAGGTTGGGGTGGCCTTCCAGAAAGATGATCCGTTCGATCAGCTTGTCTGCGTGGCCCATCTCTTCGATGCTTTCCTCGCGGCTTTTCTTGGCCATATGGCCAAGACCCCAATCTTCCTGCAAACGGTAGTGCAACCAATACTGGCTGACCGCTGTCAGCTCATGCCGCAGGGATTTGTTGAGGTATTCGATTACTTTGGGGTCGCCCTTCATCTGCACTCTCCTGTGATACTTCGCTGCGCAACGCGCGAAGTTGCATGGGGACTTCCAGCTTATCGCTGGAACGCATCGTGTCTAGGAAAAGTGGCATGCATCCGCCACAATCCGCTGATTTTCCAAGGGCATGATAGATTTTGCCCGGGGTGATCACTGCATGGGGGTCCGACGCGCGCATCCAGTCGATCGCGGCATGGATTTCGGTGTCCGAGATGTTCGTGCAATGGCAAACGATCATGGCAAGGTGCCTTAGGCTGCTAATCTGACTATAATAGTTGGTTAATTGACAGAAGTCCTGCGTCATACTGTCATTCAGCTCTCAAAAGCCCGAGAGGCGGCGGTGAGCCGCCTCTCGGCCAAGGTCACTGAAATACTGCGTTCGGGTTATCCAGACTGTCCGAACCTTCGATGCTGATCTGATCCAGCTCCAGCGTCGTAACGATCCGTTCGATCGTTTTGGTCTGGTCGACCAGACCGTTCACGCCGCCCATGATCAAGGCTTCGCCACCTTCGTTGCCGCGTTCCAGCATCTGGTCATAGGCAAAACCGGCTTCAGCAGTCGATTTGATCAGGCCCAATACCTGCATGGTGTTGGCCAGCTTAACCTTCATCTCGGCGTCCAGCGCCGGGTCGGTAGCGGTGACCAGATCAGACAGTGACGCGCCCGAGATCGGCGTTCCATCGATCCGGGTGTAGCTGCCCAGATAAACGTTCTGGATGCCCAAGCCGTCGTAATAGTGGCTGTTATGGGTGTTGTCAGAAAAACAATCATGCTCTTCTTCCGGGTCATTCAGCATCAGGCCAAGACGCATCCGCTCGCCCGCCTGTTCGCCATAAGACAGCGAACCCATACCAGTTAGAATTGCGCTGACACCTGCAGCTTCGTTTTCGGTCAAAGCAACGCGCGCATCACCACCTTCGGCCCACTGGGTTGCCATCCACTCCAGATCGCTGACCAACAGATCGGTGGCTGCGCTTAGGTATTGACCGCGTCGGTCGCAATGTCCGCCGGTGCAGTCGTCACCTTGGGCATAATCGGTCCACGGACGGTCACCTGCGCCAGCATCATGGCCGTTCAGGTCCTGACCCCACAAAAGAAACTCGATCGCGTGGTAGCCAGTGGCCACGTTTGCCTCGATCCCGTCTGCTTCGTGCAGGGTTTCGGCCAGCAATTCAGGTGTGATTTCCGATGCGTCGATTGTTTCGCCCGACAGCGTAAAGCTTGGGTTGGCGATGACGTTCAGTGCTGCAAGCTCGTTTTCATCGGACGGCCCGCCGTAGGCGGCATCGACATAGTCGATCAGACCTTCGTCCAGAGGCCACGCGTTCACCTTGCCTTCCCAGTCATCAACAATCGCGTTGCCAAAGCGGTAGACCTCGGTCTGTTGATAGGGAACACGGGCGCCGATCCATGCCGCGCGGGCAGTGTTCAGTGTTGCATCTGACGGGTTGGCAATCAGCGCGTTCACTGCAGATTGCAACGTCTGGGCTGCAATCAGGCTGTCTTGGTACTTGGCTTCGGCAATATTGGCGTAATTGGTCAGAACATCAGTTTTCGCAGGGGCAGCGACCGCAGAAACGGCGCAAAGTGTCAGGGCGCTTGTGGTTGCAATCAATCTGGTCATTGGGGGCAGGTCTTTCATCTCAGAAATTCAGGTCCGGCGCCACGAAAGCGTCGGCTACCTGATAACTGAGTGAATTAGTCAATTATGTCAACCTGAGTTTTACTGTCAGGTATTTGGGTGTGGAGACTTCCCCAAATATAGTGGGCTTCCATCTTCAAGGCCGCACCTGTAGGAGGTACTACCAGTTTAAGTTAAAGTTAGTTGATTGGTTTTTTTGTGCGTAGGATTTGTTTTTCGACTGTTTTCGCGGCACTGTCGTTTTTATTTGTCAGCCAAGCTGGTCCGGCAACAGCGTGGCGCGATAGAGAGCCGAGTGGTGAAGCGGTTCACTCTGGTTCCCGCCTTCTGATATCCATAACAGTCGCCACTTTTGACGTGTTAGGCGACGTGTCCGCCAGTGGGATTGCAGACGACAACGCGCTGATCGCTCGGGCGATCTCGGAATTGTCAGACCCTTATGGATTTTTGGGCCTTCCGGTCGAGGCCGAGTGTTCAGTAACGTCTGCGCGTGTGGTTCTTTCGGGTCACGGGCTAGGTCGCGGGACCTTGGTGGCCGGTGATGTTTTGGATTTGAAGTTCGAAGCGAAATATGAAGTTGCGTGTCAGGATGCAGCTGTGTTGAAGCGCCTTGGGGAAACTCTTACCCCTTTTGCCAACGTTAAAGGTTTCAGCATCCATATGGCAGATGCGGGTCTATCCTTGCAAAGCTCCTGAAGTGCGGGGCCAAGCTGGGCGTCAGGAATTACTTCGCCCGGCTCAGTCTTTAAAGGTAATGCGACTCCAGACGCAGTCATGATCCGAGAGTGGCTTTCCATCTTTTGATATGGACGTCACGATACCTGTCTCTAACGGGGTCAGTTTCCGACCAGCCAGCCAGTCCAGTTTCATCTGACGTTCGGGATGCGGCGTGATAAGGCTGGGGCGTGTGGTGAAACCCGGCGCGGTGAAACCCCAATCATAGCCCTGAGATTCGGCCAATCCGAACAGGGTTTCGTCCCTCCAATCAAAGGCGGGGGGTATATGATTGCCGGTGTTCAGGTCGCCTCCGATCAGAACGGGCAGACCGGGCGCGAATTCGTCTATAGCTCGCAACAGCTTCTGGAATTGACCGAAACGATGCGCAGCATCGGCATTGCTTTCCAGATGTGTGGACACCAGGCATACAAGCCCACGGTCGGTTGGAACCACGGCAGCGATCGCCATGCGACCTCCGATTCTTGGCTGCTCGGGGTCAGCAGCACCGGAATCGGTGCAGAACCAGTGTCCGTGATCGTCCAGTCGGATCAGCGCCGTACGTTCGAACGGAACCGAAGACAAGATCGCGTTGCCATGCCAACCGAGAGAATTGCTAGCATCCGTGCAATAGGCGCGTTCGGTTGCCCCGCCCAAGCCAAGCTCGTGAAACTCGACCCCGAAAGCATAAGTCATGCCAAGTGCGCTTGCCATCACCTCGGTCGTGTGCCGTTGCGCCGTGCGGGCCATGCCGTGGTCCACTTCGGACAACAGAACGACATCAGGAGAGACACTTTGCAGATGCGCGGCCGTCTCTTCCGGAAACAAACAGCGCTCAACGTTCCAGGCGGCGACCGTGAATTCTGACGGCAACTGGTCTGCCTTAGGTGTTCCACCGACCTGGACAGCATTCAATGCCGGAAGATCACCAAGCAAATGACGGTGTGTTTGCGCCGTGCGATCCGCCGACAGGATTGTAGCTCGCTGGTTCGGTGAAACCGCAGGTAGCGTCGCAAGGGTTTGAGTAATCACAGTCGCAGCCCCGTGTCCTTGTCGAACAGGCGCAGTGCTTCGGGCTTCAACTTGATCCGTGTTTCACCTGTGTGGGCTGTATCTTCTTTACCAATCATGACCGAGAACGGCTGGTCATCGATCCGCCCATGCAGCAGGCGATGAGCGCCCAATTCCTCAAGAATATCAACGTGAAACTTCACCTGGCCCTGGTCGTCCAGATCTACATCTTCGGGGCGTATGCCCATTGTGATCGGGCCGCTAAGCGCCTCAGGGGCGACCATTAACCCGTCATACCGATTTATTTTGACCTGTTTCTGATCGATTTCAGCCCGGATCAGGTTCATCGGTGGTGCCCCCATGAACGAGGCCACGAAGGTCGAGGCGGGGTTGTGGTAGATTTCCGACGGCGTGCCGATCTGTTCGATCCGGCCCGCGTTCAGGACGATGATCCGGTCTGCCATCGTCATCGCCTCGACCTGATCATGGGTCACGTAGACGGCTGTGGTGCCAAGGCGGCGTTGCAGGGCCTTAATCTCGATCCGCATCTGGTTGCGCAGCTTAGCGTCGAGGTTCGACAACGGTTCATCAAACAAGAACAGCGCCGGGTCACGCACTACGGCACGGCCCATGGCGACGCGCTGACGCTGACCGCCCGACAGCTGCGCTGGTTTGCGGTCCAGATACTCGGTCAGGTTCAGCATCCGGGCTGCGTCTTCGACCTTGGCCGCGATCTCGGAGGCCGGGGTGCCGCGATTCTTGAGGCCATAGCCGATATTCTTGCGCACCGTCATATGCGGATATAGCGCATAGTTCTGGAACACCATCGCGATGTCCCGGTCCGCCGGATCCACGTCATTGACCACCCGGTCGCCGATTTTCAGCGTACCTTCTGTGATTTCCTCCAACCCCGCGATCATCCGCAGCAGGGTGGATTTGCCACAGCCCGAGGGGCCGACCAGCACGACAAACTCGCCGTCCTGAATGGTGAAGCTTGTGGTCTGAACCGCCTGAAAGCCGTTGGGATAGACCTTGCGGATGCCCTCTAATGAAACCTGAGCCATGCGCGTGTTCCTTATTTGTCGGATTCTGTGAGGCCCTTAACGAACCAGTTTTGGAAAAAGACGACGATCGCCACGGGTGGGATCATCGCGACAATGGCCAGCGCCAATGCCTGCCCGTGTTCTGGGATCTGACTATCTGTGTAGGACAGCACGATCTGTTTGATGCCCCGGACCAGGGTGAAAAAGCTCTCATCCGTCGTGATCAGTGTCGGCCACAGATATTGGTTCCAGCCAAAGACAAACATGATGATGAAGATCGCAGCGATCATCGTTCGGCTAAGCGGCACGAGGATATCGACAAAGAACTTCCACGGGCCCGCGCCGTCGATCCGGGCGGCCTCGGCCAGCTCCTCAGGGACGGACATGAAGAACTGCCGGAAGAAGAACGTGCCCGTGGCCGAGGCGATCAGCGGCACGATCAGCCCGGTATAGGTGTTGGTCAGGCCCAGTTTCTGGATCGCCTCGTATGAGGGCAGGATGCGCACCTCAAGCGGCAGCAGCAGGGTGGTGAAGATCACCCAGAAGGCCAGCGTTGCAAAGCGCAGGCGGAAATAGACGATGGCATAGGCCGCCATCATCGAGATGATAATCTTGCCCACCGCAAAGCCAATGCCCAGAATGAACGAGTTCATCAGCATCAGCATCCCGTCGACCGTTTGGGTAAAGCCGCCCTTTTCGAACATGGCGGCATGGAAGTTCTTGCCCAGATCGTCGCCCAGCGTCAGCTGCAACCCCTCGCGGTGGATCGTTACCGCATCGTGGCTGGCCGTGGTCAGCGCCAGCAGCGGTGGTATCATCATCAGCAAAGCGCCTAGGATCAGGACGGTGTGATCGCCGATCGCTCCCCATTTGATGCGGCGGGGACGGTGGGTTTCAACGGGAGTTTCGAGTGTTGTCTCAGCCATGTCCAAAGCCCTTACGTATAGTGAATCCGGCGTTCCACCAGCCGGAACTGAAACACGGTCAGCAAAAGAACCAGCACCATCAGGATGACCGATTGCGCCGATGATCCGCCCAGGTCGTTGCCTCGAAAGCCGTCCAGATAAACCTTGTAGACCAGCGTCATCGGGTTGTTGCCCGGCTCGCCCTTCATCAATGCATCGATGATGCCGAACGTGTCGAACAGGGCGTAGGTGATGTTGATGATCAGCAAGAAAAATGCGGTGGGGGCCAGCAGCGGGAAGGTCACCTGCCAGAACCGTCCGGTGGCGGATCGGTTGTCGATCATCGCGGCCTCGCGCACCGATCGGGGGATGGATTGCAGGCCCGAGAGGAAGAAGATGAAGTTCACCGGGATCTGCTTCCACACGGCCACGATGACCATGGCGGTTGCAGTTGCGTTGTAGTCCACGCCCAGTTTGAAATCCCACCCGAACATCTGAAAGAACTTGGTCAGCGGTCCGGTGCTTTGATCAAAGAACAAGATACCCATGAAGCCGGCAACGGGCGGCGCGATGGCATAAACCCACATCAGCAGCGTGCGATATGTCTTGGCGCCTCGGATTACCTTGTCTGCCTTCACAGCCAGCAACAGCGCGATGGCCAGAGAGAAGAACGTCACCAGAACCGAGTAGATGATCGTAAATCCGGCGACACGCTTGTACTGGTCGTTGCCCACAAGCGACGTGTAGTTCTCGCCACCCACAAAGGTCGAGCCAAACCCGAAAGGGTCCTGCAGATAGAATGACGATTGCAGTGCCCAGCCCGCAGGCCAGTAGAAAAAGATGGCGATGATCATTAACTGCGGCAGCAGTAGCGCCACAGGCAGCCAGATATTGTCGAAGCCCGCACGTTTCATTGAGTGGTCCAGTAAGAAAAAGAGCGATGGCCGCGCCGTGACAGCGCGACCATCCCTGGGGGTGATACGGGTGCTTAGCCCTGGGTCTTGGCGAAGCGGGCCAGCAGTTCGTTGGCTTCCTCTTCGATGGTTTTGAACGCGGTTTCCACGTCAGTCTCACCTGTCAGGATACGGCCATATTCGCGGTTCATGATGTCGCGGATCTGAACGTAAAAGCCCATGCGGTAACCCTTGGTGTTGTCGCCCGCCTTGTCTTGTAGCTGGTTGACGCCAACTTCGGCAGCCGGGTAACGGTCATAGTGGCCGTCTTTCTTGGCAACTTCATAAGCGGCCTCGGTGATCGGCACGTAACCGGTTTCCTGATGCCAGAAATACTGGGTTTCAGGCGCGGTCAGGAAGCGGAAGAATTCGGCCGTGGCTTTGTTCTCCTCGTCCGATTGGCCGGACATGGCAAACAGAGCGGCACCACCGATGAAGGTCTGTGTGGGCTCGGCGGTCACTGCTTCCCAATAGGGCAACTCGGTCGCGCTGAATTCGAACGGCAGATCTTTCTGCAGCAGGCCGCCGAACGAGCCCGAAGAACCCAGCCACATGGCAACTTTGCCTTCCTCGAACGGCTTGGCGTTGTCGCCCCAGCCGGTGCCGTACCATTCGAACAGACCGTCGTCTTTCCACTCGGACACAGCGGTGAAATGCGCTTTGATCGCGTCGTTGTTCACCAAAATCTGCGTGTCGGTGCCGTCATAGCCGTTGTTGTTGGTCGCAAACGGCAGGTTGTGGCGCGACATGAAGTTTTCGGTGAAGATCCAGGGCAGGTGCGACTGGCTTAGCGCGATGTAGCCTGCGTCTTTCAGCGCGGGGGCGGTTGTCGCTTGGAACTCTTCCCAGGTTTTCGGCGGGGTAACGCCTGCCGCTTCCAGCGCGTCCACGTTGTAGTACAGGATCGGCGTGGAAGAGTTGAAGGGCATGCCGATCATCTTGCCGTCGCTGTCGGCATAGAAATAACGCACACCGGCGATATAGTCGTTGATGTCGAAGTCGACGCCATTGTTGGCCAGAAGGTCCTGAACCGGGATGGTTGCGCCCTTGGCTCCGATTACGGTCGCGGCACCGGCGTCGAACACCTGCATGACGTTGGGCTGTTCGCCCGCGCGGAAGGCGGCGATACCTGCGGTCAGGGTTTCTTCGTAGCTGCCTTTATAGACCGGAGTGATCTTGTATTCGTCTTGCGAGGCGTTGAAATCCTCGGCCAGTTTATTGACGGTTTCGCCCAGCTGGCCGCCCATGGCGTGCCACCATGTGATCTCGGTTTCGGCAAAGGCCGCGGTCGCGGAAAACGCGACAGCCGCAGCGGTTGCGCAGAATGTCAGGTTGGTCATGTCTCTCTCCGGTTTGGTGGTTGCCGCGCTTGCGGCCAACACACCAGTTCGCGGGGCTGGTGCCCCTTGCAGCATAAAAAAGCAGAGCAAACGGACACGGTCCGCTTGCGAATGCACAGTGTGTGCACACGTGGTCACATACGCAGTTCCTGTGACAGTTCGGTGAAAGATTTATTGCAATATTGACAAATTATATGGAAACGGAGGACAGCTTGGGGGTGGCTGACGACAACAGTAAACCTGCCGAAAGGCCCCGCCGTGTAACGGCGCAAACCGTCGCTGACGCCGCCGGGGTTTCGCGGTCTGCCGTGTCGCGCGCGTTTACTCCGGGCGCGTATCTTGATGCGGGTAAGCGGCGGAAAATTCAAGAAATTGCGACACATATGGGGTATCAACCAAATGCGTTGGCCGCAGGGTTGAAGGGCGGACGCTCGCATCTTGTGGCGGTGTTTATTGGCAATATGCGCAGCGCGTATGACTCGGAATTCGTGCATCGCTTGGTCGGTCGATTGAATGCTTTGAACAAGTGGCCGGTCCTGATTGATGGCGAAGATGATCGGGCCGGCTCCGCCATCGACCAGGTGCTCCGCTACCCGCTGGACGCTTTGATTCTGCGCGGCGGCAGTATGCCTGAGTCGTTAGTGACGCAATGCAGTAAATTCGGCGTCCCAATGATCTCATCAGGGCGCATCGTAGATGCATTGGGCGTAGACAATGTATGCTGCAGAAACGCGCGAGGTATGCAGATAGCGACTCGGGTTTTGGTTGATCGCGGTCGTCAACGATTTGGCTATATCGCGGGCGCAACAGGGTTTGGGTCCTCCGCTGACCGCAAAGCTGGCGTGATGCAAGCGCTGGGGGATGCCGGTCTTTCTTTGGTGGCAGAAGAGGTCGGAGAGTTCACAGTTGAAGCAGGATACCGTGCAGCGATGAGGATGCTTGAAGCCCACCAGCTGGACACGTTGATTTGCGCCAATGACGCAAGCGCCATCGGTGCCCTGACAGCGGCGCGAGAACTTGGCTTGGATGTTCCGGGATCTTTATCGATTGTAGGCTTCGATGACATTGAAATGGCGGGCTGGCCTATGTTTAATCTCAGCACAGTAAACAATCCAATTGACGAGGCTGTCGAGCAGGTCATCTGGCTGCTAGAGCGGCGTCTCGCCGACCCGGCAAAAGAAAGTGAGACAGTGTTGATTGACCCCTTCTTCGTTCCGCGCGGGACACACTGAAACGTGTGGGAAGAAATGGTAGCGGAGGTCCGTCTTGGACACAAACCCCACACATTAACACTCTGTAAAATATGCGTGCCGTGACCTTCAAGGGGTAAGCCGAAAGGTCAATTGTCGTAGCGGTGCCCTGACTGGCGAATTCGATCAAAAGAAATTCGCCTTCACCGGGGTGCTCTGCGTTGAAGGCTGTCGCTATTGCGGCAAGGGGAACGTCTTACATAGCCTCCAAGGTATGCTGGAGGCCATTTCGAATGTGATCTTCCAACAGCCTCTTCGCCGTGTCGGCGTCTCTGGCCAGCGCGGCATCGAACATGCCCTTGTGCTCCTTGACCGCCTCTTCGCCGCGATAAGTCAGCACAAGCATCTGATACCGCAAGTACTTGTCGTAGATGATGGAGTGCAGAGACAGAAGGTTTTTGGAGTTGCAGGCCGCGATCATCGCTTGGTGAAACTCCCAATCATATCGTTTCCAGGTTTCTTTCTCGGACTCGTCGCCCTTGAGAAGCTGCTGTTCCATCAGGTGCAGTTTGTGGTGTGCGGCAACGAGGTTGCCTTCCCAATCCGTGTCGCCATTCGCAATGGACAATTCCAACGCGTGGCATTCCAACAGGACCCGCAGCTCTGAAATCTCGGTCAGGTCTTCTCGTGAAACTGGTGTGACCAGGAAACCCCGTTGCTCGGGAGCTTCGACAAATCCGTCGCTGGCGAGCCTGTTCAGCGTTTCACGAAGTGTCGAAAGGCTTGCCGAGTAGCGTTCCTTCAAGGCGTCCAGCTTCAGTTTGGAGCCGGGTTGCAGCTCCCCGAAGATGATATCCCGCTTGATGCGCTGATAGGTGCTTGCACCTATCGTAGACGGCTGTTTCGCCATGCGTTTCACCCGATATTATCAGTTTCCTCGTTCAATTAGCATTTTTCAGAGACATCAGCAATCCAAACTGATGTATGGTAAAAATAAAAATATCATACATTATTGCGGAATCGCGAAAACCCCAATACGGTCGTGGCCAAGTTGGGCAAAGCAGCCCGATCGCAATCATCGGTTTCGGGATTTTCCGGACCCTCCGGAAGGAAGCAAAGTGTCTAAGAACTTTCGCATTGCCATTGTCGGCATTGGCCTTGTTGGACGCCGCCACGCAGACGCTATACGAGCGTTGCGCCATGTTGATCTCGTCGCGGTGGTCGACCCCAGCGATGAAGGTCGTGCTTACGCCGTTGAGCATGGGGTCGCATGTTTCGAAACCCTCGAGGAAATGTTTGCAAATCAGACGCCGGACGGAGCTGTTCTTGCGACCCCGACCACGCTTCATGTTGAACAAGGCCTCACGTGTGTTCGACATGGTTGTCCCCTTCTTGTCGAAAAACCGATCGCCGTGGAAGCCACCGCTGCACTTGAGCTTGTTCAAGCAGCGGAGAAGGCCAATGTGCCACTGATGGTCGGACATCATCGTCGACACAATCCTCTGATCCGGTCGGCTAAGGAAGCCATTGTCGGCGGGAAGATTGGCGATGTGCGCGCTGTCCATGCGAATTGCTGGTTCTATAAGCCAGACGAGTATTTTGATGCTGCGCCCTGGCGAAAGAAACCAGGTGCAGGGCCCATCTCAGTCAATCTGGTCCACGACGTCGATCTTCTGCGGTATTTGGCCGGAGAAGTCGTGACCGTTCAGGCTCAGTCGGCTGCATCGCAGCGGGGCTACGACAACGAAGATGTTGCCGGTGCTCTGTTGACGTTCGAAAGCGGAGCGATAGGGACCATAAGTGTGTCCGACAGCATCGTTGCTCCATGGAGCTGGGAGATGACGTCTCAGGAATATCCAATCTATCCTTCAACCACTGAGAGTAGCTACATGATAGGTGGCTCTCATGGTTCGTTGTCCGTTCCCGATCTTCGATTGTGGAGTTACCAGAGTGAGCAAAGGGACTGGTGGACGCCAATCTCATCAACCGCGCTGAAGAAGGGTGCCTCTGACCCTCTGGTCAATCAGCTTAGGCACTTTGTTGAAGTAGCTCGGCACGAAGCAGATCCGATTGTGTCTGGATGGGAAGGTTTTAGAACGCTTCAAGTTATTGAAGCTATTCAGAATTCCTGCAGGGCTGGCGAGACTGTTAGGATAAGAAGCCTTCAGGAAACGCAGCAGCAGAGATTGCAGGTAATGAAAAATATCTGATATTTTGTAAAAAATCTTGCAAAATGTCCAAAATAGGTCAAAACTCAGAATCGGAATAATGCATCATGATGTCTCAGGGAGGAGCAAAGTGATTACCAAACTTACCCGCCGGGCTGCTGTATCAGCCCTGGTTGCAACCGGTGTCCTGTTTAGCGCAACAAGCGGTGCGTTGGCGGAAGACAAAGTGCAACTTCGCCTCGCCACATCAGGATCGGAGACCGACCAGCGCTCGGTCGCTATGGCCGAGGTTTTCGCGCCCATGGTCGCTGATTTCGCAAGTTATGAGCCCAGCTATAACGGCACCATTTTCGCTCAGGGTACTGAGCTGGATGCCATCAGCCGGGGTAACCTGGAAATGTCGATTACCTCGGCGCAGGAACTGGCACAGTTCTTCCCCGAGTTTTCGATCTTTACCGCAGGCTATGTCCACCAGGACGCCGCGCATCAGGTGGCTGTCTTCAATGATCCCTTGATGGATGCCTTCAAGCAAAAAGCCGAAGAAGAGCTGGGCGTCAAACTGCTGTCGGTCATGTATCTGGGCCGTCGTCAGGTGAACCTGCGCCAACCCAAGGATGAACTGACCGTCAGCACTCCGGCTGATCTGGAAGGTGTGAACCTGCGGATGCCGGGCACAGATGCGTGGCAGTTCCTTGGCAAAGCGCTGGGTGCCGCCCCGACACCAATGGCGTTCTCAGAGGTTTACACAGCTCTGTCGACCGGTGCCGTTGACGGTCAGGACAACCCATTGCCGACCGTGGTTGATGCCAAGTTTTACGAAGTGACCAATCAGATCATCCTGACATCGCACTTGGTCGACTTGAACTATATCGCCATCGGCAAAGAGGTTTGGGACGGGCTGACACCGGAACAGCAAGCCAAGGTTCAGGAAGCTGCGGACGCAGCAGCTGAATCAGGCCGCCAGAAGCAGCTTCAGAAAGAAGAGGACCTTGTCAGTTTCCTAAAAGAGCAGGGCATGGAGGTCTACGAGCCCGACCTGGCGGCGTTCCGCGATCGGGTACAGTCGATGTATCTGGACAGCGAGTTCGCCGGATCATGGCCGGACGGCGTTCTGGAGCAGATCAACGCCCTGGGCAACTAAGTTCGTCTACACAAGGGAGGGAGAACCACAATGAAAGGCTTCATAAAGGGGTTCTCCCGACTGACCGAAGCGATTGCCGGCGGGATGCTGGCGGCAATCTTCCTGATCTTCCTTCTCCAAATTCTTCTGCGGTACTTCTTTACCCCCGCTGGCTGGACGCTTGAACTCATCGGCATCCTCTGGGTCTGGGTGATCTTTTTTAGCTGCGCCTTCATCGTGCGCGAGAGGGATCACGTGAAGTTCGACATCATCTATCTTTCGGTGCCGATGCGCGTGCGTCAGGTCTTTGCGATGCTGGCGGCCGCGGCGATTGTGGTCGGGATGCTCTACAGTTTCCTGCCGACGTGGGACTACATCGACTGGATGAAAATCCGCAAAACCTCGACTGTGCGCAATCCGTTCTCGGGTGAGAAGATACCGCTGCGCACAGTATTCTCGATTTACGCGGTATTCATGTTGGTCGTCGCAGCGCGCTACGCTTGGCTATTCTTCGACGTCATGCGCAATGGCCCCCCAAAGACAGAGTTGGAACTGGTTGTTGGCTACAACGTGGTTGACGACCATCCACGTGTCGACGTCGAAGAGGACGAGGAAGTTAAGAAATGAGTTTTGAACTTCTTTCCTGCCTGCTCGCTCTCTTTCTTCTGGCAGGCATCGGGACACCTATTGGCTATTCCATCCTATTGGCCTCATTAGTGTACCTGGGCACGGCCGGATTGGACGTCGCACTCGCAGGCGAGAAGATCCTGCAGGGCTTCTACAAAAGCACGATCCTGCTTGCCGTGCCGTTGTTCATCGTCGCCGCGAATATCATGAATGCTGGTTCGATCACGGACCGTCTGCTGAACTTCTGCGTAGCCGCTGTCGGTCGTTTCAAGGGCGGCCTCGGGCACGTCAACGTGGTAGCGTCCCTGATCTTTTCCGGTATGTCCGGCTCGGCTGTCGCGGATGCCGCGGGGATCGGCAAGATCATCATTGAGATGATGACCAAGGATGGCCGCTACAGCCGAGGTTATGCTGCTGCTATTACCGCGGCGTCGGCGACGATTGGCCCGATCATTCCGCCCTCGATCCCAATGGTTTTGTACGCGCTCGTTTCCAAGGCCTCCATCGGATCTCTGTTCTTAGCCGGTATTCTGCCGGGCCTGATCATGGGCGTCGTCCTCATGGCGATGAACTACTATCTGGCCGGAAAGCGGAACTTTGCATTGGAAGAACCTGTTCCTCTGCGCGAATTGCCGGCTAAAACCGCCAACGCGTTTCCGGCACTGCTGATGCCCGCAATCCTGCTGTACGGTATATATGGCGGCGTCACCACTCCGACCGAAGCCGCCGCAGTTGCTGCATTCTACGCTCTGCTACTGGCAGCGTTGTTCTACCGCGCGCTGACCTTCCGTGGCCTTTATCAAGTGTTCGTCGACAGCGCGCGCTCCTCCGCCGCCGTCGGGGTGGTCATTGGTGGCGCGTTCATTCTGAACTTCATCGTCATTCAGGAACAGATTCCACAGTCGATCTCGGCACTGCTGGAGGGTTCGGATGTTAGCCCGATTGTATTCCTGATCCTCGTAAACCTGCTGATCCTCGCGCTGGGATGCGTGTTAGACGCAACAACGATCATCCTGGTGATCGTGCCTCTGTTCATTCCAACCTGCGAAGCGCTCGGGATTGATCTGGTGCATTTCGGAGTGCTGGTCGTCGTGAACTCAATGATCGGTTTGATCACGCCGCCCTATGGCATTCTACTCTTTGTGATCAACGCCGTGACGGACATTCCGCTGCGCGAAATCATCTCCGAAATCTGGGCCTTCCTCGCGGTTCTCATCTTCGCCTTGGTGATAATGATGCTGATGCCGGATCTGGTCCTGTGGTTGCCGCGTATGTTTGGATATCAGGGATAATGTGCCTGTCGGTTTCGACAACGTCGATCCCCGGTGATCTGGCTGAAAAGCTGAGTGCTATCGCTGACGCGGGATTCGGGGGTGTCGAATTACACGAACCGGATTTGACCGCTTTTGACGGACCGCCATCGCAAGTCCGCAAGATTGCATCGGACCTCGGCCTGAAGATATGCCTGTTACAACCCTTCCATAATATTGAAGGCCAGCCCGAAGCCGGACGTGAGCGCGCCTTTGATCGACTGAAGCGCAAACTCGACCTGATGAGCGAGCTGGGAACGGAATTGCTGCTTATCGGGTCTGCCTTCGAGGTCGATGTCGCTGCGACCGAAGAACAGGTAATCGCAGATCTTGGCGAGGCGGCCCAAATCGCTAAAGAAATGGGGATGCGTCTGGCCTATATGGGCTTGCCATGGTCGGATCTTATTCACTCGGATGAACAGGCGTTAGGCGTCGTTGATGCTGTCGACAGCCCTAATCTGGGGTTGGCTTTGAATTCCTTCTTCTCGCTTGCCGACGGATCCAAACCAGCCCGCCTTCGGGACATTCCCGGAGAGCGGCTGTTCCATGTGCAACTGTCCGATGCACCCCGGCTTGAGATGGATATACGTCGGCTCAAGCGGCACTTTGGGCTTCTGCCGGGGCTTGGGTCGCTGAACCTTGCGGGCTTCGTTCGCGTGTTGTCCCGCGCCGGATACAAAGGGTCTTGGTCGGTTGCACGCGTCAACGAAGCAGCTCCTCAACCCGGTGGCCGAACACTGGCCCGAGACAGCTACAGGTCGCTGGTGAACCTCCTGGATGAGGTATCCCGGACCGAGCCGGGAACCGATTTCGGCATCCCGGACCTGCCGGAACGCGTCTATGCGTCAGGCTTCGAATTCGTCGAATTTACAGCCGACGAAACAAGCGGCGCGCAGCTGGCAGATATGTTGTCAGCAATGTGTTTTCGAATGGAGCGAAAACACGTATCCAAGTCCGTCGAGCTGTGGCGGCAGGGCGCGATAAACATCGTTGTGAATACCGAAAAGGAAGGATTTGCCCATTCGGCGTTCCTGGGTCACGGCCCCTCCGTTTGTGACATGGGGTTGCGTGTCAAAGATGCGGATCAGACGGTTCAGCGGGCGACCGCGTTGGGCGCGCCGAATTTCTCACAACCGGTGGGAACAGGGGAACTGGATATCCCGGCCATTCGGGGCGTTGGTGGCAACGTCGTTCATTTCATCGATGAGAAATCCGATCTCCATCGGGTATGGGACATTGAGTTCGAGCCGGTTGCGAAAACCAAAGCCACCCAACCTGCCGGTCTGCGTCGTATCGACCATCTGGCCCAGACGATGCGTCACGATGAGATGCAAAGCTGGCTACTCTACTACATTTCGACTTTCGAGATGGCAAAATCCCCTATCGTGAACGTCGCCGACCCGTCTGGTGTCGTGCAAAGCCAGGCTATCGAAAGTCCCGAAGGCGAAGTGCGCTTAAACCTGAATGGGGCAGTTGGGCGTCGAACACTGGCGGCGTCATTCCTTGAAGATGGCTTTGGGGCTGGTGTTCAGCACATTGCCTTCCAGTCGGATGATATTTTTGAAACTTCAGCCCAGTTGCTCAAGTCTGGCTTTCCCAGCCTGTCCATCCCGGAGAACTACTACGCTGATCTGCAAGCGACATTCGGATTGGATGACGATTTGGTCGCCCAATTGCGCAGGGGGAACATTCTCTACGATCGGGCGGCGGGTGCTGAGTATTTTCAGATATACAGCCGCCCCATCTTTAACGGCTTCTTCTTCGAAATTGTTGAACGCCGTATGGGCTATGCCGGTTATGGCGCGCGCAATGCACCCATTCGCCTTGCTGCGCAAAGCAAAACCCAGCCGGTGAAAGAGGTGCAGACGCAATGACCGCGCAGACGACAGACGATGAGCGCGCCGTTCGCCAATGGTGGCGTACCTCCATCATCGACATGAAACCCGGACAGATCTCTTTTCGTGGCAACGCCATAGAGGACCTGATCGGAAACGTATCTTTCCCGCAGATGATCTGGCTTATGGTGCGGGGCGATCTACCCAGCGACGCGCAAGCGCGCCTGTTCGAAGCCGCTTTGGTCGCAGGCGTGGATCACGGCCCACAGGCTCCCTCAATCGCGGCTGCGCGTATGGCCGCCACCTGCGGGGTAGGTCTCAATAACGCGATGGCGACTGCGGTGAACATGCTGGGCGACGTGCACGGCGGGGCAGGAGAGCAGTGTGCAGAGCTGTACTATGATATCGCAGCTCGCATGGATTGCGGAGCATCGTTGAATGACGCAGTGAAGGACGGTTTGGACAGCTGGCGCGAGACCTATGGCAAGATCGTCTCGGGCTTTGGTCACAGGTTTCACAAACCTGTCGATCCACGCGCACCCCGATTGATGCAACTTGTTCGAGATGCGGCGGCAGAATGCACAGTTTCTGGCCGGTTTGCCGATATCGGAGAAGAGGTTCAAGCCGAACTCGGTCGTCAACGAGGCGGTCGGCCAATTGCCATGAATATTGACGGCGCGACAGCTGTGATCTTCTGCGAACTTGGCTTTCCTGCGCCCTTGTCGCGAGGGCTGTTCTGCCTGTCCCGCTCGGTCGGAATACTCGCTCACGCTTGGGAACAGATGAACCAGGGTGGCCGCAACAAAGGGCCGATGCCCCCTAATTACTTACCCCTCTACGAAGACAGGAATGATGACACGTGAGACATCGAAATCCTTCCGGGTCGGCCTTATCGGCTGTGGTCGTATCAGCGATATTTATCTAAAAACACTATCCAAATTCTCAAACGTTGAGGTCGTGGCTTGCGCAAGCCTTGACCCTTCGGAAAGCCGCACCAAGGCAGATCAATACGGTATCGCCAAGGCCTGTGCGCCAGATGGGGTGTTTGACGATCCGACGATTGACTGCGTTCTGAATCTGACAATTCCGGCGGCGCATGCCGAAATCAGCCTGCGTGCGTTGGAGGCGGGCAAGCACGTCTATTCCGAGAAGCCGCTGGTTATGGATCGAACGGATGGTAAGACGATTCTGCACATGGCCTCTGAAAAGGGGCTGCTGGTCGGTTGCGCACCCGACACATTTCTGGGCGGTCGTTGGCAAACCGTTCGGCGCTTGATCGATGAGGGTGCCATTGGCAAACCGACAGGGGTTTTTGCCCATGTCGGTACCCACGGGACGGAACGCCACCATCCCAACCCGGATTTCTACTACCAGGCCGGTGGCGGGCCCTTGCTGGACCTTGGGCCATATTACCTGACCGCCATGGTTTGCTGCCTTGGTCCGGTTGACCGGGTCGCCGGAATGGCTCGGCGCACGTTCGACAAAAGGATGATCGAAAACGGCCCTCGCAACGGTGAATGGATGGATGTCGAGGTCGACACGCATTCCCTAAGCCTGCTGCAGTTCTCTTCCGGGGCTATAGGGTCGATGACCATGAGCTTTGACGTCTGGGATAGCGAAACGCCGCGGTTCGAGATCTACGGTGAAAAAGGCACCATCAGCATCCCAGACCCTGACCCGGTACATGGTGCCAACATCTTTCAGGGGGATGTCTGGCTGAAAACGCGGGAGACCTCGCGCTGGTCTCATCAGCCGCGCCCATCCGGTCGCGAAGGCTGGCAGGTGGTCGTCAACAAACACGGGTTCAATGAGGACAGCCGTGGTCTCGGCCTTTTGGATCTGGCCCTGGCGGCGCAAGAAGGACGCCAACCCCGTGCAAGTGGAGCGCTCGCCTACCACGTTTTCGAGGTCATGGACGCGATCGAACGGGCACCAAAATTTGGCGCCTATCAGACGATAGAAAGCCGTTGCGCGGCTCCGGAGCCTTTGCCGGTCGATTTCCTTAACGATGAGAGGAAGGAATTGGTTCATGCCGATTGAGACACTCGACTTTGCTCAGCCATTCTTTCGCGTCCAGCACATAACTGACGAGCGCAGAATTTCTATCGAGGGTCGCGCCATCGTCCTTAACCTTGGGGGGCGAAATCTCTCTGTCGAGGATCAGACCATTGCACCGCTTTCCTCTGTGATCGTGCAAGACAGCACGCTTAGCGGCGTGGAACGTGCAGTCATTGTCCACGATTTCGACGCCCATGCCGATGACAACGAGTTGTTCGCATGGGTGAAAGATACATGGCCATCTGCTTTTGATGTTCGCCAAGAGGAGCGTTTACGCGGTGTCAGCCACTACATGTCGCCAAAGGTCTTTGTGGGTAACGTTGGGCTGACCATGTACCATTCCGGCTCGGTGCCGCTGAATGTCGGATTGCACAAGGATCATCCGTTCTGCCCGGTACCGGGGTTTCGCGAAGTGCATACACAAATCGTAGGCTTTGGGAAAATGCAGCAATGCCGTGAGCGGGATGTTGAATCCCTTTACCTCGAAGAATTCATGGCCCCCGGCACGACGCACAAACCGATGTATGACGCCGAAGGCAACTATCCCTGGCATCAGTACGAGACGATTACCCCCAGCATTTTCATGGCGGTGGAAATGCTGCCGGAAGGCGTACGGGTCCCGGAAATGGAGATTCAGAATGGCTGAGAGACTTTTTTCCGAAGACCTGAACTTTGACGGACCTTTCCCCCGATTGTCTCGCCGTTTGCGGCTGGGTGTTGTTGGCGGCGGACGTATCTCTGTCACGCAGGCAACGGCCGCGCGGATGACCGACCGGTGGGAGGTCGTCGCAGGAGCGCTCAGTTCTGACGCCATGCGAAGCAAGGCGCGCGGGGCCGAGTGGTTCCTGCCGGCCGACCGGTGCTATGCGTCCTTCGACGAGATGGCAAAGGCCGAGGCGGCACGCCCGGATGGCGTAGATGCCGTCATGATCACCACCCCGAACCACGTTCATTTCGAAGCGGCCAAAGCCTTTCTGGAGGCGGGCATTGACGTGCTGTGCGATAAGCCCCTGACCAACGAAGTCGCGGAGGCCGAAGGGATTGAGGAGATTACCGCGCGCACGGGACACATCTTTGCTGTCGGCTATGCGATGTCATGTTTTCCAGTAATCCGTCAGGCCAAACAAATCGTGGCGGAAGGCGGCATCGGTAAAATCAACCAAATCCACGTCGAGTTCATGCAAGACTGGATGACGCCCGATGATGTGGCTGATGCGCCCCACGTCAAATGGCGGCTGGACCCAAAGATTTCTGGTCCGACCAGCTGTGTCGGCGATATCGGCACCCATGCCGCGCATCTCGCCAGTTTTGTCTCGGGCCTGCCCTTGACCGACCTACGGGCTGAGTTTCATGTCTGCGGCGCGCCAAAGCCTTTGGAAGACACAGCATTCATGTTCACCCGCTATCAAAACGAGGTTCCGGGAACCCTGATGGCGACACGCCTTGCCCCCGGGAATCGGGGAGGGTTGCGGTTGCGCATATTCGGGAACGAAGGAGGTCTCGAGTGGGACCTGGAGAATTCGGAACAGCTGAAGTTCAATCGGTTCGGTGAGCCGGATCGTATCATCAGCCGAGGTCACGGGCATGGCATCGGCCCCGGCGCAGAACGTCTAATCCGGACCGCGCGCGGCTTCCCAGAAGGGATTATCGAAGCCTGGGCCAACCTCTATACGGAATTTGCTATGGCCGTAGCCGCGCGTCGGGATGGCGTTACCGTTCCGGATGATTGGCTTACTTATCCCAGTGTCGAACAAGGTGCAGATGGCGTCCGGTTTATTGAAGCCTCCGTGCGCTCTCACCAGTCCGGAGGTGACTGGGTCACTCTCTAAGGCTCTGCCAACAAGAATGAAAAACACGCCCGGGCAGTTGCCCGGGCGCTTTCATTTCCTGCTCAGTATTAAAAGTTGATATTTTAAAAAATATCAGATATTTTTTACTACGTGTGATGAATTTGAGATTCGCAGACACGTGGAGCTGCCGTTCATGGTGAAACCCGAAGAGGCTGGCGCAAGCCCCTCTCTCTATTCCTTGGCGCATCTGACGCTGATTGGCTGTACGCCGCCCGAGTTGGTCTATATCGCAGCGCGGGCCGGTTACGATGCCGTCAGCCCCCGCTTCATTCCGATGCATGTGCCCGGTGAATTCACTCAATCTCCAATCGACAAGGCACAGGTGCATGCCACCAAAACTGCTCTCTCTACCACTGGCTTGAAAGTCCTCGATGTCGAACTTGCGCGCATCACAGAAGATGTCGATCCGCGCAGTTTTGAGCCTTCTCTTGAGATCGGTGGGGAATTGGGTGCCAAGCGCATGATCATGAGCGCGTGGACCAATACCCGCGATGATCGTGACTTCCTGATCGACGTCTATTCGGAAACCTGCGAACTGGCGGCACCCTACGGGCTAACAGTGGACCTGGAGTTCCCAAGCTTTTCCCGCCTTCGTACTCTGGATGAGGCGCTTGACATTGTCCGCGCCTCCGATCAGCCGAATGGCGGTATTCTGGTTGATACGCTTTATCTGCATCTCAGCCGCGTGGATTTGGGAGAGTTGCTACACGTCCCCTCGGACCTGTTTCACTTCCTGCATATCTCTGATTGCCTGCCCGGCATCGCCGATACGCGTGAGGGCATGATCCAACTGGCCCGCGATGCGCGGCTATATCCCGGTGAGGGATGGATCGATTTCACCGGCATCATCGAACGGATGCCGCCCGTCGACTATTCCATCGAACTGCCCAACCAAAGCCGCGTTGCCGAGTTGGGATATGAAGAACACGCGCGTCGCTGTCTCAGCCACGCCAAGCGAACATTTGGCGAGGCGCGGTCACAGCGTCGTATGCCCGATGCTACAATTCCAAAACACCAAGAGGATCATCATGGGCAAAGAGCTCACTGAAAACGACCGCAACATGGCGGCAGATATGCTGGCACGCGCCCGCGCTGCCATGGCCGAGATCGAGGATTGGGATCAGGACAGGCTGGACCGCCTGTCTCAGGCCATTGCGTGGTATGCCGGTAATGAGAAAACCTTCACGCGTCTGGCTCAACAAGGCGTGGATGAGAGCGGTATCGGAGATCGCGAAGGCCGCCCAGCGAAGCGCTTCAAGATTCACATGGTGCTGCGAGATGTCTTGCGCACACCCTCGACCGGCATCGTCGAGGTTGATGAGGAAAAAGGTCTGGTGAAATATGCCAAACCTGCTGGCGTCATCGCATCCCTGATCCCAATGACTAACCCAGCGATGACACCACCGGTGACCGGCGTTTCCGCCGCCAACGCCCGGAATGCCGTCATTTTCAGCCCGCACCCGCGAACCGCTCATACGACCTTCGAAATGGTCGAGGTTATGCGTGCAGCTTGTCGTGCTGCCGGTGCCCCCGAGGACTTGTTTCAATCCATTCGCAAACCCTCGATCCCATTGACGCAACATCTGATGGAGATCTGCGACTTGACTTTGGCGACGGGCGGCAAACCCATGGTCAAAGCGGCGTACAGTTCAGGGCGTCCAGCCTATGGTGTCGGCGCAGGCAATTCATCCATTGTCATTGATGAGACTGCCGATCTGGATATCGCCGCGCAGAATACCCGTATTTCAAAGACCTCCGACTTTGGGTCGGGCTGCTCGGCCGACGGCAACATCATCATCCAGCGCTCAGTTTACGACGATATGGTCAAGGCGCTTCAAGCCGAGGGAGGCTACCTGTGTTCGGATGAAGAGAAGGCCATGCTCGAAGCGGCCATGTGGGATGAAAAGGGAAACCGTACGTTTCCGACCATTGCCTGTCCGCCGCAGCAAACGGCCAAGGTCGCCGGTTTTAGCATCCCCGAAGATCGCAAGTTTCTGATGGTTGAAAATCAGGGGCAAATCGGGCCGCAGCACAAGTTCTCCAAGGAAAAACTGACCACGCTGATGGCGCTTTATCACTTCGAAACGTTCGATGATGCGCTGGAAACGGTCAGCCAGATCTACAACACCGGGGGCAAGGGCCATTCCTGCGGCATCTACAGCCACAATGACGATCACATCGACCGGTTGGCGCGTCTGGCTCCGGTCAGCCGTATGATGGTGCGACAGCCTCAATCCAAGGCCAATGCGGGTGCCTGGACAAATGGCATGCCTATGACCAGCAGCCTGGGCTGCGGCATCTGGGGCGGCAACATCACCAACGAAAACGTCACCATGAAACACATGATGAACTACACCTGGGTCAGTCGTCCGATCCCTGAGGATCGCCCCTCGGAGCCGGACCTGTTCGGTGAGTTCTACGGACAGGAGGTCGCGTGATGGACGGAGCGAAACTGGACGGCAAAACCGTTGCCGAACATATCGTTGACTTTCTCGAACGCCGTGAGGTCAAGCACGTTTTCGGCCTGTGCGGGCACACGAACATTGCGGTTCTGGCTGCGCTGGCGGAAAGTCCCATCGATTTCGTCACAGTACGACACGAACAAATCGCCAGCCACGCGGCGGATGCATATGCCCGCGTGACGGGCAAGGCCTCGGTGGTGCTGTCCCATCTCTCCCCGGGGCTGACCAATTGCGCCACCGGGGTCGCCAACGCCGCACTGGACTGTATCCCGATGGTCGTGATCGCGGGTGACATTCCCACGCATTACTACGGTAAACATCCGCATCAGGAAGTGAACCTGCATGCAGACGCAGCCCAATGGGAGATTTACCGACCCTTCGTGAAGCGCGCGTGGCGCGTGGATCGCGCCGACCTGATGGCCGAGATTCTGGAGAAGGCGTTTCACCTCGCGGAAAGCGGTCAGCCTGGCCCCGTGTTGGTCAATGTGCCGATGGACATCTTCTCGGAAGTCATCCCGTCGGACAGCTTTGATCGTATTCTCGGTAACACGAACGCGCTCAAGAAACCATCGATCGACGACAAAACCGCGCGTGAGATTGTCGAGGCACTTGCTAAGGCCGAAAACCCAGTAGCTTATGTCGGAGGTGGTATTCTTCTGGCACAGGCCAGCGAGGAGTTGCGAGAATTTGTTGAACATATGGGCCTTCCAGTCGCGCATTCCCTGATGGGTAAAGGCGCGTTGCGAGACGACCATCCGCTTGTGCTGGGAATGACCGGGTTTTGGGGCACCGAATTGGTCAACCAGTCCTGCTTGAATGCGGACTACATCTTTGCCGTGGGCACTCGGTTCAAAGAGGCTGATTGTTCAAGTTGGTACCCTGGCTACACGTTCAACATTCCCGGATCGAAGGTCATTCATATCGACATTGAGCCGCAGGAGATCGGTCGGAACTATCCCACCGAGATCGGAGTCTTTGCTGACGCCAAGGCCGCTTTGTGCGTCCTCAACCGGGTCGCCCGCGAGATGTATCCGGACGGCTTCAAGCGCCCCACGCTGGAGCAGAAAATCGCTGGCTTCCGGACGGACTTCAAAGCGCGCAACGAGGAAATGGCGACTTCATCGGCCTTTCCAATGATGCCCGAGCGTATTCTGGCAGATACCCGCAAGGCACTGCCCGAGGATGCCATCATCACAACGGACGTTGGGTGGAACAAGAACGGTGTCGGGCAACAGTTCGACATTTTGACGCCGGGTTCAATCCTGACCCCCGGCGGGTTCGCGACGATGGGTTTCGGTCCTCCGGGCGCGATCGGCGCGAAACTGGCGGCACCTGATCGCATTGTCCTCAGTCTGGTGGGCGATGGTGGCTTCGGTCAAAACCCGTCGATGCTCGCGACTGCCGTCGAACTCGATCTGGGCATCATCTGGCTGGTTATGAACAACAACGCCTTCGGAACTATCGCCGGCCTTCAAAAAGCGCACTACGGTCTGACCTATGGAACGACGTTCCCCGGATCAGCCGCCGCACCCGCAAACGGACCGGGCTATGCCGACATAGCGCGAGCCTACGGCGCGGAAGGGCACAGACTCAGCGCTGCTGACGAGTTGTTGCCTGCATTGGAAGCGGCAATCGCCAGCGGCAAACCAACCGTGCTGGATGTGCCAATGATCAACAACCCGACACCAACGACCGGTCATTGGAACATCCTGGACATTTATTCGCCGGACAAGGATGTTTCTCACGTCGCGACCTGACGATACTGAGCGCGGTAAGCCGCGCCAGTTTTTTTCTTTCAATAGGCCCAAGTCAGCCAAACCTTCTGAGAGCGTGCAGTGCCTCAAGAAGATCTAACTGGGTTTACAGCCCTAACAGCTCTCGATCTGAGTCGCGTGAGATACTTTCGTGCAGAAGCTTGAGCAACCGATCAGCTTTGTCTCTCTCAATTTCCTCGAGAAGCTTCAAAACAGCAGCGCCATAGATAATCTTTTTGCGCGTTTCATCGCGACGCCGTTGTTTGCTCGCCCGGGCCTGAAGGTCTCTGAGCCTCACGCGCGCCTGCTCGATTTGTTGATCCAGATCCGCCATTTCGTCCTCCCTTACTTGAAGTGGTCGAACAGGAAATGCGGCCCGGATCCCGGCTTCGCCACTCGGGCGCGAAAATGTGGCTCCGCCAAGCCGCCGTGTGAGCGGCCGTCCGCATGCCCGCTGGGCAATGCGCGCAGTTACGCAAACTTGGGGTTTGCCTGCGCGCCTGCCGCGGGCTTTTTTGTGCGGAGATCGGGTTGGTGCCCGATGTCCTTTACATGATACACCCCGCCAGCAGACTCGAAGTCATCCTGCATTCTCGTGCCGACGGTCGCTCCGCCGTCAAATCCGCCGCTTACACCGCGCGCACCACCTTCCGGGATGCGCGGGTTGGACGACGGTTTTCGCCGGGCAGAAAGGGTGGCCTCCTGTCGCATGAATTGATCAACTGGACAGGAAACGCCGAGGAGCTCTGGAACGCAGCCGAGCATTCTGAGCGCCGAAGGAATGCAAGAGTCATCCGCGAACTGCGCCCATCCTTGCCACGCGAGCTACCGCTTCTCGAGCAGGTTGGGCTTGTCCGCGGCTTTTGCCTCTGGCTTCGCGATGAATACGGCGTTGCCGTTCAAGCCGACATTCACGCGCCGCGTTTCTTGTGCCCTGAGGAAGAGAAACGGCACAGCGCGGGCAAACTCGAACTGACGCGAGAAGACTACGAGCAGAGGCTCTTCAATCCATCGAAGACCAACCTGAATTTCCACGCCCACATCCTGATGACGACGCGGAAGGTTGATAGGATCACTGGCGATTTTGGTGAGAAAACGCGTGTTCTTGACGACAGAACCTCAGGCCCCGGAGAAATCAAGCGTATCCGCGGAGAATGGGAAAAGCGGACCAACGCGGCCCTGCGCAAGATTGGCTCCCACGCGCGGGTTGATCTTCGTTCGTATGCCGAGATGGTCGAGACAGGCGATGCACCGCAAGGCCTGGCAAGACAAGATCATGTCGGGCCACGCAGATCCGCCAGGTCGCGCCGCAGACTGCAAGAAAGCGGAAACGACGACACAGTTGCCGGAGTGCGGCGCCAGGCTGTCCAAGAACACAATTCAACACTCTGGCACTCGTGGTTGCAGCTGCGCGCCCTGGAGCGTCAGAGAGACGACCTCGAAGCGGAGCGTATCGCGCGGGTGAGAGAGGCTGCCCGCAAGAAAACGGCCAGCGATGAGAAACGTCGAATGCTGGAGGCGAGATCCGAGCGCGAAGTGAAAGCAGCGCTGGAAGCTTCGTCGCAAATAGAATGTCTCAGAACTGAGACAGCATACCAGCAAGCGGTGCGATGGGCGACAGAAGGCATAGACGCCGATCCATCAGATATCCTCGATGAGGAATTCTCCTCTGATGTCGACCTTGAGGCGTATCACCCACCTCAGCTCCAGCGGAATGATCGGGTTTCCAACATACCGCGTGTAAGAACGCGCAAGCCGCGTCAGCGTACGCGATGACACCGATGCCAGTTTTTGCAGGGCGCAACACTTGATGCGATCTACAATGTTTGGACTCGAGCCGTTGATCGGTTGACGGGCATGGGGCGTCACCCGGGCCTTGCCTTTCTTTGCTTGGATTTTTCTGTGCCAACAACCGTAGAGCCAATTCCCGCGGATGAAGCACACCGATCCGCGCGACTTTGCCCCGCATTCAGATGATATCCACACCGTTTCGCCAGAGGAATACGTTCAACTCCTCCATCCGCAAGGAGTGATTGGGAATCCTGCCGTTCTGATCAAGAATTCCGAGAAGCCAAGCCAACAATTTTCACGTTGTCCGGATGGGATTGTAGCGTGTCTTCATGCGCTGCTGGATCGGACATCGTTTATCTCGCTGAACCGGTTTAAGGGCACACGCTGCAATTCAGGATTGGTCAGCCTGAATTCGCTTTATGTCGATCTGGACTATCACAATGATCCCGGCTGGCGCGCTGAGGGTGAAGAAGACGTTCAGGCAGCCGTCGCGGGCCATCTTCTGATGCGCGGTGTCTCTGAGCCATCATTCTATTTGCGAACGGGACGAGGACTGGCCGCAATCTGGCTGATCCATTCGATGCCACCTGCTGCACTATCCCGCTGGCAGGCGGCAATCAGGGCATTGATGGATCTGCTTGCTCACTTTGGTTCGGATCGTTCTTGCAATGACCCAGCTCGCGTCTTCCGCATTCCCGGCACTCGAAACGAGAAATCGGGCCGGGTCGTTCAGGTGTCTGGTGGGAATTGCCAACGCCAGGATTTTGATGTCCTTGCCGATCAGATTTTTGCCGCCGTCGGGCGGCCCACCCGTTCCGAACTCGCAGAGCGCCGCAAGCAGCGTCAGGATCGGGAGCCGGGTAGTCAGACAATGCCGCGGGGATTGACCCAAGCTGAGCGATTTGAACAGATCCTGAAAGATCTCGAGGCTTACCGGATTTACCACGGTGGGGTGATCCCGGTGGGGTACCGAAACACATGGCTGCACTTCTATGCCACCTGCCTGACCCATCAGTCAGACACCCAGGGTATCGAAGGTCACATTCAACGAGCGGCAGACATGGCAACGCCCGGGCTATGCCAGAACGAAACGAACGCCATTATCAAGCAGGCTCTTGCGAAGTCAAAGCTGCAAGCTTGCGACAATGCACGCGAGAGCGAGAGATATTGTTACCGCGGCTCGACTGTTGCGGAGCGTCTCGACGTATCAGCGGATATGGCGCGTCAGTTGAGCATGCGTCAGGTGATGCCAGCGGAAGAGCGCCACCGCAGAAAAGCTGAACGGGAACGAGCACGGCGTGCTGTTCAGGGGAGTACCTCGCGAGATCAATACCTGCTCGAAAACAGCGCATCGAGAAACAAGCCCTGGCTGAACTATGGTCTTGGTAGGTCCCAGTATTACGCGCGCAAGAAGGCAGGAACACTCCCAGAGCTGCCCGTTGCTCCGGACCGGACAGGTCCATGTCCACTACAGGGGAACCATTCTGGACACAGAGAACTCTGTGGCCCTCCAAAAGAGGCACAGCATTCGGAAACACCCGTCAACCGACCCATTGGAAACACTTCGAACACTCTGGCGGCAGATCGGAAAGCTGCAACAGACCAAACAACAGCGCACGGACGAGAACCGAAACAGCGGAAAAGGCAGGTCGCCCACCTTCGACTGCGCAGTCCGGATGTCGCGCAGCCGAAAGTGGGAACCAGCCCAAACACGGTGGAAGACGCGGCTCTTTTCAACTTCGATGAAGGATGTCTCATGACACTTCAAACTGAAATCGCGCTGCCCTCCGAGAACTGGAAATCCCGTTTGAAAGTTGGCGATGTCGTCGCGTTTCGCTTCCCCCATGAAACGATGGGAGAGGATGATCCCAAAGTTCGGCCGTCGCTGGTTATTGATGTCGAGGAAATGGCCGGTGAGCGCTTTGCGGTTCTGGCTTACGGCACAACGAACCCCTGTCCACGCAAGCAGGCCTATTGCGTCGATGTGCGTTCGGAAGAGGAGCGGGAACAGGCTTCTTTGAGGGCGCCAACACGCTTCAATGCGGCTCGACGTGTTTCCGTATCTGTCAACAACAGCGGCTTCGACAGAAACTCCGATGGAACGCCCGTATTGGGTGAACTCGCCGACGCAGCGCTGGATCGACTTCATCGCGTTCGCGCACGAATACATGCAGAACGCGATATCCGGCGCTCCCGTAGGTTCGGCAGCAGAGGCTCGGGTCGAAAGATACGCGCCGTCACGGTTGAAACGCGGCGCAAGGGACGGCCGGATACGCGGGAGGTGCGCTATGTATGATAGCATCGCACAGCAGCTATTGCCCATCGAGGCAGCGATCCTCGATGCGCTCAACATGGTGCCCTCAGCGTCGAAGGCACTCGACACGCTAATCGACAATCTGGAGCCCAGTGGCGCGCGCATTGCTTATCGTTTTGGCTCACGCCTCCGTGCGGGTGAAATGTTCGGTGATCGCGATCTCAATGATCTCGAATCCCTGCTCCAACCTGTCTTGGCTGAGATAGAAGCCGGATGGGTGAGCGAGGTGATTGCAGACGAGCATTGCCCGGGCGGTGCTTGGATCAACAAGCGGCTGACAAATCGAGCAGCCGAATTGAACCGGACCGTTGAACCTTTGGTGGCGCTTCAAAGATGTCTTCAACTCATCCAGAACCTGCGTCGAGCCGACCGAATAACACGTCGAGTGATCGCTGAAACGCAGACTTAGCCTGCAGCCTTCGGAGAGCGTTTCTCGCTCTCCGAACCGTTCGGATTAAACTGCGTTTCTAAATTTTCCAAAGGAGACCGATCTCACGCTCGTTGAAACATAAAGCGAGCACCATGACAGTTCAAAAACCGATCCAAACCGATTTTTCGATTTGTGAAGAGATCACCAAGTCCCCAGCAGCAAAGCAAAACCCGACGCCAGATGTTGGTTTGCTTGAGCTCGTCCGGGAATTGGCCCGGGCGGCAGCACAACAAGACGCGAGGAACTCGAGAGAATGCAACGCCGCGCTGCGATCTACGCCCGCTATTCGACCACGCTCCAGTCGGAGCGCTCCATTGAAGATCAGGTGGAGCTCTGCCGACGCTACCTGACAAGTGAAGGCTATAGGGAGGTCCGGACATTCGAAGACAGGGCCAAAACCTCTGAGACTCTGATTGGGCGAGTTGGTTTTGCTAATCTTCTCGAAGCGGCGAGTGCGGGGGAAATTGATGCACTGGTCGTGGAGTGTGTTGATCGGATCAGCCGGGACGCAGGTGATCTTCATAAGGTGCATAAACTGCTTAGCTACGCTGGCGTCGAAATCATTTCAGCCAGCGAGGGGGTACAGTCGGAACTCCAGATTGGCCTTCGCGGCTTCGTCGGTACGGTTTTCCTCAAAGATCTGCGTGAAAAAGTGCATCGCGGAATGTCAGGCAACATAGCCAAAGGTTTGAGTGCCGGCGGTAAGGCTTATGGTTACTCACCTATTGCGGGAAAACCCGGGGAGCTCCAGGTCAAGGCACACGAAGCGGAAGTTATTTGCCAAATCTATAAGGCCTACGCAGAAGGAGCCTCCCCGCGAGATATTGCTCATGATCTCAACGCTCGCGGTGAGTTACCGCCTCGTGGGACGAAGTGGAACGCGTCAACGCTGAATGGAAACGGCAAGCGCGGCTACGGTATTCTCAGAAATTCCCTTTATGCTGGCATACTCGTTTGGGATCGCGTCAAAATGGTACGAAACCCGACAACAGGCAAAAGGGTCAGCCGTGAAAAGCCGGTCAAAGACTGGAAATTTGCGGAAGTTCCGCACCTTCGTATTGTCGAAGAGGAACTTTGGGACGCAGTTCAGCGGCGTTTGGCCACGCAGTCTGCGGCCAAGCGATCGGGAAAATCGACCCGAAACCCTGTGCGCCCGTTCTCGGGGCTGATCAAATGCGGGTGCTGCGGTGGCGGCATGTCGATTCATGACAGAAACGGCAATACCATCCGCATCCGTTGCTCAACGGCCAAAGAGAGTGGCTCCTGCAACAATAACGGGAAGGTTCGCCTCGACAAGATCGAGAGCGCTCTGCTGACCGAACTGCGAAAGGAGTTGTCTGAGCCAACCTACATCGATGAGTTCATCCGCACCTACAATGAAGAACGTCGCAAACTCAACGCAGCGGACAAACCGGACAGGAAGAAGCTCGAACGCGCGGTAGCAGAAGCTAACAAGCTGCTATCGCGCCGTATTGAACTTTTCGAGATGGGAATTCTTGAAGGAGTTGAAGGAGAGGCAAAGTTGACTGAGGCCAAACAACGCGTTTCGGTTGTCACGGACGTATTGGCCAGCTTTGACGAGAAGGAGAAGGCGCTCGAATTCAATCCAGCGACAGCATCCAGGTATGTCACTGCACTGGATGAAATGATCTCTTCCATGCAGGCACATGACGGCAATCCGAACCCAAAAGCGCGTGACGCGGTGCGCGGCTTGATTTCGGAGATCGTTGTGTCTCCAACCGAGAAAGACGGCGTGCCAGTCGAGGTGAAGGGCCGCCTTAGCGCCTTGGTATCAAATCGTTCCAAAAAGCTGGGGGGTTTGGTGGTAGCGGAGGAGGGACTTGAACCCCCGACACGCGGATTATGATTCCGCTGCTCTAACCAACTGAGCTACTCCGCCATGAGTGAGAGGCGATTTAAGCGAGGGGCCCAAGAGGGTCAAGAGGGAAATGGCCCCGGTGCGAGATTCTTTTTTAACCCAGTCTCACGTCGTTCCGGTATCGGAGTTATCCGCTTCCGCTGTGCTTTTCGCTATGCGGCGAATGAAGTCGGCGCAGGTGTCGGGTGCGGTTATCGGGATCATGTGACCCAGCCCCTCAAGCCGCTCTTCGGCCAGGCCGAATTGAGCCATCGGAGCGCCATGTGCCTCGGGTGAAAGGATCGCGTCCTGTGCGCCATACAGGATGCCTCCGGGGGTTTTGAGGTCACCGTAGCGGGCCACTTGTCCCTCAAGGCTTTCGTCAATGCCGACAATGTCCTGCGAGGCGGTTATGAATGCCGAAGCGCGCAGGCCCAAAGCCCCACCAGCGCGGTCGAGAAAATCACTGGGTGCCGGTTCGGGATCAAACACCGCGCTAAGTGTATGTGGGGCAGTTTTTGCGGCAATTGGAACGGCAATGGTGTTGCCGATAAAGGTGCGCAGCCATTGGGTGCGGATCTCTAGCGGTTTAAACACAGCGGGCGGCCCGGGCATCACCTGTGTCAGCGGGGCCAGCAGGGCCAATGCTTTTGTTTTTTCAGGATAGTCCAATGCCATGGCCAATGAGACCGCCCCCCCGAGCGAATGCCCAACAAGGATTGCATCAGACACGCCTTTGTTGTCCAGAAACGCCTGTATCATGCGGCCCTGTTCCGGTAGTCGGCCCAGTTCAGCAGTATCGCGGGTCGAGTAGCCGCAGCCGGGGCGGTCCACAGCGAGGACGTGGTAATCATCGGCCAGCAGGTCGACCATCGCATAAGTATAGTGTTGCAGCTGCCCACCGAGGCCATGAATCAGCACAAGCGTCTGTTTGGAAGGGTCGCCTTTTTCGACATAGTGGATATTGCCTCCACGCACAGGAGTGATCTGACCCAGTTGAGGAACACGGACAAGCCCGTCGCGGGTCAGTTTTCGGGTCCAGACATTCATGACCACGAAAAATGCGGCGATCAGAAGGACAAGGATCAGAATTACGTTCATCTCAATTCTCCGCGTGTTGGGAAGGAAGGGGTTGGTAATGTTCTAACCCGGAGCGCGCCATACGCTTTTCAAATTCGGATACAGTGCCGGGCCATAGCGTGGTGTTGCGGCCTTTGGCGTCCTGATACCATGACGTACATCCGCCCGCCTGCCAAACGCTGTCCGTGTGCCGGTTCTGCATCTCTTGAGTGAAGGCTGCCTGTTTTTCGGGGTCGGGCGTTACAACCTGCAGACCGTCGCGCTGCATTTCGTCCAAAACGCGGCCGATATGGCGAACCTGTGCTTCGATCATCAGTACCACAGAATTGTGCCCCAATCCCGTATGGGGCCCAAGCAGAATGAAGAAGTTCGGGAAGCCTGCAATCGCAGTGCCCAGATTGGCTTTCATTCCGTCAGCCCATGCGTCGCGTAGGCTTACACCGTCGTCGCCCGAGATATTCAGGTATTCGACCATATCGGTGACGTGAAAGCCGGTGCCCCAGATCAGTATATCGGCCTGTGATTGGGATCCATCCGCAGCCGTGATCTGATCGCCCTCGATTGAGGTCACGCCCTGCGGCACAACAGACACGTTGGAACGCGCAAGAGTTGGATACCAGTCGTTCGAGCTGAGGATACGCTTGCAGCCAATTTGGTAGTCGGGCGTGAGCTTGGCGCGCTCGTCCGGGTCACTGATCGCCTTTTCCATGGCAGAGCGCCACATCTTCATGGCAAAGTTCACAGCGCCTTTTTCTCCGCGAAATACCCGGTGGCGGTATTCGAACACCATGTAGATCAGCTTGCGGCGCAATTTGGGTAACATGGGAACACGCTGATACAGCCTGCGGACCCATGGCGCGATTGGGCCATCCGGGCGCGGCAGAACATATGGGGCGCTGCGTTGGTAGATTGTAACATGCCCCGCCATTTTCGCGATCTCGGGGACGAATTGGACTGTGGAGGCTCCGGTGCCGATCACCGCGATACGTTTACCCGACAAAGAGACGTCGTGATTCCACTGGGCAGAGTGGAAACTTGGCCCGGTAAAACTGTCCGCGCCGGGGATGTCTGGAATGCTGGGCACGTGCAGTGCGCCTATGGCGGAAACCAATATCCGCGACGACCAATGCTGCCCGTCTTCGGTTTCAACCTGCCATTGGGCTCCGTCCCACCGCGCGGACTTAAGCTGTTGATGAAAATGGCAAAGATCGTACAAGTCCTCGTCTTGTGCGACCCTACGCAGATAAGCCTGGATTTCCGCCCCGCCTGCGTATGCGCGGCTCCAGTCAGGGTTCAGATGAGTGGCCATTGAATAAAGATGCGAAGGCACATCGCAGGCAACGCCGGGATAGGTGTTTTCACGCCATGTGCCGCCGATATCGCCCGCTTTTTCAAGGATCGCGATATCGGTTATCCCGCGCTTACGGGCCTCAATCGCCATGATCAGCCCCGAGAACCCGGCACCAATAATCAGCATGTCGGTCTTATGTTCCACGCGCCCCGCCCCTCCCAAAACGATCCAGATGGTATGTGAAGGATATAGGCAGGGCAGGGCGCGTGGATAGGGTCTCGTAGGGTCAGGGGTAGATCACGGTTCAATCAGGCGCGCAGTTTTTCACCTTTTGCATCGAACGGAGGCTCTTGCAGGATGGTGGCCTTGTGCGGCCGGCCCAGCACCATCACTTCGACCTCATCACCGGGTTGAGCGTTTTTGACATACCCAAGCGCCAGTGACATGCCGACCGTGTAGCCATAAGTGCCCGAGGTCACACGGCCGATCCCTTTTCCGTCCTTGAAGATCGGCTCACCACCGGTTGCGTCGGCATTGGACGCGGTCACGTCGACCTCATCCAGATGCAGCAGGATCAGCTGCTCTCGGGCAGGGTTTTCAAGAACCTTTTGCGCGGCCTCCTTGTTCAGGAAGTCTTTGTCGAACTTGCACAAACGATCCAGCCCAACTTCGTGCGGCCAGTATTCGGGGCTGTATTCGCGGCTCCATGACCCATAGCCTTTTTCGACCCGCAGCGACATCAATGCGCGACTGCCCACGGGGCCTGCACCGAACTCTTTGCCAGCTTTCAGCAGCGCCTCATAAAGCTGCGCCTGATCTTCGGTCTTGCAATGCAACTCCCACCCCAAGTCACCGGTGAAGGACACGCGGAGGGCCAGAACCTTGATCCCGGCCATCTCGATTCTGGCCGATCGCATGAACGGGAAGTCCTCAGTCGCCAACGATGTGTTAGTCAGGCGTTGCAGGATCTCACGCGATTTCGGACCGGCGACGTTGAAGCCGCACATGGCTTCGGTGTGGCTGTCGAATGTGGTGCCTTTGGGCAGCGGAACCTGCTTGAAGAAACGCTTGTGATATCGCTCGGCCATGCCCGAGCCGATGATCCAGAATTCGTCCTCGGTCACGCGGGTGACAGTAAAGTCCCCGGCAATGCCCCCGCGTTTCGAGATCAGTGGCGTCAAGCAAGACCGGCCAACCGCCTTGGGCATGGTGTTGGCGAAGACCGCATTCAGCCAATCCGCCGCGCCGGGACCTTTGCAGATATATTTGGCAAAGTTCGAGATATCGATGATGCCCGCCCGCTCGCGCAGCATCCTGCATTCTTCGCCCACAGGTCCCCACCAGTTCTGGCGGGTAAAGCCGTTGGTATCCACCGTGCCCGGCTCATCCGCGAACCAAAGCGGATGTTCCCAGCCGACATTCAGGCCGAATACCGCACCCATGGCCTTTTGGGTCTCATAGATCGGGCGCACGCGGGCAGGGCGGCCTGCGCTGCGCTCCTCGTTCGGGAAGTGGATTGCAAAGCGGTGGGCGTATTGGTCGCGCACCTTGGTTTTGGTGAATTCCTTTGTCGCCCATGTGTCGAACCGGGCCATATCCCAGGCGAACATGTCGTATTGGGTTTCGCCTTCGATGATCCACTGCGCGGCCATAAGGCCCATGCCACCGGATTGCGAAAAGCCGGGGATGATGCCGTTGCAGCAGAAATAGCCATCAACCTCGGGCACCGGCCCCATCAAGACATTCGAATCCGGCGACCAGATCATCGGGCCGTTGATGACACGCTTGATCCCGGCCTCACCTACGGCAGGCAGGCGCTCGATGGCGTTCATCATGTTCTCTTCGATCCGCTCAAGATCGTCGGGGAACAGGTCATGGGCAAAATCCAGCGGCGTGCCGTCTTCGGCCCAGAATTTCATGTCTTTCTCATAAGCACCGACCAGCAGGCCGTTGCCCTCTTGCCGCAGATAATATTCTCCATCCCGATCACTGACCGAGGGCAGGCGGGTGCCATGCGCCTGCACGTCTGCCATCGCTTCGGTCACGAAATACTGGTGTTCGGTGGGCTGCAGAGGCAGCTCGATTCCCGCCAGCCGCGCCACTTCGCGGCCCCACAGACCGGCGGCATTCACCACCCAGGGCGTTTTGATGTCACCCTTGGGCGTGCGCACGATCCAGCTGCCATCCTCTTGCTGATCGGTTGCCGTAACCGGAGTGAAACGATGAATCTCGGCCCCGCGCTGGCGCGCGCCCACCGCATAGGCATTGGTCACGCCCGACGGGTCCACATTGCCGCCATCGGGTTCGAACATCACGCAGCGGATGCCGTCATAGTTGACCAGAGGGTTCAGGCGTTGGGCCTCTTCAATGCTTATCTCATAGAAATTCATGCCATAGAGCTTGGCCTTGGCCGCCTGCAGGCGAAGCTGATGCTCGCGCTCTTGGGTCTGCGCCAGATAGAGCGAGCCGGGCTGGAACACGCCGCAGCTCTGGCCTGTTTCGGCCTCAAGCTCTTTGTACAGGGTCATGGTATAGTGCTGAATACGGCTGATATTGGTGCTGTCATGCAGCCCGTGGATGTTCGCCGCCGCGTGCCAGGTTGAGCCCGAGGTCAACTCGTCCCGTTCCAGCAGCACCACATCTGACCACCCTAATTTGGTCAGATGATACAGGATAGAACACCCGATCACCCCGCCGCCAATTACCACCGCCTGTGCATTCGTTTTCATGAGCCTGCCATATCCAAGTTGGGTTCTTCGCGCTTTGTGTCACCAAGGGTGTTGCGCGGACAACGGACATAAATTTCAAGTTGAGTTGAGCGAGTTTAACTTGACGCTAACCTCAGAATTCCAACCGATGAGCGCGCCCGTAGGCGGCCAGTCGTGCGTTCAGGGTCTTTGCCTCAGGCGCGCCGGATTCCAGAGCGAACACAAAGGCATGGGTCAGATAGAAACAGGCCGCGTCGATATCCTGCACCGCTTCGCGTTCGTCTGCGGCCATCGTATAATAGCGAATGAGGGCGCCATGATCGTTGTGATCATGGGCTTCAAGCAGCAGGCGATCCAGATCGGTCTTGTCCATCGGGTCTCCATCAGGGCCGATCAGCAAAAAGCCGACCAGCCCGCTATCTTACTCTGCGCGACCGTTTTCGATCTGCGAGGCAACCCAATGGTGGAAGTTATGGGTCGGACCGTCCATCGCGGGCGAAAAACGACCTCCGTCGAACAGCACGCCGTGGCGGCCTTTCTGCATCCCTTCGACCACGAAGACGTCTTCTTCGAATACGGTCTTCCACAGTTGCGCATTCGAGGCGCGCAGGCCGTCGTGCTGTGGTGTCTCGTCGATGCTTTTCGCATAGTAGAGCTCGATGTGTTCGACCGTATTTTCCTGGTCGACCGGCTCCAGCACAATTGCGAAGGCGTGGTCGCGCTGCACGCCCAGCAGGACATTCGGGTACAGCGCCACATATTCCGCGCCCTCATTCCATTTGTCGCTCAGGCCGTCAAAATCATCAAAGGTAGCGCCGTCTTGGTCGGTCAGCTGTCGATAGACCAATGTGCCCTGACCCGAGTAATGCCCGCGCTCTTCGATATTGTAATGGTCTTCCAGCCGGGAATAGCTGTTCAGGCCGGGGTGAACCCAAGGCAGGTGATAGCTTTCGCAATAGTTTTCGACTGCCAGCTTCCAGTTGGTCTTGACCTCAAGCTTGAACGAGGAGGTCTCGCCACCGTGATGCACCGGTTTGTCGAACTCTTTCCAACGTTCCATTAGCGCGGCGTGGGCGTCCTCGAATGCGGGGGCGTTGCCGTCCACGTTAACAAAAATCACGTCACGCCAGACATACGAGCGGACGCGGACAAGACCCAGATCTTTGCGGTCAACATCCTTGTGTGTGTTGTGGCCGGGGCCGCCCACATGGGGTGTCGCGCGTAGCTCGCCTTTCAGGCTGTAGCACCAGCTGTGGTAGGGGCAGCGGATCGCGCCGCCGATCTTGCGGGGGGTGTCGACCAGTATCATGCCCCTGTGGCGACATGTGTTCTGGAATACACCGATTTCACCATCCCGGTCGCGCACGATCAACAGGGGCATGCCCAGAAAATCGACCGGTTTGGCATCGCCTTCCTCGGGAACGTCCTTGCCGAACCCGATCCCTGACCAGTTCGCATATAAGACGGACTTGCGTTCCTCGGCAAAGACGACCGGGTCGATGTAATGCTCGTTCGGCAGACCGTTGGCCACATTCACATCGGCCAGAACCGAGGACAGCGGGCTATATTTGTTCATCGGGCTCTCCTGAGGGTATTGCTGGATGCGTTTCATCCGTTTTGGCGGAAGGGCCTGCCTTTTCTCAATACCAGAAAACCTCATCACTGGGTGACTTCACCTAAACCGAACCATCCCGTACCTCTTGAAGAATCCAGTTTTTCAACGCGCGTGCGCTTTCAGACAGTTCGTCATCCGGCCGCCCTACAAGGTAGAATTGGTTAGGCGCGGTCAGGTGATGCGGCCCAAGGGTCACCAGTTTTCCCGATTGCAGCATGGGTTGAATAAGGCGCTGCCAACCAAGCACCAGGCCCGCCCCTTTGCGCGCCAGCTGCAACGCGACCGAATAGCTGTTCACGCGGGATACGATCGGGATTTTACCGGGGTAGCCAAGCTGCTGGAACCATTCGGGCCACGTGGTCCAACTGCGGTCATCCGATTCAAGATGAATCAGGCGCTGCGCGGCAAGCTGTTCCAGATCGGCGCCGGTCAGTTTCCGGGCCAGTTCAGGGCTCGCCACGGGGGTCAAGTGGTCGCGAAACAATGGTGTATGCGATAGGCTCGGGTCACTATCGCGACCATAGCGTATGAAAAAGTCGATATCCGGCCGGTCACGGAATGGTCTGTCCTGCGCAATTTGATCCACGTTGACCTCGGGCATCTCGCGCCAGAATCGGATCACAGCCGGCGACAGCCACAGGGCTGCTACGGCGGTCGTGGATCCGACAGTGACCTTACCCACCGACACGCGACCACGAATTGTGGCCAGAGTCTTTGAGATGTTGGAAAATGAAGATGACAGTGCCTCGAACAAGGCTTTTCCGTCTTCTGTCAGTTCAACCCCGCGATGCTTGCGTTGGAAAAGGGCCGTTTCCAAATCGCCTTCCAACGCCTTGATCTGGTGACTGACAGCACCGGGCGTCACCGATAGCTCTTCTGCCGCATCCTTGAAACTCAGATGCCGCGCGGCGGCTTCGAAAGCGGCAAGCGTTGTCAGCGGGGGTAGGTTGTAGTGACGTCTGGACATAATCGCAGGGACCTTGAGTGATGCATTCGCATGAGTTTGGTTCATGTCAGTATCAGGACATCCGTGCAAGAAAACCAGTGTTCTCAGGTTTTTTGAAAGCGATTGGACAAACCGATCAACCGGCTTGCGGCCCCGCACGGACGCCCGGGGTGACGGTATTCAAAGCAGGCATCTGTGTCGTTTCCTGCAAACAGGTTTCGCAATCAGTGACGTAGGACGCCTCCGAATCCCTCAATCTGGACCACAAGATCGGAGGACCGCCCAATGAACATTCGCACCGCAACCCGCGCCGGAGGCCGTCAGGCCCGTCGCGCCCTGCGCACCGCGCCGAACTTTGACATGCTGCCTGGCCTGACCCGAGGCATTCCCTTGTGCGAAGTTATGGATGGTGCGCAAGTAGACCGTATCGATGCGGCCTCGATGGACATTCTGGAAAATGTGGGTGTTCAGTTTCGCGACCCTATCGCGTTAGAGGATTGGAAACGGGTTGGGGCCAAGGTCGAAGGAGAGCTGGTCTATCTGGACCGCGGGTTGGTGCGTCAGCTGATTTCCTCGATCCCAAGCGATTTCACCTATCACGCGCGCGATCCGCAAAAGAATGTGCGCTTGGGCGGACCGCATTCGATCTTTGTGCCAATGACCGGGGCGCCGTTTTTGCGCGATCTCAATGATGTGCGCCGCAATCCGACGCTGGACGATTTGGCGATGTTTCACAAATTGTCGCATATGTTGCCTGCGTTGCATTCCAGCGCGCACCACATCGTCGAACCCTATGACCACCCGATCAGCCAGCGCCATCTGCGGATCACCTATTCGTCGATGAAACATTCCGACAAGACTTTCATGGGCATGACCACCAGCCCCAAAAACGCCGAGGACGTGATGGAGATGTGCGCCATTCTGTTCGGCGAAGACTATCTTGAGGATCACCCCGTCACGACCGGCAATTGCAACGGCAACTCGCCACTGGTCTGGGATGAGACGATGTTAGGCGCGATGCGGGCATTCTGCCGTCGCAATCAGCCGGTTCTGTGTTCGCCCTTCGTCTTGGGCGGCGCAAACACGCCTGCCAGCGTTCCCGCCACCGTGGCGCAGTTGAACGCCGAGGCGTTAAGCGCGCTGGCTTATACGCAAGTCATTCGTAAGGGCGCGCCCGCAATCTACGGGCATTACCTGTCAACCGTTTCGATGAAATCCGGCGCGCCGATGGCGGGCACACCCGAGATCAGCCTGATGAATTTCATGATCGGCCAGATGGCGCGGCATTACGGGGTGCCGTGGCGGACCTCGAACACACTGGGCGGGGCCAAGACCTTTGACGCGCAGGCCGGATACGAATCCGCTACTACTTTGCAAGCGGTGATCCATGCGGGGGCCAACTATATCTGGCATTCGGCGGGCTGGAATGAGGCCGGGATGCACTGTTCCGTGGCCAAGTTCATCGTCGATGCCGAACAATGCGCCATGGCCTATCGTATGGCCGAGGGGCCGAAGTGGGGTGATTTCGATCAGGCTTTGGCGGCTGTGCCGGATGTTGGCCCCGGCGGGCATTACCTCGGCCACCCGCACACGCAGGACAATTTTCAAAGCGCCTTTTTCATGCCCGAACTGTTCGACAACAACTCGATCGAGCAGTGGCAGGCCGAAGGCAGCATCGAGGTTACGGAACGCGCCCTGAATCGCGCCAAAACTCTGCTGGACGAATATCAGGAACCGAAACTGGACGAGGCGAAGGATGAAGCCCTGTTGGACTATATCGCCCGGCGCGAACGCGAAATCCCGGCCGCTGACGAGTTGAATCAAAGCTACTGAAATCATCTCCCCCGAAACTCGCCCGCCCGTCCCCTCGGGTGGGCTTTTTCAAACCAGAGGTACTATGGACCTGACAGGAAAAACCGCCCTTGTGACCGGGGCCGCCGGCGGGATCGGAGCCGCCATCGTGCAACGCTTGCGCGCCGCCGGGGCACAGGTTGCCGTGGCTGACCGCGACGTGGCCGGGATCGCTGCCGACGCCCACTTGCCCGGAGACCTGCTTGACGCATCTTATGCCGACACGCTGCCGCACGCCGCCTCGGATGCGCTGGGCGGGTTGGACATCGTGATCAATAACGCAGGTGTCATCACGCGCGGGGCCGTGACCGAGACGACGGACCCGGATTGGGTGCTGTCGCTGGGCGTGAATGTCGAGGCCCCGTTCCGCATCTGCCGTGCTGCCATTCCGATCATGGCTGCAGCGGGGGGCGGGGCCATCGTGAACACTGCGTCTTGCTGGGGTTTGCGCCCCGGCCCGAACCACGCTGTCTATTGTATGACCAAGGCCGCCATTGCCTCGCTGACGCAATGTATGGGGATGGATCATGCTCATCAGGGTATCCGCATCAACGCGGTTTGTCCGAATGAGGTGAACACGCCGATGTTGCGCTCGGGCTTTGAAAAACGCGGTTTCGATCCCGACAGCGCCGTTGCCGAGTTGGGCCAGACCGTCCCGCTGGGCCGCATCGCCGAGCCCGAGGACATTGCGGATGTGGTGATGTTTCTGGTCTCGGATGCGGCGCGATATATCTGCGGGGCCTTATTGGAAGTGAACGGAGGCAAACCCGTCGCATGACCCGTTTTGAAGGAAAAACCGCCTTGGTGACAGGCGGGCGCAGCGGGATCGGGCGCGCCATTGCCCAGCGTTTGCTGGATGAGGGCGCGCAGGTGTTCACCGCGCAGCGCGGCGCGGATGCCAATGGGCTCGAGGCCGATTTCAGCGACCCGAACAGCCCGCAAGCCGTGGTCGATCAGGTCGTCGACAGGGCGGGGCGGCTGGATATCCTGATCAACAACGCAGGCATGATGCAGGAGGCCCACGTTGATGAAATGAGCCTTGAGGATTGGCAGCGCACTCTGACCGTCAATCTGACCGCGCCGTTTCTGCTGATCAAAGCCGCGCTGCCGCATTTGCGAAAGGAAGGGGGCAGCATCGTCAATATCGGCTCGATCGAGGGTTTGGGTAGCAATCCTGGCCACGCCGCCTATTGCGCCTCAAAGGCCGGGCTGCATGGTTTGACCCGCGCCGTTGCCGTGGATCACGGGGCCGAGGGCATTCGCTGCAATGCCGTTGCACCCGGTTGGATCGACACGGAACTGAACGTGGATTTCATCGCCTCGATGCCTGACCCCGAGGGGTTTTCCGAGGATATCAAACGCATCCATCCCGTCGCACGCACTGGCCAACCCGCCGAGGTTGCGGCGTTGGTCGCGTTTCTGGCGTCGGACGAGGCCAGCTTCATCACCGGCCAGATCTATACGGTTGACGGTGGGCGTATGGCGAAGCTGAGCTTGCCGTAATCACTCTTTCCGTGCCTTCCATTCTTTCCACCGCAACACCGCATTCGCGCCCAGTTCTCGGAAGGGTTGAGGCGGCAGGCGTTTCGGGGGCTGTTCCGCCTCAAAATGACGGGTGATGTCCGAGCTGTGTCCGCAGGCCCGTTCGGCTGCCGCAATCCCGGTAAGCGTCCCGCGCGCGGTGCCTAGCCCATTCTGGACGCAGCCGGAATAGACACCGGGTTCAATCTCGCGCGCGACGGATACACCGTTGAGGCTCAGGCACAGATGACCAGCCCATTGGTATTGCATTTGCAGACCCGCCAACTGCGGAAACCGCTGATCGAACTTGCCTTGCATGACGCGGGCGGCCCGGTTTAGATCGCGCGCTTTCGCCGCCATACCGGGGCGCAGCGCGGCGCAGGTGCGGGTAACGATCCGGTTGCCGCCCTGACCGCTATCAATCCTACGCATCGTGGTTCCCATCGGGTCGGACGGGGTCACACCCCAGCGTGACTGCCCGCCGATATGGGCCATCTGCTCGGCGTCCAACTCGGGCGTCATGGCGGCAAAGAGGAACAGTTGCATCAGCCGGTCGGTCTCGATCCCGAAACCTTCAAGATGACCGTTCACCGTCAGGATCACCGTGCCCGTGCTGACCGACCCGCGGGCCGTTTGCACCTGCCACGCGCTGCCCTGCTTCGCGAACCCGGTGACGGCTGAGTTTTCAAACACCGCGACCCCATCTCCGACCAGCCCCGCCGCCAAGCCGCGCACATAGCCCGCCGGTTGCAGCATCGCCGTCCCCGGCGTGTACAGCCCCGAGCGATAGTGGCGAGACCCGGTCAACTCATGCATCTGCTGTGGGTCCAGCATTTCACTGGTCTCGCCTAGTGAGGCCAGATGCTGCGCGTAGCTTTCATTGTGTGCGTGACCAGCTGCGCTGACCGCGCCGTTTACCTTGCCCGCCGGGTCGAAATAGTTCGGGTCGATTTGGTATTGCGCGACGGCCTCACGCGCAAAACCGATGGCCTGCCGGTTCAGCGCGATCATCGTCCGGTCATCGCCCGCGCCCGCATAATCATCCGAGGCCAGATCATGCGGCAGGTCGATCATAAAGCCCGAGTTCCGCCCCGCAGCCCCCTCGGCGACACGCCCGGCTTCCAGCACCACGATCTTGGCGTCGGGCTGCAATTGGGTCAGCCGCCGCGCCGCTGACAACCCGGCAAACCCGGCGCCGATGATGGTGAAATCGGCGGTAATTTGGGTGTCCAGTTCCCGCGCGGGCGGGGGATCGCCAAGAAGGACGCTCCACGCCGCAGGCCCACGGTGCCGGGGCAGGGTGCGGGCGGTGTAGCTGCTCAATCCACCGCCTCATCCGCGTCATCGGCCAGATCAATCCAGATGGTTTTGAGCTGGGTGTATTGATCATGCGCGTGAACGGAATTATCGCGCCCGCCAAAGCCTGATTGCTTGTAGCCGCCGAAGGGCGTGGTTATGTCACCCTCGCCAAAGCTGTTCACCGTGACCGTGCCCGCCCGGATCGCCCGCGCGCCGCGAATGGCGCGTTTGACATTGGCCGTGAAGATCGAGGCGCACAGGCCGTACTCGGTGTCATTGGCGATCTTGATGGCCTCATCGAAACCGGACACCTCGATCACCGACAGCACCGGGCCAAAGATCTCTTCGCGCGCCAGCATCGCGTCGTTGCCGGGCACCTCGACCACCGTGGCCTCGACAAACCCGTCCTTGGCGGTGCCGCCGATCACCACGTTTTCAGCCTGTTCCAGATAGCCGCAGACCTTGGAGTAGTGCCCCTCGCTGACCAGTGCGCCCATGCGGGTTTCCGGGTTCAGAGGGTTGCCGATATTCCACTGTTTCGCGTGATGGGCGATGCGGTCCAGCAGTTCGGCCTTCACGTCCTTATGCACGATCAGGCGGGACGAGGCCGAGCAGTTCTCGCCCATATTCCAGAACGCGCCATTGACGATATGAGCGGCCACACGGTCCAGATTTTCGGCATCATCCATCACGATGGCGGGGTTCTTGCCGCCCATCTCAAGCACGACCTCTTTGGCGTTGCTTTCCGCCGAATAGGTCAGGAACCGCTTGCCGGTGACGGTCGAGCCGGTGAAAGACACCATGTCGATATCCATATGCCGTCCGATGGGCTCTCCCACTTCCGCGCCGCCACCCGGAACGATATTCAGCACACCGCGCGGCACCCCGGCTTCCATCGCCAGTTCGGCCAGTCGCAGGGCGGTCAGCGTCGTTTCAGCCGCCGGTTTCACCACCACCGAACAGCCCGCCGCCAAGGCAGGCCCGATCTTCCACGCCAGCATCAGCAAGGGAAAGTTCCAGGGCAGCACCAGACCCACGACGCCAATCGGCTCACGCACCACCATGGCGATGTGATCGTCGCTGGCGGGTGAGACCTGATCATAGATCTTGTCGATCGCCTCGGCATGCCATTTCAGGCAGTGGATCGTCTCGGGCACGTCCACGGTTTCGCAGTCATAGATGGTCTTACCGCTGTCGATGCTCTCCATCACCGCCAGTTCACGGGCGTTGCGCGTCATCAGTTTGCACAGACGGATCAGCACGTCCTTGCGCTCGGACGGGTGAAGCTTCGACCACCGCCCATCGTCAAACGCCTCGCGCGCTTTTTCGACGGCAAAATCTACATCCGCTGCGTCGCAAGAGGCGATATCTGTCAGTTTCGCGCCGGTTGCGGGGTTCGCGGTCTCAAATGTCTGGCCCGAGATCGCGGGTCGATAGCCACCGTCGATGAAGGCCCCAGTGGGCAGGTCCAGCCCTGCGGCGATGGATGTGTATTCGTCCTGTGTCAGCAGTTCCATGCTTTATCCCTCCGCCACGATATCAGCGATTGTCTTTTTCAGCACCCGCGTCACCTGTTCCAGCGCGCGCTTGTCGTCTTTGTTCAAGCCCTTCAGCGGAGGCCGCATCCCCCCCGCGTCAATCCCGTTCATTGTGACGCCGTGCTTGATCGTCTGAATGAACTTGCCGCCCTGTTCCAACACCCGCATCAGGGGCATCATCGCCGACATAATCCGGCGACCCTTGGCGAAATCGCCTTCGACCACGCAGGCCTGATACAGAGCCACATGCTCGGCAGGCAGAAAATTCGATCCGCCGCAAACCCAGAAGGGCGCGCCCCAAGCGAAGAACTCCAGCGCCTGATCGTCCATTCCACAGCCCAGCTGGATATGCGGATAGTCTCGCGCCAGCAGATGCACCCGGTTGATATCGCCCGAGCTTTCCTTGATGCCGCAGAAATTGCGGCTGCGGCCCACGCGGTCGAGGAACTCTTCTCCCATCATCGTGCCGGTGCGGTGCGGGTAGTTGTACAGCATCACCGGCAGGTTGGCGGCCTTGTCGATGGCCAGCGCGTTCAGCGCGTTTTCCCGATCAGTGGGCACCGCATAGGGCGGGCTGGCCAGCAGGATCGCATCCGCGCCAATCTCGCGCGCACCCGAGGCCAGAGCGATCGAATCCGCCGTCAGCATTGCGCCTGTGCCGACCACCAAGGGCAGACGGCCTTGCAACTGCTGATGCGTAAAGCGCGCCAGTTCCAACCGTTCTTCGACCGTTTGGGCATAGTTCTCACCCGTCGACCCGCCCGAGATCAGCCCATGCACGCCACGGTCGATCAGAAACTCGATCACCTGCGCCAAGGCGTCCCAATTCACGGACCCACCGGCGTGGTGGGGCGTGACTACGGGGGTATAGATCCCCTCAAATTTGAAAATCGGGTTCATTGCGTCCTCATGCAGGTTTCGACAGGGGCGCGCCCATGGGCACGTCCAGCGCGTCAGGCATCACGAACAGCTCGATCTGATCGCGTGACAGGTTCCAGTGGTCCTCGGCCAGCTGCGCAGCAGCCGCCTCATCGCCCGCCTCGATGGCGGCGATGATGGCGTCGTGCTGGGTGCTGGCTTGGGACAGGTTTTCGGTCATTTTGGCTGTTTGAGGCCGGTAAAACGTCATCCCGATACGGGCGTGATCAATCAAAAGCCGATTGAACGATGGCAACAAGTAGACATTGCCCGACATCTCGCCGGTCACGTCATGGAACCGATTGTTGGCCAGCGCGCGATCTTCGGCGGACCCAGCACGCAAAGCCGCCTTGAACGCCTGCTGCGCATCCTTCAGGGCGTCGATCTGCGTTCCTGTGGCGTTCTGCGCAGCCAGCCGCAGGATGGCGCCGTAAACCATCGGTGCGGCCAGAAAGAAATCGCGTAGGGTGGTATATGACATCTCGGACACGCGCGCGGATCGGTTGGTGCGCAGGTCCAGATAACCCTCACCGGCCAGTTGCCGGAACACCTCGCGCAGTGGCGTGCGGGACAGGCCGAACGCATCAGACAGATGTGCCTCATCCAGATCGGTTCCAGGCTGCAGGCGCAGGGTCAAAATACCAACCTTCAGATGTTCGGTCAGGTCCGCTTTGCGGGATTTGCTGTCGTCTTTCACCTGGTCCGCCCCATTCTTGATCGATTCGTGTCTGGTCTTTCATTCTGTATTCTATAAAAATACAAGTTGTATACAGAAAAGAATCGTGCAGCATAGCGCCCCATAGAAACCGGATCTGTTCATGCGCAAAACGCGGCACATCACCTTCATCTTGATCGAGGAATTCTCGCACCTCGCATTCTCCTGCGCGGTCGAACCCTTGCGGATCGCCAACCTGGTAAGTGAGCAGACGCTTTATGATTGGACGTTAATTTCAGAAGACGGAGAGAGGGCTGTTTGCTCGAACGAACTTGTGACGCTGGTGCATGGTGGTTTGGGCGATCTGCCAAAGACGGATCAGTTGTTCGTTTTGTCCGGCATTCACATGCGCAACCACGTCACCCGTTCGCTTTTGTCTACTCTTCGCCGGGAACGGGCGCGGGGAACCGCCATTGGCGCCTTGTGTTCCGGCGCGTGGCTGCTGGCCGAGGCGGGGTTTCTAGACGGAATGCAGGCCGCGATCCATTGGGAGTACCATGACGCCTTTATGGAAGCATTCCCCGAGGTGAATCTTGTTCGAAGTGTCTTTGTGGCGGATGAAAAGCACATAACCGCATCCGGAGGCACAGCGACTGCGGACCTGATGCTGCACCTGATTGAGCGGGATCACGGCGAAGAGCTGGCTGTCGCTGTGGCCGACCAGATGGTTTACAACGCCGTGCGAAATGCGACCGCTAAACAACGCGTATCGCTGCAATCGCGCAACGGGATGCGCAATGCCCATCTGGCCAAGGCGATCCACATAATGCGCGATTGTATCGAGTCTCCGATTTCTCCATCGCAGATCGCCGATGGGCTTGGCATTTCAACCCGACAGTTGGAGCGTTTGTTCGGCAAATACCTAAACACCTCACCTAAGAAGTATTTCATGGAACTGCGGCTGGAAAAGGCGCAAAGGCTATTGCTGCAGACCGAAGCCTCGGTCACAGAAGTTGCCATGGCATGTGGTTTCGAAAGCCCCGGTCATTTTTCGCGGGTGTATCGCTCAAGTTTCGGGGTCACGCCTCATGCGCAGAAAAGCAAGATCGATTGATCTGTGGTGACGGGGGGAGCCGCTCTGTCAATTGGCGAGGTGGGCTGGACATGCGCTCACCCCCGTGTTCCCGCTTGTACCCCCTCGTTAAAATCCAACTGGTCAACAATTCCGCGAGATTGACTGTGTTTAAACCGTAATATGGGCGTAACTATTGCCAGAACATGTCATCTCCGCGCTGTTTTTTGGCGCGGAAGCGATCATCCTGCCTCATTTCAAATGCCTCTTCTGGGCCACAGTTTGGCCCTTAAAGATAAGTTAATCTTAGGCATGTTTGCCTTAAGCGCGAGTTTGTGGCACTTTTGTAAAGTCAGAAATCAGGCTGACATGTTAATTTATGGCAGAAAATCACATTCGAATGGCCTTGAAGTTTCCCATGTCCTTCTCAGGAGTTAAAGCTGGAGGACCGAAATGAATTTAGAAACTCAAGAAACTGCAATTTTCTCGGGTTTGCACGGCTTGCCTGTCGAACAGCGCGAGGCGCAGATTTGTGAAGCGGCACAGTTAGCCCAAACAGCATTCGAACAGATTTCCCAAAGCGCATCCTGCAACATGGAAGCGAGTGGTGATTTCCAGAAGCGGGTTTTCAAAATCTTTCGGTGGTATTTCTTGTCTGCCTTCTGCACCCGGTTGTTGTCCGAATCCGTCCATCGGCTTGAGCATCAGACCCTGCAGGTATCTATGGATATATGCAGCGCGGTCAAAATGATCCTGTCCGAAAGCGATGTGGAAGAGTCGATGGCGCTGGTTCGGGTTGAAAAGACTTCTCCGATGGTGGTCAGGGCCAACGACATCGGTGCGCGCGGACATACTGTGGGATGGGTCGCCGCTGGGCTGCACGAAAAAGGCCGGAGCTTTCCGGGCGAGATTGAAAATGCTCTGGCAGGAGCGTTGGCTGCGTCCCGCCGTCTGAACTAATTTATAGCTCTGAAGTGTTCAATTGCGCGGCAAATGGCGGTGATGCTGCGCAATAACGCTTTGTCGGCGCAGGGACATTAGACTTAATATCCGCACATCTACATATTGTATTGTAAGGTGGTGCTGCTGGAGAGAATTGAACTCTCGACCTCTCCCTTACCAAGGGAGTGCTCTACCTCTGAGCTACAGCAGCGCTGTGGGCGGGTGATTAGACTCAAACGAAACGCGGCGCAAGGGTGTCTGGACGGTTTTTTTCGCCTCCTGTAGAGAAAGATCATGGCAGACAAAGATACACCAAAAAAACACGGCAAATCCGGCGATCCGCGCGAGGAGCGACTGAAGGCTGCGCTTAAAGCGAATATGGCGCGACGTAAGGCGCAAGCCAAGGCGCGGGCGGTATCCGGAGAGAAGACCGATAAGGACGAGGGATAAGAGCACATGGATTCGATTCTGGTTACGGGCAATGGTCCGTTGAACGGTCAGATACCGATTGCGGGGGCCAAGAACGCATGTCTGACGCTTATGCCAGCGACGCTGCTAAGCGAAGAGCCGCTTACGCTGACAAACGCACCCCGGCTGAGCGACATCAAGACGATGACTGCCTTGCTGCAATCGCTGGGGGCCGAAGTGTCGGCGCTGCAGGACGGACAAGTGCTGGCCATGTCCAGCCACAACCTGACCAGCCATACCGCTGATTACGAGATAGTGCGCAAGATGCGCGCCTCGAATCTGGTGCTTGGTCCGCTGCTGGCGCGGTTTGGTGAGGCCGTGGTCTCGTTGCCCGGTGGCTGCGCGATTGGTGCGCGCCCTATGGATCTGCATGTCGAGGGACTTGAGGCGCTGGGCGCTGAGATCGAGTTGAAGGACGGGTATCTGCACGCCAAAACGTCGGGCGGGTTGAAAGGGGCCGTGCATGAGATGCGGTTTGCCTCTGTCGGCGCGACCGAGAACATCGTCATGGCCGCCACGCTGGCCAAAGGCACCACCGTGCTGAAAAACGCCGCGCGTGAGCCCGAGATCGTCGATCTGGTAGAGTGTCTGCGGAAGATGGGTGCGCAGATCTCGGGCGAAGGGACTTCGACAATCGAGATTCAAGGCGTCGACCGGTTGCACGGTGCGACCCATCAGGTTGTAACGGATCGGATCGAACTGGGCACTTATATGTTGGCACCGGCGATCTGTGGCGGCGAGGTTGAGCTACTGGGCGGACGGATGTCTCTTGTCGACTCTTTCGCCGCCAAGCTGGATGCTGCAGGCATTGATGTCACGGAAACCGCAAACGGGTTGAAAGTTGCGCGCAAGAACGGACGCGTACGGTCTGTCGATGTTGTCACCGAACCCTTCCCCGGATTTCCGACCGATTTGCAGGCGCAGATGATGGCGCTGATGTGCACTGCCGAAGGCGTGTCCGTTCTTGAAGAGCGGATTTTCGAAAATCGGTTTATGCACGCTCCTGAACTGGTACGTATGGGGGCCAATATCGAGGTCCATGGCGGTACCGCTACGGTTACGGGCGTCGAGCGTCTGAAAGGTGCACCGGTGATGGCGACGGATCTTCGCGCCTCGGTCTCGTTGATTCTGGCCGGTTTGGCGGCCGAAGGTGAGACGACTGTAAGCAGGGTCTATCATTTGGACCGGGGATATGAACATGTGGTGCGCAAGCTGGAAGGCGTGGGTGCAAAGATTGAACGGATCAAGGGCCAGTAATGACAGACGCAAGTTTCCACGACGGTCGTGAGGCCCCGCTGAACCTGGGGGCAGAGGATGCGGATGACCTTCAGGTGATTTCGACCCTGACGCAGGACGCGGTGTTCCCCATCACCGAGATGACATGGCGTCCGTCGGAGCGTCGCTTTGGTCTTTTGCTGAACCGGTTCCGCTGGGAAGACAAAGATGCTGCGAGCCAACGTGACCGTCCGTTTGAACGGGTCCAAGCGCTGCTTGTTTTCGATTCCGTCCTGTCGGTTGCCAGCCAGGGGGTGGACCGCAGCGACAAGGACATGGTTATGTCCCTGCTGTCAGTTGATTTCGAGCCCGGCGAAGATGGCGCCGGTCATATTGTTTTGACGCTGGCCGGGGACGGAGCGATCCGTTTGACGGTCGAGGCTCTGGGCGTCACCCTCAAGGATGTGACCCGGCCCTATCAGGCGCCTTCTGGTCAGGCTCCGCATCATCCGGAATAAACGGGGCATAGCACAAGCCTTTGCCGGACCCTCAACGGGTCTGGTTTTGCGTTCGGCGACCGTGTTCGACGTGTTTCAGGTCAGTCAGGTGTTGATCCGGTCGATTACCTACCTTGGTGCAGCAGATCATCGGAAAGATCCCGATCTGCTGGCGGCATGGAGTGCGAACAAAGACCCCCAGACGATCCGACGCTGGTTGCAATCGGGAACCGAACTTTGGTTGGCCGAAATGGACGGCCAAGTCTCGGGCGTCGGGGCTCTGCGCTTCGGGTCGGAAATCGCGTCGTTGTATGTCGATCCGGCCTATGTTCGGCGCGGTGTCGGGTTGGCCCTGCTGGTTCGAATGGAGCACGAGCTTGCGCAGCAAGGCTGCACAATTGCGCATCTGAACGCCACCGCAACAGCGCGTGCATTCTATCGCCGATATGGTTGGCAGGATGCGGCTGCGCCCGAACATTGGTGCGGAATGCGACATTATCCTATGCGCAAATCGTTGCACCCACCCGACGAAGGGTTGAGACCATCTGCTGCGGGCGATATGTCCCGGTAAAATCCCGTTCGGAGTGCCTGCTCATGCCCGTTTTCCTTGATACGACCTCGCCCGAGTTCGAGCTCGCCTTTCAGGCATTGTTGTCAGCAAAACGCGAGGACAGCCCGGATGTAGACGCGATTGTGGCTGAGATCATCGAAGATGTTCGCAATCGGGGCGATGCCGCGGTGATCGAGCTGACCACGAAATTCGACCGGCTTGAGTTGACGCCTGACACTCTGGCCTTTTCTGCCGAAGAAGTCGCGGCTGCGGTGGCGCAGGTCTCGGATGAGGATCGCGCCGCGCTGGAGCTGGCCGCCGCGCGCATCCGCGCCTATCACGAAAAGCAGTTGCCCGAGGATCACGAATGGACGGATGAAGCAGGGGCGACTTTGGGCTGGCGCTGGTCGGCGGTGTCTGCTGCGGGGCTTTATGTGCCCGGCGGGCTGGCGTCTTACCCGTCCTCGGTTTTGATGAATGCGATTCCGGCCAAGGTGGCGGGGGTTGAAAGGCTGGCCATTGCGGTGCCGACGCCGGATGGGGTGGTGAACCCGCTTGTCCTGCTGGCGGCGCAGCTTTCAGGTGTGGATACGATCTATCGCATCGGTGGTGCTCAGGCGATTGCAGCGCTGGCTTACGGCACTGACTCGGTCGCGCCGGTGGACAAGATTACCGGCCCCGGCAACGCTTTTGTCGCTGCTGCAAAACGTCGTGTGTTCGGCAAGGTGGGCATCGACATGATTGCGGGCCCGTCCGAGATTCTGGTCATCGCCGACAAGGACAACGACCCAGACTGGATCGCGCTGGATTTGCTAAGCCAAGCCGAACATGACGAAAGTGCACAGTCGATCCTGATCACCGATAATGCGGCGTTCGGGCAGGCGGTGGCCGAGGCCGTGGACAAGCGGCTTGAGACAATACAACGCCGCGCAATAGCCGGCCCCAGCTGGCGTGATTTTGGTGCGGTGATCACTGTGCGTGATCTGGACGAGGCAGCAGCCCTGTCCAACCGGATCGCTCCGGAACATCTTGAGCTTTGCGTGGGCGACCCTGTGGCGCTCAGCAAGAAAACCGTTCACGCGGGCGCAATTTTTCTGGGTCAATACACTCCTGAGGCCATCGGCGATTATGTGGGTGGTCCTAACCATGTTCTGCCCACGGCGCGCTCGGCGCGGTTTTCCTCGGGGCTGAGCGTGATGGACTTTCTCAAACGCACGACACTCAGCCAGATGACACCTGCTGCGCTGCGGGCCATCGGCCCTGCGGCCGAACAACTTGCGAAATCGGAAAGCCTTGAGGCACATGGCTTGTCGGTCACTGCAAGATTGAAACGCTTGAACGACTAATTGGCTATGGTTTGAGGGTCACAACGCCCTGCGCCATTCTCATTCATTAAACAATATGTCTTGATCTTACTCACGGAACGGAGGCGTCTTGCTGACGTGACAACGTCGGAAGAAGTAAGTTTGGAACGTGTAGCAACACTGTGGATCGGCAAGCGGTTCAGCTATCTGGAGCACCTTTGCCTGAAGTCCTTTGCGGATGTCGACCAGACGCCCATTGTTTACCACTATGGCGAGCTTGAAGACATTCCGGACTACGTCGAAGCGCGCGATGCGCGGGAAATCTTTGATGTTTCTGAAATCTACCGTGACCCGATCACGCGATCAGTTGCCGTTCACGCCGATCTTTTTCGTCTAAAGCTCATGCAACAGACCGACTATATCTGGGTCGATGCGGATGCCTATGCCCTTCGGCCATTCGAAACCAACGCAGGATATCTTTTTCCAAAAGCGAATTTGGCGCGGCAGCGCATGATGAACGGCGTTGTCGCCTTGCCGTGCGACAGTTCCGCGCTGCAAAAGATGTGTCGCTTTGCCTTTGATAGCGATCTTGTTCCATTCTGGTGGTCGGAGGATCATCAGAAGGTGTATCGCGAACTCTACGGCCGTTCCTCATATTGGAGCCTCCCATTGTCAACTCTGGGACCACCACTTTTTTTCCATTGCATTTATGGCTCGCCAGAACACGACATGAATTCTGCCCGAACCGAGCTGTATGCCGTACCTTTAAGGCATCGCAGGTTGTGGAATGACCCGGATATGTCAAAGCTCGATTTTTTGGAGTGGCAAAACAAAATGTCGATCCATTTCTTTGGTTCGTGGTTCCGAAAGATGTTTCGTGAAATGGAGATCAACCGGGGGTCTTTGGTCGATACACTCCTGTCAAAGCACGGGATTGACCCCGCCAAACATCCTTTGTGACGAATTGGCCTAGACCGATTTTCTGCGCGTTGCCCATTCACTTTTCTTACGATATGGCTGTCTCAACCCTTATGGACCAGACACCCATGACCCGTATTTCGCATATCGAACTGGACGACCGAAACCTGCCTCCGCCGACGCCTGAGATCGAACAGGAGCGCAAGGTCGCGATCTATGATCTGCTTGAGGATAACAGCTTCGCGCTGCCCAAACGCGATGACCGTGTCGTGCCTGATGGCCCCTACCACCTGCAGTTGTCGATCCGCGACAAACGGTTGGTTTTTGACGTTGCCACTGAGGCTGAAGAGAAGGCGGCCGAGTTTCACCTTTCGCTGGGGCCCTTCAAGCAAGTGGTCAAAGACTATTTCCAGATTTGCGAAAGCTACTTTGATGCGGTGAAGTCGCTGCCACCCAGTCAGATCGAAACCATCGACATGGCGCGGCGCGGCATACACAACGAAGGCAGCCGAGTCCTGCAGGAAAGGCTTGATGGCAAGGCCGAAGTGGACACCGATACCGCCCGCCGCCTGTTCACGCTGATTTGCGTATTGCACTTTGGGGGCTGACGGGTGACGTCTCTGCCGCAGTCCATTCTGTTCTGTTGCGACCACAACTCGGTTCGGTCCCCGATGGCCGAAGGCATCATGAAAAAGTTCTACGGCACCGGTACCTATGTGCAATCTGCCGGTGTCCATAACGATCTGGAGATCGACGGTTTCTGCGTCGCGGTCTGCCAGGAAATCGGCGTTGAGCTTTCGCGACACAGGTCGCGTTCCTTCGACGAGATGCAGGAATGGGGCGATGACCTCAGCTCGTTCGACCTGATCGTCGCATTGTCACCCGCCAGCCAAAGGCGAGCGTTGGATTTGACCCGTATTTTTCATCTGGATGTCGATTATTGGCCAATAATGGACCCTACCGGACTGGGCGAAAGTCGTGAAGACAAGCTAACTCACTACCGACAGACCCGCGATCAGATCATCAAACATCTGAAGGACCGCTGGGGCGAACCGACGGAGTGACCATGAACCAGACCGTGAAAACCTATTTCGATGCCTTCAATGCAGGCGATGTCGATGGCATGTTGGCCTGCCTGTCCGATGACATTGCCCATCACGTGAATGAAGGGCAGATTCGTGTGGGCAAAGAGAAGTTTGCTGCCTTCTGTGCCCATATGAACCGCTGCTACCGCGAGAACCTGACCGATATCGTGGTGTTCGACGCCGAAGGTGGCACGCGCGCTGCGGCCGAGTTCATCGTGAACGGTACCTATCTTGAAACTGACGACGGCCTACCCGAAGCGCATGGTCAAACCTACCGTCTGCCCGCCGGGTCGTTCTTTGACCTGAAGGACGGGAAAATCACCCGGGTCACTACCTTCTACAATCTGGCTGATTGGACCAAGCAGGTCTCGAATGGCTGAGGTCTCAGCGGTCCACCCCCTGACCGGAGCGGCGCTTGAGGCCGCGCTGGACGATGTGGCCCGGTTGCGCATCAAGGTGTTTCACGCGTGGCCCTATCTCTATGATGGGGATCTGAGCTACGAGCGGAAATACCTGCAAGCCTACCGCGAGAGTGCCCGATCCATCGTGGTAGGGGCGTTTGACGGCGACCGCCTGATCGGAGCCTCAACCGGTGCGCCTCTGGCCGATCATGCCGAAGATTTTGCTGCGGCCTTTGACGGGTCAGGTGTGGGTTTGTCGGATGTTTTCTATTGCGCCGAATCTGTTCTGCTGCCGGACTATCGGGGGCAGGGGGTTGGCCATAAATTCTTCGACCAGCGCGAATCTCATGCTCGCGCTTTGGGCTTTACGAAATGCGCCTTTTGCAGTGTGCAGCGCCCTGTCGACCATCCGATGCGACCAGAAACCTATAGGCCTTTGGATGCGTTTTGGCGGGCACGCGGGTATGAACCCTTACCCGGTGTCGTGGCGCAGTTTTCGTGGAAGGATATCGGAGAAGACGGCGAGACGCAGAAACCGTTGCAGTTCTGGATCAGGGATCTGAACGCGTAGCTGCGCCTTTCGGTGTCAGTGTGTCTGTTTGCGGCTGAGAAGGCCGTACTTCACCGCCCATCCGCGAAAGGACCGGCGTTTGGGTTTTTCCAGTCGAACCTCGGATTTTGTCTGTGCCCCGCCTTTGCGATTGAATTCGAAAACGTCAATGACACGTTCGGCGCAGCCGCAGGCCTCACCCATACCGACCTTGGCGAAATAGAACTTTTCGAAGCTTTCGGGGTTTTGCATGGTGATCCTCCTGACCCTATTGAACCAAGTCTGGATCGGTAAGCCAATTCACTTTCCCGTCGGGTCTCGGCGGGGTCTATACATATCGCGCGATCCTGTCCTAGGGTCGCTTCAATCCAATGCTGAAGGACGCAGCCCATGAAAGTCGCAACCGCCGCCTATGACCTCGACTGGCTCGACAGTTGGGCGCAGTATGAGGACAAGCTGAACCGCTGGGTCAGTGAGGCCGCTGGGGAGGGGGCCGAGTTGCTGGTCTTTCCCGAATATGGCGCGATGGAGCTGTCGACGTTGGACGGGGCCGATGTGGCAGGCGATCTGGAACGTTCGATCCGCGCGGTGTCGGACCGGATGGCAGATGCGCAGGCCCTGCATCAACGGCTGGCACGCGAATATGGCACCTATATTCTGGGCGCGTCTGCGCCGGTTGTGGATGGGCCGGGCCGCCCGTTGAACCGAGCGGCGCTTTATGCGCCCGATGGCCAGCACGATCACCAAGACAAGCAAATCATGACCCGGTTTGAGCGTGAGGCTTGGGATATAGCCCCCGGCGGACCGTTGAAACTGTTCGACACCAAACTGGGCAAGATCGGCGTTCTTATCTGCTATGACAGTGAATTTCCCCTGCTGGGTCGCGCGCTGAGTGAGGCTGACCTGATCCTTGTACCTTCATGCACCGAGGCGCTCTCGGGCTATTGGCGGGTGCGGATCGGCGCGATGGCGCGCGCGCTGGAAAACCAATGCGTGACGGTTATGGCTTCGCTGGTCGGCAGCAACGAGTGGTCCGATGCCGTGGATATGAACACCGGCACGGGCGGTATCTTCGGCCCGCCTGACAAAGGGTTCCCCGGCACCGGCGTGTTGGCCGAAGGACAGTTGAACCAACCCGGCTGGACTTACGCCAATATCGACCTGTCGACCATTGCCGAGGTCCGCGCTGATGGCCATGTGCTGAACCGAACCCATTGGGATGAGCAAACGCCCCGAGTCGAATCGGTCACAATCTCTGCTCTTTCGTGATTCCGGCCTTGAAATAAGCCCGAAATAGGCTCATTTAAGCGCACATCCTCGCAGATTCTGCGAGTGCAACGTAAATGTGGAGACAACATGGCCAAGGAAGATACGCTCGAATTTCCCGGTGTCGTGAAGGAACTCCTGCCTAATGCGACGTTTCGGGTCGAGCTGGAAAACGGCCATGAGATCATCGCACATACGGCAGGCAAGATGCGCAAGAACCGCATCCGTGTTCTGGCTGGCGACAAAGTTCAGGTCGAGATGACCCCCTATGATCTGACCAAGGGTCGGATCAACTACCGTTTCAAGTAACGCCTTTTCTCATGGCGTTTATCCTCGGATCGGGCAGCCCAAGGCGGCTGGACCTGTTGGCTCAGCTTGGCGTGCAGCCCGATGCGATCCGCCCCCCTGACATCGACGAAACGCCCCTGAAGGGCGAACTTCCGGTTCCCTATTGCAGCCGCATCACGCGCGAAAAAGTGCAGGCGGTGCAGGCGGATGGCGACGATATCACGCTGTGTGCCGATACCACCGTGGCGCTGGGTCGCCGCATTCTGGGCAAGCCCGAACATGCAGGCCAAGCGGCCGAGTTTCTGTACGCCCTGTCCGGGCGTCGCCACCGGGTAATTACCTCGGTCGCGGTGCGACGCGGGGATCGGGTGCTGCAACGCGACGTGGTCTCACAGGTCAAGGTCAAGCGTCTATCGGATGTTGAGATCAACGCCTATCTGGCGACTGGAGACTGGCAGGGAAAGGCGGGCGCCTATGCTATTCAGGGCCCTGCCGGTGCGTTCATCCCGTGGATTTCGGGATCGTTCACCGGTATCGTCGGTCTGCCCCTGTCTGAAACCGCCGCCCTTTTGCAAGGTATCGGCTATCCCCTGTATCGTGAGGCATCATGAAGGGTCGTACTATCGTTCTGGATCACATCAACGACCGCGAGGCGGCCGCGTTGATGGTCGACGGCAAGCTGGATGATTTCCTGATCGCCGCCGATGCGCCTGCACCGGGCACAATCTACCGTGCTCGCGCAGATCGGCCCGTAAAAGGGCAGGGCGGCATGTTCCTGTCGACACCCGACGGCCCCGCGTTTCTGCGGCAGGTCAAGGGGCTTGCCCCCGGTGCGCTGCTGCTGGTGCAGGTGACGGGCTATGCCGAGCCGGGCAAAGCCCTGCCCGTGACCGATCGTGTCCTGTTCAAAAGCCGTTATGCGATTGTCACCCCCGACGCGCCCGGTCTGAACATCTCGCGCTCGATCCGCGATGACGATGAGCGTGACCGCCTGCTTGAGATCGCGCACGAGGTGATGGAAGGCAGCGATTACGGCCTGATCCTGCGCTCGTGCTGCGCGGGTGAGGATGCAGGTGAGATTGCTGAAGATATCAGCACCATGCTGGCCCACGCGGACGCTGTGGTGAATGACCCCGGAACCGAGCCGGAACTGCTTCTTGAAGGCGACGGGCCTCATGTTCTGGCCTGGCGCGACTGGACCGACCCGGCCGAGGTCGAAACCCGCGCAGGTAGTTTCGGCGCCCATGGCGTGCTGGAGGCATTGGACACGGCCCGCGGTATCTCTGAGCCTTTGCCTGGCGGAGGGCACCTCTACATTCAGCCTACACGCGCATTGGTCGCCGTCGATGTTAACACTGGTGCCGATACATCTCTGGCGGCGGGTACGAAGGCCAACTTTGCCTGCGCCAAAGCGCTTGCCCGCGCGTTGCGTGTGCGGGGTTTAGGAGGGCAGATCACGCTTGACCTGGCGCCGATGCCCAAGAAGGACCGCAGAGGATTCGAATCTGCGCTACGCTCGGCCTTCAAGACCGACCCGATCGAAACAACACTGGCAGGCTGGACGCCGCTAGGGCATTTTGAATTGCAGCGCAGACGGGCTCGGTTGCCGCTGAGCGAGGTGCTGAAATGACCTGTCCGATTTGTGCTGAAGACACTGTTCAGGCGTACCGCCCGTTTTGCTCAAAACGTTGTGCCGATCTGGACCTTGCTAAGTGGTTGAACGGTTCATATGCGGTCCCGTCTCAGAGGGAGGAAGACGCTGAGGCCGATGTTGAGGGCGAAGAAACCGCTCATTCGCGTCCGCATTGAAAAAATGTAAAAAAGGCTCTGGACACTGCCAGTGGCAAGTCATAGAACGCCTCCACCCAACGGCAGCAGCCGTTCCCGTGCCCGGGTAGCTCAGGGGTAGAGCAGTGGATTGAAAATCCTCGTGTCGGTGGTTCGATTCCGCCCCCGGGCACCATTAAATCACTGAAATATTTGTAAAATTTTTCGGCGGGTATCGCTTGCTTTCACCGGAATCAGTCTGTGTACCATTCCTGTACCATTTGACCCCATATTAAGATGTTTTTCTGATTGCTTAACGCCTTATTCTCAATGCAGCTGTAGTCCATTTCAGTCAGGACAGCCGGCCAAGTCTTTTTAGAAAATACTGGTCCGCGTCGTAGGCAAGGATAAATGGCCACTGTCTGAAAAGGATAGAGAGGCGATATGTTGCCGGTTGGCAACACTCTATTCTTGAAACTATTCTTGCCTATCCTTGAGAAATTCAGACTATCCTTGAAAGTTAATTAAAACAATGACTTGAAGAGATTTCTGGCTTGAGTGCCGGATCCGTGGTGCCTACCCTTGGGGGCATCTTCAACTGCCACCAAGGTGTATAAATGACGAAAAGATACGAAACGTTTCAGATCCACAAGACTGGCGTCATGAATGACTTGTTCGAAAATGGGCCGACGAAACCCGACCTATTGTACCCGTTCAAGTACAGCCAAGCCTCAATGTTCGGAGAGTTCCGACCGAAAGAACGTGATTTCATCCCGCCGCACGATATCGTGCAACGAATGGCAGAACGCTTTTTGAATTGTGTTCGCTGCGAATTTCCTCTCCTTCCAGAAGGCCTTTGGGTATGCTTTCTGAAGGCCGGTTCCTCGCGCACTGAGCTAACGCTGGCAGAAATCGAGTTCCTGATTGAAGATGGCTTTGAGAACTATACGAACGCAGTGAAGCCAGTTCTGTCCTCAATCCAAAAAACGGCAATTTCAATGGTCTTGGAGAACTATTGGAGTGTGGCAAACGAAATGGATGCGGATCTGCGCAAAGTCGTTTCTAGTTTGTCTGGGAGACCCGAGTTTTCAGTCTTTTCGAACGACCCCGCAACGATTGATTGCTGGATTCTACAATCAGTTGAATTGGAGGAGTGTGGGACTTTGGGAGTTGTTTGGGTGACACACACGCACATTTCAGATCTTAAGTCGAAGTTCCGAGTGTCATGTCTAAATCAAGGGCGGGATGTGAAAGTGGAACGTTTGAGAGGTGCTTGGGACGACCGCGTTGCGTCGGCAGAACCTTTCGGTGGCGAAGATTGGACCGAGATTAGGCGGAGGGTGGGCAGACACTTCCTTGGAGAGCTGAAAACGTTTGAGCGACAGGAAAAGGAGTCCAAGGTTCAATGAGTCGAATTGAATAACGGCGTCGGCCAATAGAACTATCATCTCAAGATGCTTGAAACTTAAGAATGAAGAGGGATGGCACGCGTCTTGTTTCGGATTTCCTGAAACTTGACGCAGGCACCCGCTGCCAGTTCTGAGGAACTGACCCAACTTCTTTGGGCCAATACAACAAAGGCTGAGTAACAGCGCTAAGTGTATCGTCATGTTACAGGTGTCCAGAATTGGAGGCGCAGTCTTTGTCGGCTTTGCCTGGGTTACTTGAGTGGAAACTGGCCAAGTGGTGCGATCTATTGATGAAGAGATCTCTTTTTGCCTTCTCGGACGCACCCCATGGAAGGGATCCAGAGTTTTACAGCCACGCGGTAAAACTATTGGTAGCCACAGTTTCTTTGAGATAACTACTCGAACTTCGGAATTCGAATGTTGGCGCTTATTAGACTCTGAGTAAACGACTTGAGGTCTGGACCTTCAAGGTCAAACTCTAAGCCGTCAAGCATTTGAACTTGTTCATCAAAGTGTTTCTGCCGTTCGAAATGAGGGTGTTCAGTTCGCAGGTATTCCGACCGCAAAAATAGAAGCTTCACTTCTTCTCTTGCGATGTGGTCCACCGGAACAACGTCGAAGCTTCTGAAGTCTACCTTTGTTCGTTTGCTAAGCTTAGGAAGCGCGGAGCTGTCGAAGTCGTCATAATAGAGAGCTGTTAGTTTCTTTGATTCAATGTGGATCCTAAGAATTGGAGCACCTGATAAATCACCAGCCAAGAGTTCGGCAATTGCAACAAAACCTCTCAGTCTTATAGAGAGATTTGGTAGGTCAACCTTGTGAAATTGGAACTTATCATCAACCAACCTACCTATGCCTTCTGTTATAGCGACTTCAACATCTTTAAAAAGTTGTTCAGCGTCACCAATCGAAAAAAGCAAAGCTTGACCTTCTGTAGTTGCACGTTGATGTGATCCAAAAAAAGCTTTGACATCACGCTGCAGCTCGGGCGCGAGCTCATTGTAAGGTGGTCGCTTCGAGAACGCGTTGAGCGCAAAAAACAGCTTAAGTTCATCTATTTTGGTCTCGGCAATAAATTCCAGTTCACCAGGGGCAAACTTAGCTGCGGCTTGGTTGACGAAGTAAGAAAGCGAGCGCTTAGACCCCGCGATCCTCGTTGCAATTCTTTTGGGAACTTCGCTTTCGTGTGGGGCCCTTCCGAGCTCAGTAACGAGTTCTTTTATATCTCGCGAAATGTTCCGATCATCTTTGGAAAGCTCAGATGAGGGAACAAAACGTTCTGTCTTTTCCAGTCCGTTAATCAACGCAGTCGTATGGCGAACTCCGATTTGTCGACGAAAAAGGAAACGTTGTTCGGCAGTCTGATCTTTAAAGACAAAGAATATGCCGGGGCCAGCTGCTACAGGCGCTATCTCCAAAGATGAAGTGATGAAGTCGCGAAGCTCCGATTGTGAATAATACTTCTGGAATGTGTTTCGTGATGTCAAAAAACCGTCTTTGTAAGGTCGCACGTGGTTTAGGCTTCCACGCCCGACTAACATCACTGCCACCGCTAAACACGACCGAGCGTAGCTGAAAGCAGTTTGCAGAGCATTAAGACGTTCTGCCTCGTCTTCAATGACGTTAAGCACGAAACCCAAATTTACGACGTCGGCTTCAGCCAACGCGTCTGGATTTGGAGCAAAGTGTGGGTCCCATCCAATTGCGTTGAACCCCGCTTGGGTGAGTGCGCACACGTCGTCACCTTTACCACACCCATAATCGAGAACAGAAGTTCTTGGGGAAATTATTCCGGCAGATTGCAGCGCGTACATGGGCGCGGATAACATGGACCGTCCAATTGCAGTCTTGTAGCGATCAACTTGTTCCAACTCCCTCCAGGCCTCCGTTACCGAGACAACTTTTATTCTAGTATTATTCAATCATCTAATTTGTTGGGCAGTTTCTCTACGCTCAAACAACCTCAGCAGAGCCATTTCTATCTAGTCCTGCGCGCTTCAGTGCTACCTGCCATTGGATTCGGCGGCCCATTTTGTGCATGTCTTTAAAAAGGCCCAAGTTCTCTATGCGCTTTGTGAGCGCCGCAAATTCGAACCGGCGCGGATCATCATTGGACAAAAGGAGTTCCTTTCGATGAAGGATCGGCGGGTTTCTTTGTGAAAACACTGAGGTCTTCACCTGGCCATTCGACAAATCCACGCGGAAACTCTGTCTTAGAGCTGGAAACGCGACGGTTTCGAAGGGCTCGTAGTCTAGAAATGAAACTCCATTTCTACGCCTATCGATTTTCAAAACCGACCAAGCCACTTCTGAAGGAACAAAAGAAATTGCCTGTTTGTACATTCTAGCGTCTTTAGGAGACAACTCGTCAATAGCGCTGCATTCTATGTAAAGCACACCTGCAACTAGTTTTCCGACTTTCTGTTTCATAGAGCTAGCGTCCACCAATACGCCACTAATCGATCCTTATCGAAACCTTTTCATTTGGCCACAAATTCCATTGAGTATCCAGCCCCGCCTGATGGGTGAAGAACTGCTACCAGTTCGTGCTTAGCTCGCCGAAGCGCTCGCGGTTGTTCTTGCTTAACTTGGATACGAGGCAAGTTTTCTGCGGTCAGCAACAAAAGTGTCGGCTGAATTTCTAAAGAGGCTTCAATCCAAGTTGAGGCGGCTTGCAGCGACATTCATTTTAGTGAAATCGATTTCTTTGGAGTTGAGAGGGTTCGCCGTCCGGGGTAGTTCGGGTGCGCGCCTGAACGACGAGAGCTTCTCGCCAAGTGTAAGACAAATCTGTTTAACGCTGAATTCACCAACAGAGGCGAGAGTAGTCGAGAAGGTCTAGCACAGTAATCACATTTCTAAGATGCCGCTTCCGTATGCTGAGTGTAGTCTACCAGCTCCAAAAACCAAACTAAAATGGCGCGAAAAACGTTCCTATGCTGGCACACAAGTTGGACCATCCAAAACACGCACTTCCGAACGAACCATCTGAAATTTGTCACAGAATCGAAAAAATTTGGCGGACTTTCACAACGTGCGTCGACATTTTGAAACTAAATGAGCAACGGTTTCCAAAGAATGGCGACAGACGGTTATGTCGAAGCTGAAAGAAGCATTCTGGACCATGTTCTTGGGCCGAAACAGTGTTAGCTATCCGTTTCGCGAAACTGCCGTCGCTAGAAACAACATAATCCGCTTCGAAGCTACAGGGTGCTACCATTTGACAAAGAAAAAATTCCAAAGTGTGCTGTCTCGCTTGGGAGTTGCAAAGCTCTCTGAACTTGTTGGCATTGAAACACTCGAGAATATGGAAAAGTGGTTTCGTGTCCGTGTCACTACACCAAACCTCATTGATATCCTTTTACATAGGTATGGCTCTTCAATACTTGGGAACGCCCAAATTAGAAATTTGATCATCGATCATTTGGACGACTTTGATCGAAGCTATGTTCTTGGAAACGGCTCCCGCGTAACGTGGTCAAACCGTTCTAGTAGCGCTCAAAGACTTGTGCAAACTTTGGAACTAGATGATGCGTTCCTTCCGCCCATCCCTATGGAACAACCGGCACCAGTTTCTTCCATTGACTTGACTGCTCAATTGCATTCTTACCAGTTTAACGTGAAGGTAAGGGCTTCTGAGTCCTTGCGTGCGCCTGCTTCTCGTGTCCTGCTTCACATGCCGACGGGAGCTGGTAAAACCAGAACCGCTTGCGAATTGATGGTTGACGCTCTTCGGTCGGAACCTCCCGGACCAGCTTTGATCGTATGGCTCGCTCACTCAGAAGAGCTTTGTACGCAAGCGGTTGAGGCAATTGAAAGAAGCTGGTCACTTAAGGGCGACCACGAAGCCGATATTATCAAAATTTGGGGCAGTTTCGAAAAGCCCGATTCAGTTCCCTCTAGAGGCTTTGTAGTCGCATCTTTTCAATCCATTTATGCCTTGCTGACATCGTCCAATAAGGACCTTAGTCTGTTGAGATCGATTGGCTCGGCGACAAGAATGATTGTCGTTGACGAAGCACACAAAGCCACTGCGCCTACATACGAGACGGCCATCAGCGCTCTTGCTACAGCGAGTACGCCACCACGTATCGTCGGTTTATCCGCTACACCGGGACGAAGTGACGACGAGGAACAAAACCGAGAGCTTTCCAACTTCTTCCACAACAAGAAAGTCGGACTCTGCGACGATAATGGGAATGAGTTGGAAGATGGAATTGGCTACTTGCAAGACTTGGGAGTACTAGCTCGTCTCGACCGAGAAAAAATAGAAACCAACGTATCCGTAGATCTTTCCGATGGCGAAATTACCAAGTTGTCACAGGTCATGGAGCTTCCTGAGAGCTTCCTTAAGAGACTTGGAGGGCAATATGAGCGTAATATGTTGATTTTTAACCGAATAATGGAGCTTGCTGATGCTGAAAGACAAGTCATTTTATTCGCTTGCTCGATAGCGCACGCAGAATTGCTCAGTGACCTCTGCGTTGCCAAAAACATCCCAGCTCAATTAGTTACTGGGAAAACTGAGGCGAGGGATCGTCTAAAGTCTATCGAAGACTACAAGAATGGGGATGTCAGATTTCTGATCAACTACGGCGTGCTTACAACCGGATTTGATGCTCCGAATACCGACACGGTCTTCATAACTCGCCCAACGACCTCAGTCGTTCTTTACTCGCAAATGATAGGCCGAGCTATTCGAGGACCAAAAAATGGCGGGAACACACGGGCGAGCGTCATCGACGTGATCGACAACATAAACGGAATGCCTTCAGAAAACATGGCCTACAACTACTTCAACAATATCTGGAATACGAATTCATGACCACATACATCTTCCCTGCTTCCACCGCGATTGAGTCATTTCGGGACGCAGGATACCGAGACACTTCAATGGCACTCGCTGAGCTAGTTGACAATTCCATTCAGGCAGAGGCCGACAACATCAGGATCTTAGCGTTTGAGGAGACTGTAAGCGTTCAGAGAACAGTGGCGAATGTCAAGTCACTGGCTGTTTACGATGACGGTCACGGCATGCCCGAGGAAGTTATTAAAATTTGCTTGGCATTCGCCCAGGGAACTCGACTAAATACTCGCTCCGGAATCGGCCGGTTTGGGGTTGGACTGCCTTTAGCATCAATTAGCCAATGCAAGAGAGTTAGGGTTTATTCATGGCAAGAGGGCGAATGTCTGACGACATACCTTGACATTGAAGAAGTCAAAAATACCGGACAACAAGAAACGAACCCTGTCGAGAAGTGTAAAATCCCAGGTGAAATTCTCAAGAATTTAGATGTCTCAATTAAGGAAAGTGGTTCTCTAGTAGTTTGGGAAAACTGCGATAGATTAGATTTGAAAAGAACCCAAACACTCGTAAACCGTATGGAAGCGAGCTTCTGCCGGATTTACAGGCACTTTTTGGATGATGACGACGCTTATGGGCGCCAACGGAGCATCAAGATACTAATTGTCAAACCGAACAACAAAGATGTCGAAAGTGTAGAGCTTCTACCCAATGACCCACTATACTTGATGACTCCAAATAACCTCCCTGGCTACAACAAGGAAGCAACAAACGAAGTTTACAGCGATGTACAGCGCATACCCGTGAAGCATGGTAAACGAAATGAAACTTCTTTTGTAGAGATGCGCTTTTCCATGATCCGGCAAGACATTGCTAGGTGGACGCGCAATTCTGAATTCGCTGACGTGATTGCCCACTATAAAGCAAATACGGGCATATCATTTGTAAGGGCAGGTCGAGAAATAGATTTTGGCGTTTTTGGTTATTTCAACCCACAAGAACTAAAAGAGCGTTATTGGGGTTGCGAAATTCGGTTTGAACCAGAACTTGATGAGTTGTTTGGCGTTACAAACAATAAGCAGGCCGTACGCGATATTGACTATATTGAACGCGAAGAGGCTGACGCGCTGCATGAAGGGATGAGCGAAGATGATGTCGATTTTGACCACAAAATCGCTTTACGAGCGGAACTGAGCAAAAGATTCAAAACGGCGCACAAGGCGATAAAAGCTAGGATTGATAGTTTGGCTCCAGAAACTGGGCGAACCGTGAGTAATAGAAAAAAAGACCCGGCTGCACAGAGCGCTCAACTGGCGGCGGACAAGTTCAAATCAGATCCTTCCAAAACGCGAACTCAAAATGAACAACACAATACTACTGTTGAAGAGCAAGACGCTGCTCTGAAGGATATGATAATTCAAGAACATGGGACTGACGTAGCGCCAGATCTTGTGGAAGAAATGGTGGATGAAATAAAATCTTCTGGTGTAACAATTACCGAAAAGTCGTGGCCAGGAAACCAATTCTACACCATTGAACGCCCAGGAAACGTAATGACTATCGCTTTGAATGGGCGCCACCCTTTTCAAAAAGAGTTATATGACAAAATTTGCAAGGGCCCGGATACTCAAGAAGCCATTGCGATGAATCTCTTTTTATTGGCCGCAGCTCGAGCGGAAGATGAATTATATGATGATAAGTCCCAAAACGTCTTGGAAGAATTCAGGGACAAGTGGGGAAGCTGGATTAAGAAGCTTCTACTACAGCTGGAGCAATCCTAAGGTGCTTTTACCAACCGCTGAATTGAAACGTAAGCTAGCTCTACAATTCGTTTCGTCGCAAAGGTGTTGGATTTACAGCGCCTTTGTGACGGAGTTGGGAATAGAACACGTAATCAACTCTCGAACCATATCCAACTCAGATCGTTTATTGGTTCGTTGCACTCTATCAGACGTTTTATCTGGCGCTTGTTCGCTTTCAGCTCTTAAGACCGCTATTGGTTCTGGGTTTCAGGTGCGAATTTCTACTGCTTTACACGTTAAACTCTATTTTTTCGACAGCGTTCTGTACGTGGGCAGCGCCAATCTAACCGGGAAAGGCTTGGCACTAGTTGGATATTGCAACGACGAACTTAGCACAGAGGGAGTACCATCAGCTCGTGACATTGAGATTGCTGAGAATCTTTGGAGCCAAGGAGTGCCAGTTGATCTTAATCGTTTGAATTTAATGGAGGATTTCGTCAGCCAATTGCCACTAGACTCCACAGCCTCGTATTTCCAGTGGCCGAAAGAAATTTTTGAGGAGGAACGGGACTTGTACTGTTCAGACTTTCCACAAAACTCATTGGATGACTCTCTGCGTTGGGAAAGTCGCTCCAAACTAGAACGCAGCAATGCATACAAATGGTTGTTGTCTTCGGTCATCGAAAGTGGTGGCTCCGTTTCATTTGGCGCGTTGTCAAAAAAGATGCATTCCGACGTTTACGACGATCCAGCACCATATCGGCGGGACATAAAAGAACTATTGAATAACCTGCTTGAATTGGTCCAGGCTCTTCAACCGACTGAGCTTGCAGTTCACACACCGAACGTATCGCAAGTCGTATTTCTTCGTGATTCCTGATAAGGGTTATCCACTAATTAAGGCACGCCTATTTGTGGCAAGCCAAGCAAACCTTTGATTGGCCGTACAACTCATCTATGTCGACGGCCTCGTCTTCGTCTCGAAGCGGGTTTGACGGACGTCGAGAAATCGCGCGTGCAACCCTAGCGTCATGATCTCTTTTGATCTCCTCGACACGTTCAGGTTTAACTAGTTCGTCCAATGACTCTTTCTCACACCAAGTAAACGGGCTGCCGTGTTCAATAGCGTTTTTTTCATAGGCCTTGGCGGCTTCGAAGGCCTCCGGGTGGCGTTCTGCTAACCGAACCCATTCTATTTTCTGCTGAAAAAAACAGAATGTACAACCACTTCGAGAACGCCATTGATAATATTCTGGCAAACCTAAGCCGGCTCCATCCAGCAAATCATGCACGCCCTGTTTATCAACCCCAACGTCCTTGAATGGCAAGCGAACGATCAGCTTGTCATGTTTTGACGTATAACCGTCTCGGTAAGTCTCATCGGCGCGAATGGCTACATAACTATAGACGGTATACTCCTTTCTAAGGTAAGCCTTGATCCATTCTTCAAATGGCTTGAGCTTTAACTGTCGAGTGCACCAACGCGTTTGGGCGGACGGCAAAAAGTTGTTGTACTGTTTTAGCCAAAAATCAAAGTCGCGATCTGGGTTTAGGCGCAAAATTGGTTTACCCAGGAAACCTTCTAGTTTCCCCAGGTATTCATAGACTTCAGGAAGCTCCTGCCCGGTGTCGGTGAAGAAGTATTCGATATCCAGCTCGGGATGATGTTGGCGCATGAACACAGCGAGAGCTGCACTGTCGCGACCGCCGGAAAGGCCTAGCACATGCATCACCTTCGTTTCATTTTTATTTGCATCTAGCATTAAACTAGCTCCCGTTCCGTCTCATCTTCAAGAATTCGTTGTGCCGCTACATGCGCTAGCGCAGCTAAAACGACTTCGCGGTCTAGATCGTGCAAGTTCTCCAATGTCGCTTGTAGAGTATCTGCAATTTCTTCGGCGCGAAGCCTGTCTTCATCAGTTATCATGAACTCGTGGGCGACTGGCGCCCTATTTTCTTCCGAGCCAACGATGACTGATATCGCGTGTCGCTTAGGTTGACGTCCTTTAACGAAAACATATGCCTCGTTTCGCACAAATTCTTGTGCAAGCTTGGCAATTTCAAGCCTCGCCCTTTCGAGGTCTCGATCTGTCCAGTCTCTTGTCGGTTTGTTTGCCGCTAGGCTAGCTATCCCTTCAAGGGACGACAGCGAACCGTCATATTCGCGTATACGGCCTGAGAAAGCATCCAGCCGAAAATCGCCGCCTACACTCTGCACGAGTTCTGCGCGGGCCGTTAGTTCAACAAGTGACTGTGCAGAACTGTTAGGCACTTTTAATTCGGATAACATGAGTTCTGAAAAGCGGCCCATCATAGTTTCATAGGCCGATGAAAGCTCTGTAAGTCCCTCCCTGAGGGCGTTCGAAACACTCTGAGTGATTATTGACGACGTAAGCTCAACGCCAGTAAACAATGCTGGAATATCATCAAAAAGAAACTTGTTCGGGTCATTTGCATGTTTAAATAGGTCTCGAACTTTAGCCGCATTACCAGACAACTGTAGAGTTCGTTTCGTCCAAGGATGCAATTTGTCGAAGACCGCGATCAAACCTCGGGCCACATCGATTGGGGTTAAGTTCTCCAAATGGTTCTCTTCGTCTAGGTCCCGAACAATTTCTGCCATGGACGATAGCAAATCTCGGGACAGCTCTCCGAGATCCAGCCATCTCACTTGAATATCACTCGGGTCTTTGGCGAGGATTTCGACATCTACATCTTTAAACCGTGCTTGAAACACGCCTTCACGATACACCGATACGTGTTCACCACGTGAAAGTATGAACGCCACTATCAAAACCGGCATCAAACCTGGTTTCACTCCGAATGGTGGCGCTTTCCAGATCTCGTAGATTTCACTGATTGGAACCGTACGATCTGCATGCTCCTGTAAGTAGGCAGATGCGGCGTGCCATAGTGGGGACAAACAAAACGGATCTTTTTTGGAGTTTGGAATTGCAAACCCGAAGCCGGTTTTTCGTTTAACGTGTAGGCCGGTTGCCTCAAGAACAGAAGCATAAAGTCCTCCCTCTGCAGGGTATCCTTCGATCCCCAGCCGACTTTCATCACTATTCCCGACCATGCGGCGAAGGAGGATGTTTTGCGCCGCAACGGCGTTAGCGGACGGGCGTGTTCTATTTAGCATCTCACTTTGAATTCGAGGGCTCGAATTATACAGAGCGTCAGCGCACTCTGATGTGAACGCATTGATTTGGAGATCGCTAAGTTGTTTCTTCTCGCCGGTGGGAAGGAGCCAAGTAGTAGCTGAAACTGCGCGTTTCAATTCCAACTGAAGCTGCCCTTCGAGCATGCCATGACGCGCTGCGATCTCCCGTTGCGCAACTTGATCTCCTGCTAGGTCGGGATGTTCCAGCTGCACCAATTCCAGCGCCGCCAATTCCTTAGCCAACTGAACAACTGGCATGGAAGGAGGTGTGAAGCCAGTTACAATAAGGGTAGACCCGCTTTCGGTTGAAACGTCGGCGCATGCCGCTTCCAAGTCTGCTTGGCTTTCTCCGGCTGTCGGAATCGCGAGCAAGAAGTCGCCAAAGACTCCTATTCTGTTATCTTTCCTCGCTGAGGCGTCTTTTAATTGGTTCGCAGGAACAAGGGAGAAGTCCATCCAACGCAATGCTCCGGTTTCGTGGTAGTGGCGCTTGGCTAGAACTGGTTGCAATCCTGCCAATCGCTGAAGTGCGCCAAAGTCGACATTGTCGATTTGATCTGCCGCTGAACGGATTGCGTCATCAATATCAAAGTCACTACCTGCGTAAATCACAAAGGCATTGTTAAACCGACGGTAGACAACCAAAGACCAGGATTGAAGTTGTGCTAAAGCGTCCGCTACTTGGCGCTTAGAAACACCTACAATGCACGTTTCAAGTATTTTTGTTGTAGCCAATAGCCCAGATCGCTCTTTGAAAAGGTCAATTAGCGCAATCGTTTTTAAAAGCCGAAGGTGAGTATCCACTCCTCCAAGTCCTTCACATCGCTCAATTGCCTCACAGGCAATTGCCCACCGATGCCCATCGGGTGAGGAAAGAATTGTCGGCTCTAAGTTAGCACGCAAATAATCCCAGAGGCTAAACGGCTGGTAGATCGCTCCGTCTGGTGCGTGTTTTAAGAAATTTTGAAAAGCATAACTCTCTGCTGAGTTCAGGAACGCGAAAATACTACGCTGGTTTTGCCCAAACCGTCTTCGTGAGATCGGTCCCAGCAAACAAGCAACGACCGGATGCAAAGGCAGACATTCCTCAAGTGTCGTTGAGAAGCCCTCACTTAGACTTGGTTTGTGCTTGCGGACTTCTTTGGCGATAGCTTTCGCTAGACGCCCAGGTTGATCTGCTTGATTTTCATTTTCAATAGCGCGAGCGATGATTTCAACTTGCTCTTCGCCAGCCGCGTTTACAGCAAAATCAGAAAAGCGTCCTTGGATCTTAGTCCACTCGTCCCGTGCTTCACGCGATAAGCGACCAGCGTATTCTTCAAAGGCCTGGTGCAATATCCCAATGACAATAAAACGGCCCTCGCTCCTCGAAGCGGCTTCCGCCAACAACTGAAAAAGGTATACGTCCTCACCGTCGGAAGCCGCGGCCTCCAAAAACTTACCCATTTCATCGATAACAAGTAACACTCCACCTTCATCAGGGTCTTCTTGCGCGCGACTTGCGAGTATTTCAACGAGATCGGCATCCGATAGGCTATTTAAATCTGTTTGAAATTGCATCCCTTCGCGGAGTAGAGCCTCGGCAATTACTTCCCGCGGAGACGCTCGGCGCCCAACGATTGGAAATGTCATCCAGCCTTTCCGATTTGGAGGCAGAAGCGAGTGAACTTGCGCCGCCACGTCTCTTCCGAAGGCGGAGATGGCTAGTTTTTGCAGCGAAGTATCGCTGCTCAGAAGTGCGGAAAATGCAACTGCTAGGCTGGATTTTCCGCTACCGAAAGGCCCGGTCCATGTAAATGCCCCCTGTCCAACCTCGGCAACGCTATTTGCAGTGGCGATGATCGTTTCGGCAGAGGACCTCGGGCAAATAAATCCCTTTAACGCATTGACATCTGCTGCATCTGCATCGATGCGGATCGCCCGTTGGAAACGTCGCGCAATTTTTACAGTATTGGACAACATATCAAGCGACCTCCCGTACATCTTCGCGTTTGGCCGTTGATTTCAACCGCTCCAAAAACTCAGCGGGTTCAATTGGTTTTGCGCGAATGATTTGCTTCAAACCAGCCGTTTCGGACCAGCGAAATGCGCCGCCGGTCACGTCTGCAATGCTCTCTAACCGGTTGAGGATGCTTTCTTCGTCTAGTAGGAAAACACGCCCCGGAGACCCCGGTTCATGGGCTATTACTTCTAGCGAAAGCGTATTCGCTGACGAATAACGCGACCAAAAATCCGCAATAGAGTAGGCAAGAACACTATTTGACAAAGATGGTTTGGGACCTCGCCGAAACCTAAATCCATCTCTACGCCCCTCGGGTACAATCAACTCCAACTCAGACAGCGGAGATTCAATTGCATCTTCAAGGGATCGTTTGGCTGTAACTCCCTTCACCACATAAGTGCGCACGAAACACTCGACGTCTCGCTTTACTGTCTGCGGCGCCGTACGCTTCCAATTCCGCTCTTGAGCGAGCCGAACTAAACTAGATGTTAGTGCATCACGATCAAAACTTAACCTGGGGAAGTGATTGAACGCCCAATACCAAGTTGTTTTCTGAGGATTTCCTGCCAATTGCCAGTGTACCAGCCAAAGACTATCAGCACGCTCTAGATAGGGGTCGAACCCATTCTTGGAAAACAAAAAATCCCCAAAGCGACCAACTTCAAGTTCGCTCGAATTACTACCTTCTACAAGAACGCCAACAGCTTCGGCCCAATGCCGCATGGATGAGACCATATTTTTCCCCACCCCAAATTGCGCAATCGCGTCTTCACTCAAAAAAACCGTCCGGCCGGATAAATTCGCATCTCGCATATTAACAGCATCATAAGCCTTTTTGAGCCACCCGTAGCGAAGTGGAAAAGTTTCATGACCGGTAAGTTGTGGGCGATAATCGTCTGCAAAAAGCGGGCCGCGCGGCATGGTTTAAGGCTCCTGGAGGGTGCATCCAGGTTGAATATACGATACGAAATATAGTAGCGTCAAACCGAAACCTGGAAGCATCTTCCAGGGAAAAGAACCTTCTTAAGAGGATTTGCGGATGAGCTATCAGTCCCATAAGCCATTGTTAAGCGGAGGTAAAATCCAAGGCCTATTTTTTGACTACAACTCCACGACCCCGTTGGATCGAGACGTTGCTCAAGAAATGAGTCTATATCTTGATTCTTGCCAAGGCAACCCGCATTCGTCGGATCATGCCTTTGGCTGGGAGGCGACGCAAGCAATTCAAACAGCTCGAGAGAGGCTATCTAAATGGGTCGGATGTGACCCAAGCGAAATTGTTTTTACATCAGGTGCGACCGAAGCCAACAACCTCGCTATTCTAGGGGCAGCAATCGCCGCAAAAGGTTCTGGCCGCAACAAAATCATCGTCGGTGCAAGTGAGCACAAATGCGTCTTGGCCGCCGCTCGAGCAGCGCGAGAACTATTTGGCTGTGAAATTTTCATTGCGCCCGTTGATAGAGAAGGATTTGTAGACGCAGATGTCTTGGCGAATCTCTTGGATGAGAGAACCCTGCTTGCTTCGTTGATGTCGGCAAACAATGAAATTGGTACGATCCAAGACTTGCAATCTATCGGAGCACTTTGTCGGGAAAATGGAGCGCTATTACATTCTGACGCGGCGCAACTAGGATTTATGTCGACTACAGGTGACTTTATTCGAGAGGCTGATCTAGTGAGTTTCTCAGCGCACAAAATCTATGGTCCAAAGGGGATTGGTGCGCTTATGGTCCGGCATGATGTACGGGACAAATTGCAACCAATTATCTATGGTGGCGGGCAGGAAGGCGGGCTGAGATCCGGAACACTTCCAACTCAACTCTGTGTTGGTTTCGGTAAAGCCGCAGAAGTAACTCAGGACTTCGCCGATAAGGGTGTCGAAAATACGCTTCGAGTTCTGGCTCGAAACTTTTTCAATCTTCTTCAGGCGGGTCCAACGGCAGTTAGTCTCAATGGGCCTGACATAGGTAAATGTCGTCACCCAGGTAACTTAAGCTTAACGTTTGACGGTATTTCTGCTGAAGATTTCATTGCCCGCCTTCAACCGAGACTAGCCGTATCGTCTGGCTCTGCCTGCACAACCGGCATACCTGAGCCGTCTCACGTTCTTAGGGCAATTGGGCTCAACGGTGACGAAGCAAGCGCGACGATCCGTGTGGGTTTGGGGCGACATACGAGTCAAGAGGATATAGAACTAGCCGCCAACATTTTATTGGAAACACTGGCTTCAATCGGAGAGGAAGAGGGGTTGTCGTTTGTTTGACGCAAGTTAGAAACAAGCAATTTAGGCGACGGTTATGCTTTGACTTAGTAACGGTGAATAGCGTGCTATCGCGTCTGCCAACAGTCAACTACAAGCTCGGTTGAAAACGTTAATCTCATATTAACCTGTTTCTGGCACCATGTCCGGGTCTCTAATCAATGAGACAAAATTTTGGATAAAAATCCAGAAGCTTGAGCCATGACGGAGGTAGTTGATCGGGTTTTGTGCTCGTTGGTAAGCGACGCTAACCTGCTGATCCGAAATTGGAAATATCGATGACTTTTGTTGTGAAACAACCTGAACTGTTCAGTCGCGCCAGCGTGCGGCTGATATCGCTTGGATAGTCCCTGGTCGTAGTTCGACCGTTCCAAGCTGCTTCAGATTGAATCCGACAAAAGGGGTGCTCGATGCCACGAGGATCTAAGACTTCTTCCAGTTTTCTAAGACAACTCAACACCTGGTTCGATGACGCGCTGCGTGAACTATGCTCTACCGATTTTCAAGAAAATGCTTGGGGCGCAGATGAGGGAAAAGCGGGTGTGGGGACGAAGTGGTTCGCTTGCTCACCAAAACTCGATATCCACTCTGCGGCAGCTTTGATCCGGCTGTTTGCAAGCTTCCCCGAGGACCAAAAGACCGTCATCGAAAGCTTGTATGCCCCATATGGTTTCACCGTCGTTGAAACCGGTGATCCGGCATGGGTTGAGCATGTCGAGGACGCTTTCGAACGCGGCCTCATGCCGGCAACAAAAAAAGCTCAGAAACACCTTCCAAAGATCAGCCTTGTTACTCGGAATTCTAGGACCTATTCATCGCGCCGGGCCAAAGGAAAAGATGAGTTTGAGAAAAACTTGTCTGATCGCATGGCGGAGTCACGGCCGTTCCTGTGCATTGTCGAGTGTTTGGAGGAAATTCCTGAAACAATCCGACAGGCGGCAACACAAGTTGTGCGGCTAGCGGAAATCTCTCCGCAAATCGTTCTAAAACTTCATCAGGTACTGCACCGTCCATGTTGCAACCCGGACATGCAACCGATCCTTGACCAACTGCCTCAAGCACAGGAGTTGCAGTGTTTGACGCTGGAACAGCTGACCACCGCAGTGCGACAGACGAACACCAAGAAGATGGTGGAAGCGCTTGTTCGATTTGCCGATGACAACTCGGTTACGGCCGATAAGTCAGCGCTTGACGCAGTAAAGGGCTTGGGTTCGACCAAAGCGGTTCTGAAGCAACTGTCTGTCGACATTCAAACATGGAGAGGCGGTCAATTGGATTGGTCGGAAATTCCCAGGGGTGTTCTCATGTTTGGCGCCCCGGGCACAGGTAAGACTTTTGCCGCTTCAAAGCTGGCCAGTCAGATCGGTGCGCACTTCATTGCGACGAGCTACGCCGACTGGCAGCAACATGGCCACCTGGGCGATTTTTTGGCGGCAATGAACAAGTCCTTCGATGAAGCGCGCAGAAGGTCGCCGACGGTACTGTTCATTGATGAAATCGACTCTTTTGAAGATCGTGCAACCGCAAGCGGTGAGAACGCAAACTATACCAGATCGGCGCTCAATGGCCTGCTTGGAGCAATGGATAAAGCCAATCAGCGTCAAGGTGTCCTGGTTGTCGGGGCGTGTAACCATCCAGAAAAACTGGATGCAGCGTTAGTGCGCTCGGGGCGTTTTGATCTGAAAATTGAGATGTCGCAGCCCGGAAAAGACGCACTTGTCGACATTCTTCTAGACCATTGCGGCGATGAAATTACGCTGCGCACGATTGAGGACGTGGCTGCACATCTTATTGGCTGCACAGGCGCGGATGCGGCGGCGATTGTGCGACAAGCCCGCAGTTTGGCGAGATATAAAGGAGCCACGTTGGAAGATGCTCATCTGTGGGCCGCCGCGGAGAATATTGTGCCTGAGAGTTCGCAATCGGATTTGCTGCGGGCTGCTTATCATGAAGCGGGTCACATTATTGCAGGGAGCATTCTTGGGCTCGGCTTGCCTGATCGTGCCGAGATCCGAACTGGAGGTGGGGTTGTGTCCTTTGAGAACAAGAGCCCATTTCCATTGCTCGCTGAGCTTGAAGCGAAGCTGGCAATGCTTCTTGCAGGGCGCGAAGCGGAAATGGCTTTTCTTGGATCGGTTTCTACTGGCTCTGGCGGCGGTGCGCAAAGTGACCTTGCGCAAGCGACACTTCTTGCGACGCGCCTGGAAGAGATGTTTGGACTTGGCGCAAATCCTTTGCTGTGGCGGCCAGTCGAAGTGACGAACCTTAGTAACATCCTTCAGGATGAGCAAATTCGGTGCAACGTATTGGAACGTTTGGAAACGGCCAGTTCTCGGGCGAAGGACGTCATCGAAAAAAACCGAGCCGTCATCGAAAATTTGAGCGCTCTTCTGCTTGAGAAGCGCGAGATCTACAAAGCAGAGATCGAAACAGTTTTTCGCCAAAATGGGACACATGTCGCGTCCCACTCGGGAGCACTTTTTACCTCACCGGAGCTTATGCCGGTGGGGTGAGACGGACTGTTTTCTTCGTCTTGGGCGCGACCGATAGGTCTGTCTCGGATGATCGAAAAACTTGCGCCATGACTAAACTCTTCTAGCGCTTTCCAGTAAGGAGCAAGATCAAGGTTCGGCTGCTCCTTCTTCAAAGCTTCAAAAACCTGCTTGGTGAAACGCCCTGGCACAATAGGGTGGCCGAGCATCAATTCGGACATTCGGGACAACTTCTCGTCTCGGATTCGTGTGAAGGAACTGTTGAGTACTCTCAAACTGAGGGGGTCTGTCTCCGGTATCGCGAGATGCCAGTGAACATTTGTGCACTCCGTGGAAGCACGCGGTTTCACATGCCTGATCAGGCAAAGGCGTCTTACGCTGGAATCGGGTACTCGATACTCTTGGCAATATGCCTTGATCACTTGCACGAGCTGAGTGTGATCTAAACGGACTTGGGGTGCCAGAACCACGTGCCGTACGGAGAAAGCTTTTCCCGAGAGCTTCGAAATCTCACCCATGATTTGGATGTCATCGGGATGCCCGCAAAGCCAATCAACCCGCTCGTTTTCGCCCTTGGCGGCAACGTATTTGGCAATCTTGTTGGTATGACCGGTAGGGACACGAGATGTTTTGATGATCACGTGTTGCCTCCTATCACATGGATTTGGATGCCATGTAGGGAAGCAGATATCTTGGCCAGAGCGGCAGCAATGGCGAGGCATTCAGAAGGATCGTCATCAGCGCGCTTTAGGGTATGCGTGAGGTATCGAAGTTCTTTGCGCAAGTCCTGCAAAAGATCCAGAAAACAGATGGCGCGTTTTAGATCTTGCGAGATCGTTTTTTGAGTGCAACGCCGAGATGGTGGCCGCGTTTCCACTTCGTTTGAGAACCCGAGTGAACGCGCAAGCAGGACGCGAGCCTGCGAAGTAGGTGAGATACCATTTTCCTTGGCCCGTTCATCCAACAGGCTTTTCAAATCCGAGTTCAACCTAACTCCAATGAGTTCAGTTTGTCGGGTCTTTGAACTCCGGGCAGCTTTTCCCATCGCGTAAACTCCATTTGGCTAGCGGCACAACTTGTTGTCGGACGTCCGCATAGCCAGAAGTTTGGTAACGTCCTTGCAACAAACAACTCATCAACCACCGCGGGACAGGCCGTTGTTGCTTGCGTCCGCACATACATTTGCCATCGAGCAAATGAGGTTAAGCAATATGACAAAGACAGGATCTGCAAAGCTGTACCCAAATGGGATCCCCAATCACAATGAATGCTCTGCTTGGCTTGGCGTGCTGGATATTTGCGGCAAAAGATATCTTGTAACCGGGTTTGTTGAGATTTTTTCTCCATCCGACGCAGCACTTTTTTTGGAGATTCATGAAAGGCGCTCTGGTGTGCGAACCAGCCAAAAATCAAAGCTTGAGGTCTTTCACAACAGAACCGAGGAGAGCGAACCGCACCTTTTTGGAATCACAATAATCCACCAGCAACGCTTTGCGGTCGGATGTTGGATGTGCCGCGATACGAAAGGGAAAAGGTACTTTCTTTTGACTTTTTCTCTGATCGAGGAGCAGAGGCAGGTGCAGCCTGTCATTCGACGCCGACCGCGTATCAAGCCAGTTAGGCTGAAATAGTACGGTGTCGAAGGAGAGGCTGCACCTGCCTGGCTATATCAAAGTACGTACAGGGCATTTGGGGGTCCTTATGCATGTGGCAGGATGTGAAGCAGTTCGCCGAAAACAAGCAGAACATGAATGATAACTGCTGCGACATGAAGTTGGTGGTAGGCGGTTCGAATATACTCAAGCATGAGCATCTCCATTTGATTGTTATTGCGCAGTTCTTTTGACATGTCTAAAAATACATGTCAACAAAAAAACATCGTAACATATTGAAAATATTATATTTTTTTAAAGAGTTTTGCTTGAGGCCAGATATGAATTCGGAAGGCAAAAAAATAGAAAAGTGGAAAAGATAGAAATGAGAAACTGTAGAAAAGAGAAAATATAGAAAAGATAACCGGTGTTCGCCGATGAGCTCCGTTCAGAGCAGGTAGCTAAACCCGCCAATTTAGAAACTTGGGAAGAACCGTTGAAGACTCGCTTAGGCTACCCCCGGTTTACCCCCTTTTTTCCTTGGCGCGGAAAAAGGGGGGTAACCCCTTGGACTTCCCGACTTTCAATCTCGTCGAGCAATTACGGTTGATTCTCGACATTCAGGATAGAAATGCTTTGATGGAGTTTTTTGCTTTTTTTGACCACGCAGGTTGGGTGTAACCGGCGAGCAACTCGTCAATGGGCCTTCTCGAAGACTGGCAGTGGCATGTATGCTTGGATTAAGATCAGGGGCTAGAGGCCTAGACAATCCCTAAAGCGTTTGCAGGAGGGACGGCGTTGATGTTGAATGACAATTCTTGCTTTCAAAGACGATTTGGAACAGTTGGCGGCACTTTGCTCAATGGACTGCATCCGCTACAATGGAAAGCTGGTTGATGCTGAAGCTGCCGAAATGTTCCTGACGGTGTATCGGAGTAACTCAAGAAGGGTTGGTGCCGTTGATCTATGCAGGCTAGACTAATAATCGACCTGTCTACACAAAGGGTATTTTCCCGGAGCAATCAGTGAAGCTGAGTAAAGCAGCAAAGCATAGATCGAAGAGATCCAAGAAAAAGCAGGCAAGTGAACCTTGGTCCAAGCTCGACGAGTTTCGTCAGGCACGTAAAGTTGAGCGCAAAGCGAGAAAAGCCAAACTGAAGGCTATGTCGCCAGACGAAAAAAAAGCGTTCCTAGTCAAAGAATCAAGAGAAAAAGCCCAAGTTAAGAAAGAGAATAAAGCAATTGTTAGATCCATAACCAACCGCATGGACAAACAGGGAGCAGTCGTTGCCTCTAGCCCTAAACCTGAGGATCGCGACGAATGAATTTTGTTTCCAGTTTCCACCAGATTGTAGAAGTACTGCGCCTAAAAACGGCCAAAGTCGCTCGAGCTTTGAATGAACTTTAGTCACAGCTAGGAAACACGAACCGATAAGGAATGACGCTTACCTTGTGGCGGTTTGGGAGGCAGTTCACGCAATTCGCCGTAAAGACATCGTAATTGTTACCAGTGAAACTCATAAGCAACCACGCAAGCCTCCAGCCCAGAATGGGCCGGAGATCGAATTCACAAATCAAAATATTTATCGTTAGCGTTCAGAAAAGAGATTAGCGACAGTTCTAGAGCTCGGACAACTGTTAGCTCTTTAGCCTCGCGAAGTTCGTCCCATGCCGCATAAAGCGCTGGGTTCACATCTGAAGTAAACGTCTTTGTCCGAAGCGCTGCTCTTCGTCGACTCGGGCTCATTTGTGCCAGCTTCAGCTGTGACGGGGACACAGACGCCCCACGTTTGAAATTCATATCTGCTAATGTTTCTTCATGAATGTTCCCAATGTTTGGAACTCTTGTTTGGGTGCTCATCTGAATCTCCTTAGATATGTTCGGAAGTGGGTTTAGTGGCGCACAGGAGAATTTCGCGTGCTAGCGCCCTTGCATTGTCGAATGCGGACTTTGGCGAAGATCCTTGAAACGCTAGGGGTAGATCTATGTAGTCACCGCCCAGGCTCATCATGGCTTGAAAGACGGGTCGGGTCGCCAATTGTGTTTTCAACAGTGGCGCACCGGCTTCTTCAAGAATGGCCTTAATGGCGCCTGTGATCCGGAACTCTACTGCCCCAGGTTCTGTCTGGCTGAGCAATACACTGGCCGGAATTTTCTTACCCAGAACCTGGCTTTTCTGGCGTACTTGCTTGAGAACCTGCACAGCGCCCAGGGCATCCATCCTGCTCGCTCGGCATGGTACAACAACAAAGTCAGAGACCAAGATTGCATCGATCAAGCTGGCATCGTTTGAGCCTTCAACATCCACCAGTACAAAATTAGCTTCTACTGCCGCTTTAAAAATTGCGTCCGTCAAGTCCTCTTGGTCGACGGGGCGCACATCGATATTGCGGTTCAGCGGTTTCAGGTTCGCCCAACTGGAAATCCAGCGTTTTGGATCAGTGTCCAGAATGATTGAGGACAGGTCTAGCCTAGAGAATTCTTGTGAAATCAACGCGCAGATGGTTGATTTTCCACATCCGCCTTTTGGAGAAAGAAACGAAATAACAGGCACTTAAAAACTCCTTTTTCTTGCCTGGTTCCATATTGGCAGATCGACCTTTCTGAAAATTTAAAGATGCTTTGGAAAAGCAAGAATTCGGAGGCCAAGTCTTAGATTGGCTTTCTTTGTCTTGGGTTTGCGAGGATTGCCATGCCAAGACTTGGCAGTTTTAGGTTTGCCTTTCCAAGCCCTTCCCATCCTCGGGTAAGCCCTGGTGTTGTGTGAAGTTAACAAAACCTGAACGCCAGCCTTGACTCTCGGCTTTAGAAACCACCGCTAAACCAAAGGTCGGGACACTCCGCATGTCAGCAATTTCGCTGGCCAATGGATGAGAGCCCAATGGCAGGACCCGAGCAGTGTCAGTCAATTTGAGAATTTTCGCATTACGTAAACTGAACGCGCCTGGCTATGTGCTCCAGGAGAAACACCCATGGCAATTGATGCCGAGCGGACAACTAAGGTCGCCGCGAAAACTAATGTATTTAAAGTAACTGTCTTAGAGGCCAGCACCAACAAACCTCAAACGAAGGTGTTTCATCCAGGCGGGGTGGAGCGCAGCAGTCGAGCAAAACACTTCAAACCTCATGAAGCCGAAATCTCAGGGTTTGATGGTCTGGCAGCTTTGCTCGCAGAGCTGGCTCACGAGCCGTCCAAAGTGGTCGTGATGGGCTCAGTCACCGAGGCATGCCGCAATCAAAAGAAAATACGAAGATTGGCCAATCCACGTGACGGGCTGCCTGCGACGCTCGAAGACAGAGGCTCCTGTCTTTTACATTTCGATGTGGATGATCTCGTACGTCCCGACCATTTGGGATGGGAAGATCCGGCGGCCTTAGCGCAATGGGCCTGGAGCGAACTTTGTCGCAAAATACCTGTGCTGCAAGGCGTATCCGTAGTTTGGCAAGCGTCTTCTAGCGCGGCAGCCCCCGGGAAAGATGACTTGGCCAAGTTTCACTTCTGGTGCCTGGCAAACCGTCCTCTGTTTGCACACGAGCGTCGATTTTTGTTCGAACATGCCGGAAGTGACAAGTCTCTCGCGGGCATTGCTCAACCCAATTATACGGCCTTCCCGATCTTTCAGGGCGTATCTGATCCACTCGCAGGGTGCCCCAGATCAGGAGTGTTTAGAGGGTACAAAGATGCTGTCGATGCCTCAGTCATTGCCTTCCCAATCGAAGCCAAGAAAAGGCATGCCAATCCAAGGCAGTCCAATAGAAGAAACGACAAGGGTTCTCTTACCAAGTCTTCAAAAGGATGCACGTCGACATCCAATTTTGGACGACAGCAGTTGTCCAAGGCCTGCGAACGAATTGGGCTGAAGGGGGCATCCAACCCTCGGATTTTCGACGAAGTTCAACTCGTTGGCGGCTACGTAGCAGGTGGACACATTTCCTTCGACGAGGCTCGAGAAAGCCTTGTCGAAGCTGCGCGATCTGTTGGATACAAACGTGCGGACGAAGTAGTTGAGAACGGTCTCGAAACTGGCCTGGAGCGACCGCTCAGCCAAAGCGACATTAAAGTCGCGACAGTACCTTTCTATCCAGCTCCGACCCTCCATCGTGAAGAGGCCATCGCAAAGCATGCCCAGGTTTTGGAAGACTGGGGAAGACAAGCCTTGGCTTACCATGCCAAATCTTGGCAATTCACAGATGGCCCTCGACCTGTAACAGCGCCGCGTGTTCTTCTGTCCGGGGCGCAAGGCGTTGGGAAGACAGCGTTCCTCGTTGGCAGAGAGGGAGCGCCAGGCTTTCTTCACAAAACACATGGCCTGGTTTCACTGATGCTCTTGCCGGATCATGCAAAAGTTCAAGAAGCGCTCGACGACTATATCTTCAATGCGCCGGCTGGTACTCCCCTCGCGATAGGCCTACGTGGGCGGGGTCAGCCCGACCCAATGGAAAACGGGGTAAAAATGTGCCGGGTATTTGAGACAGCCCGGTACGTGTCGGCTCGAGGTTGGTCGGTTCGTTCATCACTGTGCAAACGATGTCCACATCAAGACACTTGCGGATATCTTCGCCAAGAGGCCGAGATCAAACGGGCTTTGAGGGAAAAGACCGGTCTAATTATCTTTGCCCCGCACGAATTTGGCTATTTGCCGCTGCCTGGTGAAGCGAAACCTGACCTTGTCATCTTTGATGAGCGCCCGAGAGATTTCGCCGTTGAAAGTGTAGATGTCACATTGGAAGAACTCGGGGACTTCATTCTTCCTGAGGCCCGGTCATTTTCGAAAGAACACGGCGTTACAATAGGAGTTGCTGCCGTTGTCGATGAGCATCCCGTTACCCGTGTTCAACGAGCCCTATTAAGTTCGCTTGGGCAGTCTGCCAGCGTGTCTCTAAGTGCACTCAGAGCCTCTGGCATAACGCCCATACTCCTCGAACAAGCTATCGCGGCACTCGAAGTCTATAACTCGAAATCGGTGTCAGTGGTTCTTCGAAAGACTCTGGGCTATGGCACTCAAACATGGAATATGCGGGACATTGCGCGCTTGCGCAATAGGCTGCAAAGACTGCCCGCCGAAGAAGCTCAGTCGCTTCAGTTTTTGCTCGAGTGCCTTCGCTCCGAAATCGATAATGGTCATGAAGAAGCCGTGGGCGTTTTCAAACAAGGCCCTGATTGGCGCGACCCAAAACGTGAGCCGAGCTTGACAGCTGTAAGGGTTAAGTCGCTTAAGCATGGAAACGACGTCCCCTTTCTGTATCTTGATGGCACGGCAGATCAAGATTTGTCTCGTATAGCTTTTGGGTCAGATCTTGAATGCCATCACCATCCGGTGGAGCGAAACGCCAAAATTACACAGGTATTAGGATGCAATTTTTCTAAGCGTCGACTGTGTCAGGAAAGCCAAGCTCGTCAAGGATTAAGCTCAAAGATCCTAGAAGAAAACCAAAGACTCAAAGCCTGGGTTGAACAAGTCATTGCGCGCAAGCCTGACGCCGCGGTGTTTGCAAACAAAAGTGTTCTCCAGTCACTCGACATTATCAACACCAAACGAGCAGGGCACTTTGGTGCTCTAAGGGGGCAGAACAGATGGGAGGGTTGCCCTTCAGCACTTGTAATTGGCCGTGAGCAACCGGCGAGCCAGGAAATCGAGCGCATCGCGCGAGGCTATGCTGCCGCTACAGGTGATGCCTTTCAAAGTGGGGAGTACACTAAAGTATCTAGAGGTATCCGGCTGAAAGGAGGGGTTTCGCCCTTAGAGGTCGTTGCACATCCCGATGCTTGGGGGGATAGGATTCTCAGGCAAATCCGGGAAATGGAGATTTTACAGGCGATGGATCGCATCCGGTTGATCCACAATGAATGTCCCAAAAACGTGTATCTGCTTTCACCTGTGGTGGTGGATGCCACTGTTGACCGCATTGAACAATGGCGGAGTTTCAAAAAGGGCGGCACACGGATCCAACGTGCCGTTCAATCCCATGATGTGATATTTCTTTCACCGACTGACTGTGCCAGGTTCATGCCGGATATCTGGGCTTCCAAACAGCTCGCTGCGCAAGACCTCGCCACCGCGAAAGAAATGTCAAAAGACCCATTTAGATTTATCTATGATGGGGGTTTTGACGGTAAGCGCCCCCGATATGTGACGTTTCGATTGAAAACCCAAAACGGACGTAAATCGCGGAAAAAGACAGCGTTGGTTTTCACCAAGGAAGAAGAGGCGCAAGCGCTGTTGGAAGCGCTGACTGGACCGTTGGCAGAGCTTAATCTTGTGGCGCGCGTGTAGGTCGGATTGTGTAGCAAAGGCAAACTTTTCTGCGCTTTCAAAGGGGCTATGAGGATGCTTTAGCGTCTCAGTTGCCATCAAGAGTTAGGCGGAGACCTAAGGACAAGAGTTCCAGTTTTTCGAGAAACAACTGGAACTATTCCAGGCCATTCAGAGTTTTGTTCCAATGCCATTAAAACGCCGTAAATTCTGGATTTCTAGAGAGCAGGATTGGTTGTTTTGGGTTTGCCAAAAAGCGCACTTTTGGCGGCTGCTCACAAATAACTGGCAGTCATTCGAAAGGAGCATTTTCATTAACAAACATATAGATAAGCAAGTGAAGCAATTGACTGGTGTCTGTGAAAGATAGCTGTCGAACCCAAACAACTGCTTTGCCTAAATTGAAGGCGTTGAAGACTGCCGAACAGAGAATTCCCTAAGTAGTCTACGCGACGGAATAGGAACAGACGCGCATTTTTGTTGAAGAGCCAGAACAATGAAGACCGACACAGACCTAAAGGTGAACGATTTTGTTAGATCGAAGGGGAACACCACATCTGTTGGGGTTATTCAGGAAATTCGTGAAAGAAACGGCAGAATGGCCGCAAGCGTTCGGTTCCCAAACGGAATTCGTCGGGTTCCTATCAAGCAGCTCGAGTTAGTTCCTCAGGAACCTGAGGACGCTGTCGAAATCGTCCGCAAAGGACAATTTTCTGGCCCAGCAAGTTTGCGCCAAAGGCTCGCCCACGTACGTTTATCGGGCAATTTGAGTGAAATCTTTTACTCGATGGAGAGCAGCGATACGGACTTTTACGCCCACCAGTTTAAGCCAGTGGTCAAGATTCTGGATTCACCTACTGGGAACCTTCTGATAGCGGACGAAGTCGGCCTGGGTAAGACAATCGAGGCCGGGTTAATTTGGACCGAACTTGCTGCGCGCTTTAAGTATAACAGGTTTTTGGTTGTTTGCCCGAAAGTGCTCTGTGAAAAATGGAGGCTAGAGCTTTCCACTAAGTTCGGAGTGGACGCAAGGATTTGCGATGCCGCGGGTCTCACCGAGCTACTCAGCTCTACTTTCCACCAAAAGAATGGGTTCGTGGCAATCTGCGGAATGCAGGGTATTAGACCGCGCCCAAAGGAGAAAAGGGGCAACAAACCAGCGGACAAACTGGCGGATCTGTTAGAGGACGGACAGGTCGTCGACAAACTGGTTGATTTGCTTGTCATCGATGAAGCGCATCACATGCGGAATGTCGGCACGCAGACGAACCGGCTGGGTGAACTCTTGTGTGGCACTGCTGTTCATACCGCTATGCTTTCCGCGACACCTCTAAACTTGCACAATCGTGATCTGCAAACCCTTCTGAGGTTTCTCGATGAGCTTACGTTTCGCGACGAACAAGCGCTCGAGCGAATTATCCGAGCGAACCAACCTTTGATTTCTGCGAGGGATGCAGTCCTGGCTGGAAAACCGAAAGAGGAACTGTCAGAAAAACTCGAAAAAGCTGCCCGCGACCCAATTCTGCGAAATACTTCAGCGCTGAAAAAGTTGCGGGAGGACGTGACGAGGCATTCGACGGAATTCGCTCCGGAACAACGTGCTCAGATCGCCAAACGCCTTGAGCGACTAAGCCCGCTGTCCAACGTTGTAAACAGAACGCGTAGACGCGACGTTGAAGAGTTCCGGGTAGAGCGCAAGGTGAGTGCCTACCGCTCGTCCATGACGCCAGACGAACGCAATGTCTATGACCGGATAACCGAGGAGATTCTCCGGTACGCGATGGACAATGATCTTCCCGTTGGGTTTCTGACGGTCATGCCGCAACGAATGCTGGCCTCTTCGCTTCCGGCAGCGCTTCATCACTGGAAGAGCAAAAGTGTTGTGACCGGCTTTGAAGATGAAGAAGACGTTGGAAATGAAGAAAATGACTCCAGGAAGCAGCCCCTGGCTCAACAGCTGTCCCGCGTCGTAAGTTCGCTTCCTTCTCCTGGTGAACTTGAAACGCAGGATACCAAATTCATCTCCTTTCTTGGTACTGTGAAGTCCCACCTTGATGACAACCCAGATCAAAAAATCGTTGTATTCTCGACTTTTAGGTCAACGCTCAAATATCTTCAGCGACGTTTGGAGGCGGAAGGTCTAAACACCTGTTTGCTTCACGGTGACACGGATGACCGAGTGGGAGTGCTTTCTACGTTCAAGACGTCAAAGGAAGCCCAAATCCTGCTCGCATCTGAAGTGGGTAGCGAAGGTATCGATCTTCAGTTTGCACGAACGCTGATCAACTACGATCTACCTTGGAACCCTATGCGTGTAGAACAAAGAATTGGTCGAATAGATCGCCTGGGGCAAACGTCTGAGACGATTTCTGTTATCAACCTTCTCCATAAGAACACCGTAGATGAGCGAATTTATCATCGCCTCCACGAACGTTTGGGGCTTTGCAAATCAGCTTTGGGTGGGTTCGAGGAAATCTTGGGGCAAGAGATTAATACCCTCGAAGCTGAAATACTCTCAAATCGTCTGACTGAAGAAGAACAAGAAAAGCGTTTAATCCAGGCAGAACAAGCCATCGCGAACAGAAGAGAAGAAGAGGACAAGCTGGAGCGTGAAGCAGCCTCCTTGATCGCTCATGGAGACTACATCCTAAAGTCTATCAATGAGTCTCAGGGCAACAAGAACTGGATTTCAGACGAAGACATAGTGAATTACCTGGAGTTTGCCTTGGGTAGCATCGACCCGGGCAGCGATATCCGGTGGGAAAAAACAGAAGGTTTGGTGCACGTTCGGCTTAGTGGAAACGGTCAATTTGACTTTGAAGAATGGTGCGTGGGAAACCGTCTTGAACCGGGACCTTTATCGAGGAATTCGCTACCAGTCACCTATCGTGTTGGCACTCAGTCTTCCTTGACCAGGCATGCTCGGTTGAGCCCATCGCATCCCTTGATCCGGTGGCTTTCATCTGCTCTTTCCGAAAAAGGCGGCCTTAATGCCAATGCGACGGCAGTTGCATTGGAGGAGTCGCAAGCGGCGGGTCTTAGCCCCGGAATGTATGTGGGAACCGTTCAGGCATGGCAGTATGGTTCGAGCTCGTCTTCGGTAATGCTCGCCTACTCAATGGCCGATGTTTCGGATGAGGAACTAATCTCAGCGGAACTTGCCGAGAAAGTCTTCAATAACTGTCTCGCACAGGCACAGAAGTGGCAGGGAGCGAGTGCAGACGTCGAGACGGATGATATCGCAGGAATCCTTGAGACCATTGTAGAGCCGGATCTCGAAGATCGGTTCTTTGAAGAAGCCGAGCGTCGGAAAGTAGAGATGGAGGACCGTATCTCAATTCAACTCGAGACACTGGAAGAGCACGCGATCAAACAAAGGGCTTCATTTGCCAAAATTATTGAGCAGTCGGGTCCTCGGTTAGAGGCTGCGAACAAGGCCAGACTAAAGAAGTTTGAAGAGTCCTTGAGTAAGCGCAAACGTCAAATCGAAAAACAAAGAATTGATGAGAGTTCCACGCTGCCAATTGGTTCGATTTTGTTGAGGGTGACTCCGTGAACAAAAGATTTAATCCATCACGTGGACGCAAAAAGAGCGACCAGTTGGGTAGTCTGGGAGAACAGCTGTTAGCTGCTGGAATATCCTTGCCTGAAGCGAGTGTTGGAAATTCCAGCAAGCGTCCAAAATCGAAAAGAAATCCAGTTGAATCTGAACGGCCACAAAAGGCTGAACGTATTGAGGGTGATGGAACAAAAGCAAAGGGCAAGAAAAAGGGCGGAAAATCGAAAAAAAGAAAAAATGGAAAACAAAGGCACCCCTTACTTGCGATAATGGACAGGCAAAATGAACGAAAGCAGCAGCAGGCTTCGAGCCCTAGAGTTGAAACTAGCAAGTCTTCTCAGGGACCAGTAACAGCAATTCCTGAACGACCATATTCGATCAAGAACGTTCAAGCTAGAATGAGGAAGCTTTCAAAAAGCCTGCAAAAAATGGGGCAAATCGAAAATATTCAGCCGTTTGCCTCTAATGGAATACAAGAAATCTCTGGTCGCTTCAGTTCTTTCCAATCCATGTGCCCATTGCTCGTCGAAGCAGACGAAGCTGATCTTGATCTGGTGCTTGGGTTTGACTTTGGGTCAACCAGCAGCAAGCTCGTTTTGCGTTTTCCATATGAGGAAGGGCTTGGCGCATTCGCCGTGCCGAGCATAGAGGACCTTTATGCGGATGCGCATCCTTATTATTGGGACACAAAGGTTTGGGAATGCACGAACGGAGCATTCAGCCTTACGCCTGAACCTGGCGCGTATTTGCACAATCATTTGAAAGTTTCGTTCTTGCGTGAAAACCATGTAGCAAAGTCGGGGCACTCTAAATCTCAAGTTGTTCTCACAGCCTACTTAGCAATGATGATACGTCAGGCTCTTGGATGGTTGTGGCAACGTTTGGAAAGAGCCCTGAACGGCAGAGCAATTGCCGTGTCGGCTAATTTCGGGTTCCCAGCTGAAACGGGTGGTTGCTCACCTCAGCTTGACGGCTTTACCCTATGTGCGAAAGCTGCTCTTGAGCTCGCCACTTCTGCGTCGAAAATTAGTGCGGAGAACGTGGAGACGACTCTAGAAAACGAAGCGCACAAAAACGCTAGCAAGAGCAGCGCTGTGCTTGTCGTACCGGAGTTTATCGGGGCGGTAATGGGGTATTTCCACTCGTCGCAAAAGAAAGACGGCCAATTCATGATCTGTGATTTTGGTGGGCTGACAGTTGATGCTGTTTGTTTTGGTTTTTTCCAATCATCAAACGGTGATCCAATGGTAAAAATCTACGGAAGCGCCGTTGCACCCTTTGGGGCCGAGATTGCAAGAAAAGTTGTTGAGCAGGGTGTCCCGAAGAGCAAACTCGCAACCGCGGTTGGCGGCTTCATTTGTGACCCAATAAAGGACTCATACCAAAAGACATCGTACAACGCGCCCGCTTGGGGCGGTAATATGCCATTGTTTGTAATTGGCGGCGGGCGTCATTACGACGGCTACGAAAGCTCTTTTTCAGAAGCGGAGCGCCTAATCAAAAACTCTTGGTTCAAAACAGAGTTCAAGCGGTTGGATTTAGATCTGCACGACGAACTGGACATATCGTTGGCGCGCGGTACGCAAAGTGATCGTTTGATGGTGGCTTGGGGGCTTTCCCACTCGGATTTGGATCTTCCTGAATGGCTCACACGTGGAGAGCTCAAAAACGGGCTAAAACCTCGAAAGAAGTACTTGGATGATTTTTTCGTTGGAAAAGAACAGACTTAGGTTCAAAGGAAACTTCTGAAAACACTTGTCGTGACTTGCAGCGGATTGGGTTTGAATTCCGGTTGCTTTTGGCAAATGAAACCTTTTTGGCCCAGGACTGTCTGTCAGGTTGATGGCGGTAAAAGCTTGCTAGAATCCCGAGCGGTGCTTTTTTAAAAATGCTCTGAGGTTGCTTTCGCTCCACGGCTTTCCTGTTGGCGAGGGAATTTTCTCCGAATTTAGTTGCTGCGCCAAAACATTCACGCTCAGGCCTGTTTTCTGAAGCTCCAAGCTTCTACGCAGCGCAAAAACTTCTCGTTCGTGCTTGGAACTCATCCAGTCCGAGTGCCTTTTACGCCAATCGCCAAAATGCTGGCCGGGATCGAAAGTCCATTCAGCAGACAGGAGCGGATCAGGCGGGATGCGAATAAATGGCATGTCAGTGTTTTCAAACCATTCGTCCATATACCCATTCCGACGCCAGTTCTGCACAACTGAAAAATCGACGACAAGAATGGTTGCTCTATTGGTTCGACACATGCGCTCAATGAAGTCCAGAGCTGATTGGATGTGTACGCTACCCCTGTCAGGCTCAATTTCGAGAAAAACCTCTTCATGGATGAGATTGTAGTCATGGTCTTTCGCGTATCGTCTGATCAGTTCCATTTGATAACGAATGGTTTTGCTGGCATTGGCCGCAGCTTCCAAATCTTTGGGCAGCTCCACAAACTGCGCCCATGTAACTGGTAGAGTCCAATAGAAACCTACAGCGTTTTCCATGCGTTACACTCCCATAATTCGAAATCCTCAAAATCCCGAGGGATCCAAATTCAGGTCTGGCGGTTGGTTAAGTTGGCGTCAATCGAAAGAATCCACGGAGACCCTTCTATGATCAATAAGACCGAAAACCCGATTTCTAAAAAACTGCCAGCAATCATCCAGTTGGTAAAAACGGCCGGTGCAATGATCCGAGCCGAGTTTCATCGACCAGAAGGGCCGCGCGGAACCCTTCACAAGGCCGCTGTCGACACCGAAGTTGAAGCCTTTCTGAAAACAAATCTGATGCGCCTTCAGCCAGCAAGCTGGCTTGGAGAAGAAACTGAAAGTTCGTTGATCGACGGGCCACTGACATGGGTGATTGATCCTCATGATGGTACAGCGGACTTCATGAAGGGCTTGCGCGGGTCCGCTGTGTCCGTGGCGCTGCTTGAAAACAATACGCCCATACTGGGCGTGGTGTATGCACCCACAGCTCCGGACGATGCGGGCGATCTGATAACGTGGGCAAAAGGAGCCGACCTGAAACGCAATGGAAAGGTTATCAATCCGGCCGCTTCCCACGATAAGCCAATTGTTGGATTAAATGCAGATGCAGCAGATTTTGCCCTGGCTAACCACGTTAGCCTCAAAGGGCTCCGTGTGCGCACACTGCCTAGCCCCGCCTACAGATTGGCGCTCGCCGCTGTAGGGGAACTCGACGCTGCCATGAGTTTGGTCGGTGGGTTGTCTTCTTGGGATATTGCTGGTGGACACGCCCTGATAAGTGGTGCTGGCAAGGTCATCGCACAGAGGAACGGAAGTCCTATCGACTACCGTCAAACCTCTTTCGATGGCGTTGTCGCAGGCGCGGAAGCTTTGGTACGCGGATTGTCCGGCGCCCAAATGACCGCGCACCCGAAATCCGCCCGCTGCCCTGCCGTTCCCTGCAAACGCACAAATCTGCCCGTTAGCCTCTCGCGTGCACATGGTGTCTTGTTGGGACAATTGGCAGGCGACGCGTTGGGGTCATTCGTGGAATTTCAGGAGGCAGAGACGATTGCCCGCAGGCATCCAGGTGGTGTCGACAGTCTTAAGGATGGCGGCACTTGGAACCTGATTGCTGGCCAACCCACAGATGACAGTGAAATGGCTTTGGCACTGGCCCGGAGCCTGTGCGCAATGGATCGTTTCGACAGAGATCACGTGGCGAATGCTTATTTCGAATGGCGGACGTCCCGACCCTTCGACATTGGAATGACAACCAGCAGTGCAATATCTGCGCTGGCACAAGGTGATCCCGTCGCCTCAGATAGCCAAGCAAACGGGGCATTGATGCGTGTGAGCCCTATTGGGGTCTTTGCAAGCGGAACGCCTGCGCTGGCCGCAGAGATCGCACGCCAAGACGCTTCTCTCACCCATCCGAATGAGGTGACCGTTGCTGCCAATGCTGCCTTTGCTGCGGCAGTATCTACGGGTGTGGCTGGAGGGAGCAAAGAAGACATGTGGTCGTCCGCTTATGCCAATGCGGGTCAGGATGAAGGCGCGGCTATTGTACGCGACCGGCTTCTGGCCGCACGAACGAAACGTCCCACCGAGTTCCAGCATCAAATGGGTTGGGTACTCACGGCGTTTCAGAACGCATTCTATTGCTTGATGGCCGAGCAATCGCTTCGGGATGCGGTGGTTGGAACTGTCGCTTGTGGCGGAGACACCGATACAAATGCTGCAATTTGCGGTGCTCTTGTCGGAGCGTTGCAGGGACGCGATGCCGTACCGCTGCAATGGCGGAATGCCGTTTTGACCTGTCGACCGGTTGTAGCGGATGGCATCCATCACCCACGACCCAAAACCTATTGGCCGGATGATGCACTAGACCTTGCTGAGGCTCTGTTAGTTGCAGGCGCGGCGGCCAACCAGGATGCAATTTGATTGCAAATCGCAATTGAGGAAAAGTTGGAGGATTGATCGATGAACGACTTCAAAAACTTGAACAAGCAGCGCCAGACTCTGCTGAAAATCAAAATAGATGGATTTATCGAAGCGGCCATTTTGGCCGCAAAAACAAATAACGTTGGTTTGAGCGAAGCAGTGTTTCTCACCACACAGGGTTTGATCAGGGAAATGGCGGCGCAGTCTATTGAGAAAGATAGGGCTCGAATCCTATTGGATGCTGCATTTAAGAGTGCCTTTCCCGAAAGCCGCGCGCGCGTTGCAACCCACTGAAGGCTTTTTTGCAGTCTAAAGAAATCACTGTTTTCCGCTGTGATGCGTAGCCGTCTCGAAAGCTAAGAAGAGCTTCGGTCGGCCGTTGGTGTGATTGAGTGCCATTTTCCTTCAGGAACAAGCGTGGTCGCGGTATCGCTCTGAAAACCCAAGCGTAGACAAATGAGGGTTATGGTGGTCGTTTATCTGTAGGACCCACTCTGGAATACAAATAACACGATGCTATCCAAATCAGATTACATGATGTTTCTCCGGCACCCCGCCTGGATATGGATCAAGAAACACGCCAGGCATCTGTTGCCGCCAATTGACCCTTCGTTGCAAGCACGCTTTGACGAGGGGCACGCGTTTGAGCCTTATGCAGAGGAGCTTTTTGGTGATCTCGTTCGCCTCGGTTTTTCAGATTTTTCAGAATACCAGGCTCTGCCCGCGCGTACTTTGGAGGCTTGGAGAAACGGTGCAAACGCCGTGGCACAGGGACGCTATGAAGATGGAACCATAACTTGCATCTCCGACATCGTGACCCGCAGTGACGATGGGTACGTTCTGACAGAGATCAAGAGCGGAACTTCTGCAAAGCCCGAACACGTTTTTGATCTCGCATTCCAACGTGTCGTGCTTGAAGCAGCCGGGTTCCCCATTACGCGCTGCGAAGTGGCACATGTGAACCGTGACTACGTCAGAAACGGCGAAATCAATCCTCAAGAGCTTGTCAGCATCACTGACATCACGGATGCGGTGACTGAGCAGCTCGAAAAAACGCGCACGCGTATCGATCAAGCATTGAGCGTCGTTGCCAGCGGTACGATGCCTGATCCGTCCCCCGAACGTGCGCGCCTTAAATCCTACGGTGAATGGCTGGACATTCGCGAAAAACTCGACCCACCTCTCGCGCAGGACAGCATCCATCGCCTTCCGTTCATGAATGCGGAAAAAGCCTCGGAACTCATCGCAGACGGGATCACAAAGATTGACGAGATCAGTGATCCATCTGTGTTGGGCAAGTCAACGCAGCGCTACTTGAGAGCTCTGGCGAACGGTGCACGCACTCTCGATCATCAGGAGTTGAGCAGGTTTCTGAGCGAGATTGCCTATCCGGTTTATTATTTTGACTACGAGACCTCTCAGAGTTTGCTACCACCCTGGGAAGGAACACGTCCCTATCAACAAGTCGCTTTCCAGTATTCCTTGCATATCCAGCATGAGCCTGGCGGAGAAATTGAGCACAGGGAGTATCTCCACCGTGACGCCAGCAATCCGATGCCAGCTTTGCTAGAAAGGCTACGCGAGGACATGGGAGACGTTGGCTCTGTAGTGGTTTGGTATGCTCCGTTCGAGAAATCGCGCAATAGGGAGATGGCGGAAACTTATCCAGAGCACGCAGAGTTTCTGGAAGACTTAAACGCCCGCGTAGTTGATTTGATGAAGCCGTTTGCGGATGAAGTGATCAACGATCCCGCGTTCAAGGGAAGCGCCTCTATCAAGGCCGTTCTTCCAGCGTTTTTGCCCGAACTTTCATACGATGATCTGGACATCAAAGAGGGGGCAAGCGCGTCTCGTCTTTGGAAGGACGTGACACTGACCCAACCGGACGATCCAGCGCGCGAGAAGGTCTACTCTGATCTTGTGGCGTATTGTACGCGCGACACTTGGGCGATGGTTGCAATTCATCAGGAGTTGCTGGCGATCTGAGGTTTAGGGACCATCGTTTATTTCCTCTCTGTAAGATGGTACGCATCCTCCACCAAGCGGCCAAACTCTCCATTTTGTCTGACGTCAGCGCCAATGGGACAGTTTAGGTCGATTTGATAAGAGAGGGTTTCTGGCTCATCGTAACCGCCAAGGAGTGGAGATGAGA